>DASZKU010000202.1:0-13740 GCA_035552815.1 Solirubrobacteraceae bacterium | reverse complement strand
TCACCACGTGGCGTGTGCCCGCCCCCGGTTCCGTCTCGGTTGCCACCCGGCCCCCCAGGGCGGCGACGCGCTCGGAGATCTCGGCGAGGCCGATGTGACCCTCGAGCAACGCCTGCTGCACGCGTCCCTCGGGGATACCGCGCCCGTCGTCTGAGACTTCGAGGGTCACATGGTCCGGGGCTTGCCTCACGCGCACGCGGATCTCACTCGCTCGGGCATGGCGGGCCGCGTTACCGAGGAGCTCGCGGGCGAGCGAGAAGAGCACCTGCTCGTGAGCGCGGGTCGCGTCGGCGTCGACCTCGACGGTGACGCGTACGTCGCCATCGATGGCCATGCGCTGAGCGATCTGCTCGATTGCCGCCCCCAGGCCCACGTGATCGAGGACGTGGGGGTGAAGATTGAAGATCTCCTCGCGCAGCGCGCCGATGGTGTCCTTGAGCGCCTCGTGGAGCCGGGCGAAGCTCTCGGGGTCCCCCGTCCGCTCGGCCCGCCGGAGATCGTGGCGGGCGGCGATCAGGCTCTGGACGGGCTCGTCGTGGAGCGCGCCGGCGAGCCGGGTGCGCTCGCGCTCGACCGCTTCGATGGCGCGGGTGACGAGGCGCTGCCGGCTCGCCGCCAGGGTCTCGGTCTGGGCGCTGCGCCGCGCCAGGGCGAGGGCGAGGATGCTCGCCGCCGCTCCCGTCCACGCCAGATACAGGTCCTGGCTGAAGGTCATGTGCTGCCAGCTGTTGGGGTTGCCGGCGACGTGCCCGCCCGCCAGGGCCGCCTCGACGGTGAAGGCGACGACGGCGGTGATCGACCACATCGCGGTGGTGCGGGGGCGCTCCTTGAAGGCGGCCGCGAGCGGGATCACGAAGAAGGCCTTGCGCACGTCGGAGAACGCTCCTCCCGAGCCATAGGTGAGCCCCGCCAGGAGGAGGACGTCGAGCCCGGGCTGGATGCGCGCCAGGGCCCGCGAGCGTGGATGGCGTACGGCGAGGAACACTCCCGCGATCGAGTAGACCACGGCGACGGCGAGGAAGAGCCAGAAGCTCGGGCCGTCGAGCCGCCGCTCGTCGATGAGCTGCTCGGAGATGACGATGACGACGACCAGGGTGGCGCGCAGGAGCGCCAGCGCCAGGTCGGCGCCGGCGTCATCGCGCGCGTCCGCCGTCATCGCAGCAGACCCCGACGGATCGCCTCCGCGATCGCGCTGGCGCGGTCGCTCGCGCCGAGTTTCTCGTACAGCCGCTGCCAGTAGGTCTTGACGGTGTTGGGGGACAGGCACAGCCGCTTGGCGATCTCGGCGCTGGTGATGCCCTCGGTGGCGAGCTCGAGGAGCTCGCGCTCGCGCGCGGACAGGGTCAGCGGCTCCGGGGCCCGGAGGCGGATCTGGTCAAGGACGCCCGACTGCAGGGCGAGGGAGAGGACGGCGCGGCCGCGCGCCACGTCGGTGATCGCTGCGCAGATCTCCGATTCCTCGGAGTCCTTGAGGAGGAAGCCGGCCGCTCCCCGGCTGATCGCTTCGTGGACGATGGCGCTGTCCTCGTAGCCCGAGATGAGGAGCACCCGGACCGAGGGCGCCTGGGTCCGCAGGCGCTGCAGGAGCCTGAGGCCGTCGAGCTTGGGCATGCGCACGTCGAGGAGGGCGACGTCGGGCGAGACCGCCTCGATCATCGCGGCCGCCTCGGCCCCGTCGGTTGCCTCCCCGACGAGCTCGAAGGAGTCGTGCTCGGTGATAAGGCGCGCGAGGGCCCGGCGCATGGCGGGATGGTCGTCGGCGACGAGCACCCGCACCCGCTCCTCGACATCGGTCGCCTCCTCCTCGCGGAGGTGCTCAAGACCCATGGTTCTCGACATCGCCTACTACATCGGCGCGAAAGCGCCTGAGCGGTAGCCCCGGAGAAAAGTTTCCGGAGAGAAACCCTGTGCAGACCTGCGCTTTCCTACGCCGCGGCGGTGGCGAGGTAGCGCAGGGCGCGGCGCTTGGCCCAGGGACCGCTGAAGCGCGCGAGCTCGCGGCCGTCGGTCAGGCACACCGCCCACCCGTAGCGAATGGGCCTGAGCATCAGGGCCAGCGCTCTCACTTCGCGACGGTTTCCGAGGCGGTGGCCTCGCTGCTCTGCTTGGCGAGCCGCGGGCGCAGCCCGGCGTAGGCGATGAGCCCGCCCAGAGACGGAATCCAGAAGGCGATGGCGTGATACACGAGCACGGCGGCGACGACGTGGACCGGCGAGGCGCCGTAGAGGAGCAGCGCCCCGGCGAGGCCGGCGTCGAGCACCCCGATCCCGCCGGGCACGGGCAGGCTGTTGGCCAGGTAGCCGATCGAATAGCCGAGCACGAGCCCCGGAAGCGGCGGCGCGTGCCCGACGGCGATGAAGGCCACCCACAGGACGGCGATGTCGAAGCCGAGGTAGCCGAGCGCCCCGGCGAGCCGCCAGTTCGGGTGCAGACCAGCGCGCTCGGCGTCGCGGATGCCGATGGCGACACCTTCGAGCCACGCGGGAGCGGTGCCACGGCGGGTGGTGAGCCACGGCACCGCGAGGACGGCGGCGGTGGCCGCGCCCGCCAGGAGCACCGGGAGCACGGAGCGCTCGAAGTCGTGCGGGCCCGCGATGCCGGCCACGAGGAGGAGGCCCGAGCCGATCACCGCCAGGCTGTTGACCCCGCTGGTGAGGAAGAAGAGGCCGCTCGAGCGCCGGACGATCCAGCGCGTGGGCGCACCCGTGAGATGCACGAGCCACCCGCTGATCGCGTACCCGCCGACGCCGCCCCCGGGGAGCAGGGCGCCGGAGGCCATCGACGTCCACGCCAGCGCGCGGGCATCGCGGGCACCCACGCGATCGAAGAAGAGGCGAAAGACGATCACGAAGCTCAGGCAGGAAGCGACCTCGAGGGCGATCGCCAGCGCCACCCACAGCGGGTCGATCTCGGCGATGGCGTTCACCACCGGTCGCAGCCCCGGGACGGACAGGAGCACCGACACGCTGAGGGCGACGAGCAGCGCGGCGGTGGCCATGCGACGCCCGATGACGGGACGGGCGGGCGCTCCGTTCTCCTCCCCCGCCGGCTTCTCACGGCCTCGCTCGGCCCCCGCCGGCTTCTCACGGCCTCGCTCGGCGGACCGGCGGCGCAGCGGTCGGAAGGGCTTTGACGCCAGCGCGGACATCACGCAGAAGGCCGGGAGCGAATCGCGGTGCTCATGTCGTAGGCGGGGTCGTGGTTCCCAATCGCTTAATCAATTCAAATGCTTGATTTATTTTTGCACAACTTGCGCTTTTGTCAAGCAGATGCTTCAATTGATTGGCGATGGGATCTACACGGACGGTAGAAACGCCGCAGAAGTCCGACGGGCGCCGCGACGTAGGCGAGCGCACGCGCCAGCGGCTGCTCGAAGCGACCCGCGAGCTCCTGGCCGAACGAGGCGAGGATGCCATCCGCCTGCGCGACATCACCGAGGCCGCGCAGGTCAACGTGGCCGCGGTCAATTACCACTTCGGCTGCCTGAAAGCGCTCTACAACGCGGCCATCAAGGAAGCCTTCGAGACCATCATCAACGAGTCGATCGACCAGCTCGCCGAGCTCAGCGACGACGCCACCCTCGAGGAGATCGTCACCGCCTGGGTAGGCCCGGCGATCGCGGCGCGCTTGGGACCGCAATGCGAGAAGCGCGCCTTCATGCGTATCACCGCGCGCGCCTCGAGCCATCCGCCCGAGGAGCTGTGCGAATGGATGGCCGCGACGCTCGCCCGCTTCCACGACGAGCTCGTGGCGCGCCTGAGCCAGGCCCTCCCCGGGGTGCCCGAGTCAGAGCTGCGCTTCCGCGTCGCCTGCGCCGGCGGAATCCTCCACGTCCTGCGGACCGACGGCATGCAAGCCGAGCTCGAGCACGTGCCGCCGAGCGAGGTGCAACGGCTCCTGATCCCCGTGATCAGCGGCGCGCTCGGCGCCCGCGCCTAACTCCGCGCGACAGCCATCGTCAGCCTCCGAAGGCGTCGTGGAGCGCCTGCTCGGTCGACCAGAAGGCGAGCTCGTCCCACGGTAGCTCGCTCGGGGCGAAGGTCCGGACCTCGGTTGCCTCGGGGGTGGTATGAGGCTCCCCGAGCGCGCGGGCGAGGAAGACGATGAGGACGACGCGGTCCTCGGCGCGCGAGTAGACCCCGACGAGCCGGCCGAGCTCGATGGCGATCCCCAGCTCCTCGTCGGTTTCCCGGCGGGCGGCGTCCTCGACCGACTCGCCGAGGTCGACGAAGCCGCCCGGGAAGGTCCAGCGCCCCTGCCCGGGCTCGAAGCCACGGCGCAGGAGGATGACGCGATCCGCGTCGTCGACGGGGATCGCCGCGGCCACGGGCTTGGGATTGAAGTACGCCGCGTAGCCGCAGTGGGGACAGGCAATCGAGCGCGGAAAGGCGACCTCGGCGGGCTGACCGCAGCGCGGACAGAAGCGCGCCCCGGCGAGCGCGGGATTGAGCGAGGAGTCCACCACGACGATGCTACGGGCCTCGTGGGCGCGCCGGCTCACCGCGTAAGCTTCGCGACCTGAGCAGCGCAGGCTGGCTTGACCCCTCGGAGCTCCGCATCGGCCTCGGCTGCATGCGCCTCGCCACCGACGAGAGCGTCGACGAGGAGCTCGCCCTCGCCACCATCGCCGCGGCCGCGCACGCGGGGATCACCGTGTTCGACACCGCTCGTGCCTACGGGCGCGGCGAAGACGGTCTCGGCGCGGGCGAGCGCCTGCTCGCGCGCGCCCTGCGCCGGTCCGGGCACGAACGGGCCGCGCGCATCGTCACCAAGGGCGGGATGACGCGCGCCGGCGGCGCGTGGCTCCCGGACGGGCGCGCCAAGTCGATCGCCGCCGACTGCGAGGCGAGCCTCGGCGCTCTCGACGGCCTGCCCATCGACCTCTATCTCCTCCACGCGCCCGACCCCCGCACGCCGTGGCGTACCTCGGTGCGCGCGCTCGCGCGGCTCGCCGAGCACGGCCTGGTGAGCCGCATCGGCGTCTCCAACGTCACTCGCGGCCAGCTCGACGAGGCGCTCGCGCTCGCTCCCATCGCCGCCGTCGAGGTCGCCCTCAGCGCCGATGACGACCGCGCCGTGCGCGGCGGGGTGCTCGAACGCTGCGCCGAGCTCGGCATCGCCCTCATCGCCCACTCGCCGCTGGGCGGCCCGCGCCGCGCCGGCGCCCTGGCGCGGCGGGGCCCATGGGCCGGCGTCGCGCTCGCGCACGAGGCCTCGCCCGCCGAGGTCGCGCTCGCCTGGCTGCTCGCGCTCTCCCCCGCGGTCATCGCCATCCCCGGCGCCCGGACCCCGGCCACGGCGCAGAGCGCCGCCCGCGCGGCCCGGCTCACCCTCGGCGCCGGCGACCGAGCCGCGCTCCCGGGGACCGCCGCGGTGTCCGCCGGGGCCCGGCGCGGGCCAACGAAACAGCGCGACGACGCCGAGGTCTTGCTCGTCATGGGGATCCCGGGCGCGGGAAAGACCCGGGTGGCCGAGGGGTACGCGGCCCGCGGCTACCTGCGTCTGAACCGCGACGAGCGCGGCGGCGGCCTGCGCGAGCTCGCGGGCGCCCTCGCCGAGGAGCTCGCCGCAGGCACGCGCCGGGTCGTCCTCGACAACACCTACCTCTCGCGCGCGGCGCGGAGCTACGTCATCGACGCGGCGAGCGGCCAGGGGATCCCGACCCGGTGCCTGTGGCTCGACACTCCGCTCGCCCACGCCCAGGTCAACCTCGTCGAGCGCCTGCTCGAGCGCTTCGGCGATCTCCCCGGCCCCGAGGAGCTGCGCACGCTGGCCCGCACCACCCAGGGCGTGCTCACCCCCACCTCGCAGATGCGCACCGCGCGCGAGCTCGAGCCTCCGGTCGCCGAGGAGGGGTTCGCCGGCGTCGAAGTCGTTCCCTTCGCGCGCTCGGAGCCTCCCGACGGCGTGCCCGGGGGCGTCTACGTGGCGGCGGCGGCGCTGCGGGCGCCGGGATGGGAGCGGGCTGTGAAGCGCGGCGACCCCGAGGCGCCGCACCTCGTCTTCGACTGGATCCCCGAGGGCGCCGCGGATGCCCTCGACCCGAGCGTCGCCGAGCTCACCGCCGCCGTGTCGGGCCCGGTCCACCGGGCCCTGTGTCCCCACGCCGCGGGGCCGCCGCGATGCTGGTGCCGGCCGCCGCTCCCGGGCTTGCCCCTCGCCTTCGCGCGAGCGCACGGCCTGGCGCCGTCGCGGTCGGTGGTGGTGGGCGCCGGGCCCGCGCATCGCACCCTCGCCGCCGCCCTCGGAGCCCGGTACCTCGCCGTATGAGCCAAACTCCCGGGCATGGCCGCGCCTGAGGCAGTCACCGTCGACGCCGGGGGACGCGAGCTGCGCGTCTCCAACCCCGAGCGCGTGATCTTCCCCGACACCGAGCGCACGGCGCCGGTCACCAAGCTCGACATCGTCGAGTACTACCTCGCCGTCGAGCCGGGGATCATGCGCGCACTGCGCCGGCGGCCGACGACGCTCGAGCGCTGGCCCAAGGGCGTGCATCCGGGCATCGTCATCTCGACGCGCGAGAAGGGCGGCGGCGACGCCTTCTTCCAGAAGCGCATCCCCCGCGGCGCGCCGGAGTACGTGGAGACGGCGCGGATCCAGTTCCCCTCCGGGCGCTACGCCGATGAGATCTGCCCTACCGAGATCGCCGTGGTGGGGTGGGCGGCCCAGATGGGCACCATCACCTTTCACCCCTGGCCGGTGCGCAGCGCCGACGTCGACCACCCCGACGAGCTCCGCATCGACCTCGACCCCCAGCCGGGCACCGACTTCGCCGACGCCGTGCGCGTGGCCGCCGAAGCCCGCGTCCTCCTCGACGACCTCGGCTACGCGGGCTTCCCCAAGACCTCGGGCGGCCGCGGTGTCCATCTCTACGTCCGCATCGAGCCGCGGTGGACGTTCACCGACGTGCGCCACGCCGCCATCGCCTTCGGCCGCGAGCTCGAGCGGCGCCTCCCCGGTCAGGTGACGACCAAGTGGTGGAAGGAGGAGCGCGGCGAGTGCATCTTCGTCGACTACAACCAGAATGCCCGCGACCGCACCATCGCCTCCGCCTACAGCATCCGCCCCAAGCCCGGCGCTCCCGTCTCCGCGCCCCTGGCCTGGGACGAGCTCCCCCAGGTGGCGCCCGAGGACTTCACCGTCGCGAGCATGCCCGCCCGCTTCGCCGAGGTCGGCGACCTCCACGCCGCCATCGACGACGTCTCCTACTCGCTGCAGCCGCTCCTTGACCTCTACGAGAGCCAGGAGGCCGAGGGCCACGGCGACATGCCCTACCCGCCCGACTACCCGAAGATGCCCGGCGAGCCCAAGCGCGTGCAGCCCTCGCGCGACCGTGACCGCCCGCGGGAGGCGTGAGCGCGCGCACGGGGTGGGCGCGCGCACGGGGTGGGCGCGGGTACGGGCTGGGCGCGGCGCCGGCCGGGGGGCGCCGGGGCCCGTTACCCCGCCTGCGGGAGCTTGGCCGGCTTGCGCCTGGCGCGCGGGGCCGATGGCGGCGGCACCACCGGGCCGATGTCACCGTCGGGTGCCTCGTCGAGGTCGACGATGACGGGGGCGTGATCGCTCGGCCCCGTGCCCTTGCGGGCGTGGCGATCGACCCACGCCGCCCGCACCCGGCTCGCCACCGGGGCGCTCGCGAGGATCAGGTCGATGCGCATGCCGAGGTCCTGGTGGAACATCCCGGCCCGGTAGTCCCAGTAGGTGAACACCCGCTCGCTGGGCCAGCGCTCGCGCACGACGTCGTGGAGTCCGAGCGCGTGGAGCTCGGCCAGCGCCTGGCGCTCGGGCGGGGTGACATGGGTCTGACCGACGTAGGCCTCGGGATCGAAGACGTCGGCGTCGGTGGGGGCGATGTTCATGTCGCCGCACACGACGGTGGCCTCGGGACCGGCCGCGACCATCTCGCGCAGGGCGGTGAGCCACTCGAGCTTGTAGCGGTAATGCTCAGAACCGGGAGTGCGCCCGTTGGGCACGTAGACCGAGACGACGCGGATTCCCCCGCACGTCGCCGACACCGCCCGCGCCTCCTGGTGCGGGAACCCGGGCCCCCCGGGGATCCCGGCGACGACGTCGTCGAGCCCCGCCCGCGAGAGGATCGCCACCCCGTTCCACGTCGCCTCGCCGTTGAGCGCCACCGCGTAGCCGCGCCCCGCGAGCTCATCGCCGAAGAGCTCGGCGAAGGCCGCGTCGGCGAGCTTGGTCTCCTGCAGGCACACGACGTCGGGCTGGCGCTCGTCGAGCCAGGGGAGGAGCCGGGGCAGGCGCTGCTTGACCGAATTGACGTTCCAGGTGGCGATCCGCATCAGAGGGCAACCTTACGCCAGCTCGCGCGCGCGCCAGGCGAGCTCGAGCAGGAGCATGTCGTCGGGGTTCCCCGCCGGGATCAGCTCGGGAGCGCGTAGATCTCCCCGGCGCGCTCGAGGACCCTGCGGGGAGCGAGCGGAGCCGGCGCCGGCCCGCTGATCACCGCCCCGGTCTGGGCGTCGTAGACGGCGCCGTGGCAGGGACACATGATCTGCCCTCCCTGATAGCCGACGGTGCATCCCGCGTGCGTGCACACCGCGCTGTGGGCGACGAGCGTCCCGTTGGCCTGGCGGATGACGATGTCCGGGTTGCCGGTGGTGGGGTCGGGATACGTCGCGCCCTGCCCGGCCGGCAGCCGGCTCGCCGGTCCGAGCTTGACCGCGCCGGCGGGCAGGGACTGAGCGGAGGTGGTGGGGGCGGCGATGCCGGCGGGGGGCTGGCCGGCGCCTGGCGTCGTCGCCGTCCCCGGCGTCGCCCTCCCCGGCGTTGTTGGCGCCGGCGCGGGGGCGCCGCGGTGCCGCGTGGCGAGGGCGAAGGCGCGGGGAGCCCGGTAGGCGCCGCGGCTGAGGATCGAGAGGCCGGCGATCACCGCGGTGGCCGTCCCAGCGAGGCCGAGCGCGGCGCCGATCGCCGCCCGGCGTGTGAGCTCGGGCTCGAGGCCGGTGGCGCTCGCGGCGCCGGTGGCGCCGGGGGGGTGGCGTTCGGCCGCCGGGCGCCGCGGGCTCGTCATCGCCGCCGCGAGCCGGTGCAGCGCGGGCGCGAGGTTCGGCTGGCGGCTCGCCCCCACCAAGACGAAGGGCAGCCAGGCGAAGACGAAGACGATGTCCGAGCCCAGGAAGTACGGGGACGTGTGCCAGCTGTTGGTAAGGAAGAGCAGGAGGTTGAGGACAAGCCCAACGGCGGCGGCCGCCCGGGTCAAGAGGCCCGCGGTGACGAGAAGCCCGACGATGATCTCCACGAGTGCCACCCCGACCCCCGCGAGCTGGGGATGGGGAATGGCGAGCGCGCGCAGGAGCAAGCCTCCGGGGGTGCCGTTGGCGAAGCCGTGGAGCTGCGTGCCGATGTAGGTCGGCGCCCCCGGATGAAGGTAGCCGGGGTCACTGAGCTTCTGGATGCCCCCGTAGACGACGGTGACGCCGAGGAAGAGCCGCACCGGGAAGAGCGCCCACCCGAGCCGCCGAGCCTCGGTCTCGGCCGCGCTCGGGCGGCGGTTGTTCGGGGGGCGCTCGGTGGTCGTCTGGAGTTCCATACCGTTCGGCGGCGGCCGGGGAGCATCCTCGCTGTCCTGCCGACGAAAAGCCTAAGCGCTCGATGAGACCTGGCTTAGGTGATCGTCACCGCGTGGTAACGGGCGTATCCGGCGCGATCTCGACGACAATGCTCGGCATGCCCGCCGGCGAGCCCCGCCCACCCGTCACCGTCGAGGACCTGCTCGCCGACGCCCGTACCCAGCTCGTGCGCCTGACGCCGCCGGCGGCGCTCGCCGCGGCCCGATCCGGCGCCGCCATCGTCGACATCCGCCCCGTCGAGCAGCGCCGCCGGGACGGACGGATACCGGGCGCCCACGTGATCGCCCGCAACGTGCTCGAATGGCGTCTCGATCCCTCGTGCGAGGACCGGATTCCCGAGCTCGCGCGCCCCGGCACCCAGGTCATCGTCGTCTGCGATGCCGGCTACCAGTCGAGCCTGGCGGCAGCCACCCTTCTGCGCTTCGGGCTCGACGCCACCGACATGATCGGCGGCGTCCAGGCCTGGCGCGCCGAGGGCCTGCCGCTCGAGGACGAAGGATGAGAATCCCTTCACTTTGACGTCGAACATCCGGCTGATTTGGACCGCTGGTCCATGTTCCCCGCCCACGATGCTCGAAATCCGTCGCTCCTCGGCAACGTCTACATGAAGACGAGCTGCGGCGGCAGCGGCCGCGGCGGCGGTTACCACACCACCACCTACTCCGCGTCGGCCAGCGTGAACTGGAACCACGCAGGCGCCCCTTCCTAAGCGTTGGCCGGAGGGCTCGGCTGCTGCGGTAGCGGCGCGTCGTTGGGCGGGGGCAACGTACTCCCGTCGCGCAAGAGAATGTCGCTCACCGGTGACGGCGCCGCCGTCGGAGGCGCAGGGGTCGGCTTCGGAGCCACCGGTGGGCTCGGTGGCGGCGGGATCGTCAGCGTCGCCCCAAAGGCGGGAGGGGCCGGGGTCGGCGTCTGCGCGGGATCGATGAGGTCGGCCAGGCTCGGCGCCTGATCGACCCGCGGCACCCCGAGCGCGGGCAGGCCCAGGAGGTCCATCGCCGTCTTGGTAATGCTGGCGTGGGCGCACCAGCGGCTGTCGATCGTCTCCTTGACCGCGCCGCCGAAGATGAGCAGGGGGATCCGCGGCCCGTAGGCGAGTTGCACGTTGTCCGGGGTGTATTCGAGCACCGGCGTCTTGACGTGGTCGTCATAGCCGCCCCAGTCGTCCCAGGTGAGCATGAACACGGTCTCGTCCCACCCCCCGGACTGAACGACGGCGTCGACCGACTGCCAGATCAGGTCCATCCCCGTGGTCACGTTGGCGGGCGGGTGCTCGTCGCTCGGGCTGTTATGCCAGAGCATGACCAGTGAGGGGAGCGGCCCCGCCTTGGCGTCGGTGAGGAACTTGGACGAGGAGACGACGTTGGCCGACCCTTTGAGCTGTGTGTAGAAGCCGACCGGGTAGTCGCCCGAGGCGGCGTAGACGCGCCACGAGACGCCGTGCCCATCGGCAAGCCCGGGCAGCGAGGGCATGTCCCATAGCGGCGCGGTCTGGCGCTGAGAGGGGTTCTTGAGCGTCGGCGTCTGCCCGCCGACGATGATGAGATGGTTGGGCGTCGAGTTGGTGCCGAACCCCGAGCAGTGGTTCTCCAGGAACGCGCCGGTGACCGCGAGATACAGGTAGTAGGGCAGCACCTTGGCGGTGTCGAACTGCAGGTGGGTCGCCGTGCCCGCGCCGGTCAGCCATTCGTAGTAGGCGTGGCGGTCGTGCGCCTGGTCCTTGGCGGGGGGATTGGGGGCGATGGGCCAGTCGGTGGCCACGTTGGCCCCGTAAGGAGCCAGCCCGCGAAAGTAGTTGTCAACCGTGTGGTTCTCCTGAACCATGATGACGACGCGTGTAACTGCCATCTCTCCCCTCCTCCGGTTGACCTCGCTCGTGGTGGGAACGCTAAAGACCGGGCGTGCTGGCGATGTTAACGTCGTGAGTCAGTGTCCGCCCCCGGACGGGCCACGGCGCGAGCCTCGAAGATCAGGGCGAGGCCCTGCTCCTCGAGCCACCGGGCCTTGAGCGGATCGACCTTGCGCCCGCCGAAGGCAGCTCCATCGAGGAGGTCGATCATCTGCGCCGCGAGCGCGTCGCGCCGGCTCCCGAGCTCGGCCAAGCGAGCCTCTATCCCCTCGTAGATGCCGTCGCCGGCCGAGTCGCTGCTCAGCGCCTCGGTCGAGGCCTGCAGGGTATACGTGCCCAGGAGTCCGACGGGGGCATCGATCTCCTTGTAGACCTCGGCGAGATGATCTCCGAGGGCACCCGGCCCTGCGGCGTGTAGTCGTCCGTGAGCCCGAGCAGAGCCATGAGCGTGGGCTGGATGTCGGTGTGCCCGTGTAGGGGTTGTCGGCCTGAAGCCTGGTTGTGGCGCGCTCGAACGCCCGCACCGCGGGGGCGGTCGGGGCGGGCTGTCCGTTCAGGTAGAAGCCGGCGGCCGAGTCGGAGTGGAGGTCGAACGGCGTGGTGATGGCCTTGGCCGCGAGCCGGCCTTGGACGTTGGCGTCGATCTCGCCGAGCTGGCTTAGGAGCAGGTGATGGTCAGCCCGTTGCAGTTGCTCGGCGTCGGGTTCGCGCCCACGAACTGATCGTTCTCGTCGGAGCCGAAGAGCGCCGAGAAGCCCTGGTAGCCGCGCGGCTCGCTGGGGAGCGAGTCGGCGACGCCGCCGTTGGCCGGCGAGCACAGGGCTGCGTTCTGAGCGCAATGGATGGAAAGGCCCTCGAAGTCGGTGGAGGCGAGGTTGGGATTTGTTGTTCGTCTCCTGGCCCGGCGGCGAATTGGCGCCGAAGACGTTGGCCACGTCGCTCCCTGATCATGGCCCTCCTCTTCGGCCTGGCCATGCTCTGTTAACTGACGATCATCTACATGACCCCGCGCGCCGCTGCTTGACCAACTCGACCCGTTCCGATCGGGTGGAGTACTCCAGCGGAGGCGCCACCGGTGGGGCGCTGGCGAGGATCTCGTTCGAACGTCGCACTAGGTGCGGGAGATCGCGCGCACCACTGCGTCGACACCGCTGCCGGCCGCGGCCCGCGGCCGCTCCTCAGCGACCACGATCCGCCACTCGCCGGGATCGAGGGCATCGACGGCGGCGACGACGGAGACCTGCAACTGCCCGGCCGCCGGTGTCGGGGCGCCGCTCGCGGGGTCGACAGGGCGGTGCCCGACCAGTAGCAGGGTCCCGCCGGGCGCGACCCCCGCTCCGAGCCGCCGGACCATCTCCCCCACTGATCCCGCCACGTGGACGTACAGGCAGATGACGAGGTCGTAGCGCCCCAGCGACGGGGTCCAGGTGGCGAGGTCGCCCTCGGTCCACTCGATGCGCTCAGCGACGTCCGCGCCGACGGTCTGGGCTGTCGACCGGGCGTGCTCCAGCGCAGTCACGGAAAAGTCAACCGCCGTGACGCGCCACCCGCGCGCAGCGAGCCAGAGCGTCTCGGACCCGTGCCCGCAGCCCGCGTCGAGGGCAAGGCCAGGGCGCAAGTCGCCGGTCTCGGGCTGCAGATGCGCGTTCGGTTGGCGCCCCGCGATCCTTTCCGGGTGCTCACGCAGGGCCTGTCCCCAGCGCCGTTCCCAGAAGTCCCGGTCGAAGCTCTCCGTGGTCACGACGCCGCCTCGAGGTGAGCATCGAGCCCGTGGCCGTGGCCGTGGCCGTGATCGCCGGTGAGGCACCGGCACAGCACGGCCTCGCGATTATGGGCGAACGGTCCGAGGTCGACGGCCACGTCGTTCTCTGCATTCGGTTCCGATGCTGTCTCGATCACCTCCGAGCGTACTCTGCCTAGGCCACCGGACTGCCGGCCAGCTTCGTCGCCGCAACGGCAATGTCGCCATGGGCTCTACGCGAATTGGCAGCCAAGGAGTAGACCGGCGCCGACCGGCCGAGGAGAGCGAGCCCTGTGAGCTCGGCGACGTGTCAGACCCCTCGAGCACCGGGGTCGCGAAGCGGAGAGGTGCCGGCGATCAGCCGCGCGATCGCCCCCGGCGGGGTGAGCCAGGCCGGGGCGGGGTCGGCGGCGGCCTGGGTGGCGACGCGGTCGGCGTCTACGTTCGTCGCGTCGCCGACGAGGACGATATTGCCCGACGGCGCACCGACCGACCAGACCCGCGGGTAGGGCTCGGCCAACCCGGCGGCGACGGCGCGCAGCTCGTTCCCCGTGCTG
>DASZKU010000201.1:0-8817 GCA_035552815.1 Solirubrobacteraceae bacterium | reverse complement strand
GCGGGGGTGGGCGCCGGGGTGGGGGTGGGCGCGGGTTCCGGAGTGGGCGGGGGTGCCGGGATGGGGCCGGGACCGGGGCCCGGATCCGAGCCGGTGCCGGTCCCGCCATCGGTCGGGTCGGGTGACCCGACGGGGACAGGGGTGCCGGTCCCGCCGTCGGTCGGGTCTGGTGACCCGACGGGGACAGGGGTGCCGCCCGCGCCGCCCGAACCCGTGACCGGAACCGGGACTGGGGGGCCGCCCGCGCCGCCCGAACCCGTGACCGGAACGGGGGTGGGCGTGCCGCTGCCGGAGCCCGAACCGCCCGACGAGCCCAAGCCGCCGGCCGACCCCGAGGAGAGGCCGGCGGGTCCGGGACCGCCCAGCGTCGTTCCGCCCGAGTAGGGGCCCGGTGAGGTCCCTAGCAGGGCACCGGGCGTGCCCGGCAGGGCGACGACGGGCTCGGGCAGGCTCGTGGTGGGGACGGGAGCGACGGGCACGAGCATGCCGGTACCCGTGGGGGTCGGCGTGGCGGTGGGGCCGAGGACGCTCCCGCCGCCGCCGAGCTTCTCGTGGGGCCAGGTCGGGGTCAGGAGATTGGTGAGCTGGCCGGTGAGGGCGTGAACGATGGCCTTGGCCGTGGCCGTCTGGTGGCCGCCCACGACGAGTCCCGAGCTACCCGCGAGCGCGGCCGTCGTCGACGAGGTCCCCGTGCCCGTAGCCGACCGCGATACCGTGCGGCTCGTGCTCGATGCCAGCTGCGCGGTGGTGGCCCCGAGGACGCTCGTCGCAGTACCCGCCGGGGTGTACGGCTCCGGGCGCGGGAGCCCGTGGAGGCGGAAGTCGTGGACGACGAGCATGGTTCCCGTCGTCCCCGCGGCGGCGACGAGCGCGCCGATGAGAGCCTTGCCGGCTACCCCCTTGACGACCGAGGCCGCGCCCAGGAGCCCGCCGCCCGCGACGCCGGCACCGGCGATGCCGCCGCCCGCGGTCGCGCCGAGGACCGCCTCGCGCAGGGCGATGGTCGGGGCCACGGGGAGGATGAGAGCGAGCCGGCGCCGCTGGCGCTCGAGCTCGTGGCGGTACTCACGGCATCCCTGGCACCCGCGCAGGTGCCGGCGCAGGGTGGTGCGTCGCAGAGCGGCGCCGCGCATCGTCGCGAGCTGCTCGCGGATCTCCCGGCAGTCGGCCTCGCGGGCGGCGCGGTCGGCGAGGAGCGACTCGCGGGCCTGGAAGATGAGCGCCTTGACCTTGTCCTTGGGCACCCCGAGGACGGAGCCGATCTCGTCGTGGCTGAGGGCGCCCATCTCGGCGAGGACGAGCGCCGCGCGCTGATCGTCGGGCAGGTGGTTGATGTCGACGACGAGGTCGCGCAGATCCTGGCGGCGCTGGACCTGGACGGCGAGGCCGTCCGTCGCGCGCTCCTCGAACTCGAGCGCCGTGCGCTCGCGCCGGGCGCGGAGTATGGACAGGCACCGGTTACGGGCGATGGTGAAGAGCCAGGCCCGGAGCCGGATCGGCTTGCGCGAGGACACCAGGTCGTTGTAGGCGGCAAGAAAGGTGTGCTGCACGGCGTCCTCGGCCTCGTCGGCACAGCCGAGCATGTGCCGGCAGAACGAGAGGATCGCCCGATAGTGGCGGTCGTAGACCGCCTCGAACGCGTTGGTGTTCCCGTCCCTGATGAGCGCCACCAAGCGGTCGTCCGACAGCAGCCGCAACAGCCCCGGAGACGCCAATGCCGCAACCCCTGCCGGTGCCACCCGCGGCACCGCACTCGCTTCCATGCCGGGCATTATGCTCTTTTCCGGACCAAAACTCTACCCGCCGCGCAAATATCTCAAACCGCTTGTCAGCCAGCTGTCATTTCGGAGCCGGCGGGCCCGGAGGGACGACGATATCGCGGCCCGTGGGTCGCAGCGATTCGTCGAGCTCCAGCTGCCAGAAATATCGAGTAAAGGTCACCCCGGCACGGAACTCCCCGACGTGGGGCTCCACCCGCTCGCCGCGAGCCATGGCGACGATGAGCTCCGGGTAGGTCCGGCCGGGCAGGGCGGCGTACATGGGCGCCGGGAAGGCGCCTCCGAAGCGCGTGTTGACGTCGGTGATCCCGAGGCCGATCTCGCGGTCACGGAACACCTGCACGGTGCAGGGACCGCGAGCGCCGAGGGCCTCGACGACGCGGCGTCCGAGCTCGACGAGCTCGGGATCGGCGATCACCGTCCCCTTGATCGACTCGCCACCGCGCGATTCGATCATCGTCCGGGGGATGGCGTTCAGGCAGCGACCGTCGGGGTCCGACAGGCAGTCGATGGAGAACTCGGGGCCGTCCATGAGCCACTGCACCATCGTCGGCTCCTTGACGTAGTCGACGAAAAACTCGACGGCCCGAGCATCGTCGGCCCGGTGGATCGAGCGCGCCCCCGAGCCCTGGCGCGGCTTGATCATCACCGGGTAGTGCGGCACCGGCTCACCGGGCAGCACGGTGGGCGGCGAGGGGAGTCCGAGGCGCTCGAGAAGGAGATGGGCCTCGTACTTGTCGAAGGTGGCACGGGCGATCTCGGGCGCGGGCACGAGAGCGGGAAGCTCGCCGGCCACGCGCGCGTGCGCGAGAACCTCGAGATCGAGATCGGTGAGGGGGATGACGGCACCGACGTGGTGGCGCTCGCACAGCTCACCGAGCGCGGGGACGTAGGTGGGATCGTCGATCGGCGGGACGGCGGAGCGGTGATGCGCCGCGTACTGCGCCGGCGCCAGCGGATTCGGGTCGGCGGCGACGACGGTGGCGTGCTGAGCGAAGGCCGAGACGATGTCGTAGCGCTTGCCCACGCCGGTGAGGAGGACGCCTATGTCTCGCTCGGTGGGTGCCACCCGCCCCGCTTTCCCTTGTAGAGGCCGTCCCCGCTCAGTACGGCGCGGCCCGTCATCGCGAGGATCCTCAGGTCGAGCGCGAGCGACTGGTGCTCGACGTACCAGAGGTCGAGCTCGATCCGCTCCGACCACGGCAGCGAGGCGCGGCCGTTGACCTGCGCCCACCCGGTGATCCCGGGCTTGACGGCGAGGCGGCCGCGCTGGCGCTCGGTGTACTGCGCGACCTGGACGGGCACGGTGGGACGGGGCCCGACGATCGACATCTCGCCACGCACGACGTTCCAGAGATTGGGGAGCTCGTCCAGGGAGCAGCGTCGGAGCGCCTTGCCCACGCGGGTGATCCTGGCGTCGCCGCGCTGGATGGCGAGGCCGGCGCCGGTGAACTCGGCGCCGTGCATCATCGTGCGCAGCTTGTAGATCTCGAATGTCGCGCCGCCCCGGCCCACCCGGGTCTGGCGATAGATCGGGTGTCCGGGGGACTCGAGCCTGATCGCCACCGCGATGAGCGCGACCAGGGGGGCGGTGAGCGCCGAGCCGGCACCGGCGATGATCACGTCTATGGCGCGCTTAGCGGATGCGCGCGTGACCGGCGGGCGGGCGGTGGGGGCGGTGCCGGGGGTGCCGGGGGTGCCGGCGGTCCCGGCGGTCCCGGCGGTGCCGGCGGTGCCGGCGGTGCGGGCGGTGCGCTTGGGCGCCATCATCTCGTCCCCTCGGCGGGCTCCCACACCGCCGGCGTGCCTCGGCGCAGCCAGTCCCACAGCCCGGCGGCCAGGGACGCGGTGGTGAGCACGTAGTAGCGGGCGATGAGCAAAGGGCGGGCGGGGATGGCAGCGGCGGCCAGGGCGGCGAGGAGCAGGGCCGCCTGGAGCGCGACGGCGACCACGTAGACCCAGCCGCGCCCGATCAGGACGATGCTGGTGACGAGGACGAGGAGATGGAGCAACGGGGTCGAGTAGCGGAGGACCCGGTGGGAGACGATCATCAAGGCGTAGAGCGGGTCATAGCCCCGCGGGGAGAGCATCCCCCCGCGCACGACGATGGGCCAGGTGTGGCTCATCATCCGGCGCTTGCGCGCGAACTCGCCCTCGATCGTCGGGACCATCTTCTCGCTCGCCCGCGCCGCCGGCTCGTAGACGGCGCGCCAGCCCCGCTTGACCATGTTGAAGGGGAAGGAGAGATCGTGGCCCATGATCGGGTCGACGACGACATAGGACTCCTTGCGCGTCGCGTAGATGGCCCCGTTTCCCCCGGTGACCGAGCGCAGCCGCGACTCGAGCGCGCGCAGGGCCATCTCGTAGCGCCAGTACACGCCCTCCTGGTTGGTCCCGTTCTCACTGAGGAAGCGCACGTCCCCGCACACGTAGCCGACCCGCGGGTCGGCGAACGGGGAGACGAGGCGCCGGAGCGCGTCGGGCTCCCAGATCGCGTTGGCGTCCGAGAAGGCGACGACGTCGCCGCGGGCGCGCTCGACCGCCGTGTCCTGAGCGCGGATCTTGCCCCCGCGGGGGAGCTCGAGGACGATGTCGGCGCCGGCGGCTCGCGCCCGCTCGGCGGTGGCGTCGACGGACCCGTCACAGGCGACGATGACCTCGAGGAGTCCCGCCGGGTAGTCGAGGGCCCGCAGGTTCGCCACCCGCCCGGCGATGACCATCTCCTCGGCGTAGGCGGGCACGATCACCGACACCGCGGGCGGCGTCGCGGGCGGGGGCGGCGGGCCCGGCCGCCGGCGCAGCCGGGCCAGGGCCGCGAGCACGATGCCGTAGCCGACCTGGGCATAGACGAGCAGTCCGGCGGAAACCCAGAAGAGAATGGTGAGGGCGGTCACGGCGGCGCTCATTGTCGCGGGCGGCGGGGTCAGCGGGCGTCACGCATGCCCTTGGCCTCTCGCGAGGCGGGCATCATCCTGGCGCGACGACGCGCCGAGGGACGGGGCCAGGGGCGGCGCTCGGACCAGCTCACCCCGGCGCTCGTTACCCGAGGGTGCGGTACAGCTCGAGCGTGCGCCGCGCCGCCTCCTTCCACGAGTAGGGCCCGGCGGCGGCCGCTCTCGCCGCCGCGGACAGGCGCTCGCGGGCCACGGGGTCGCCGATCAGGCCGGTGAGGGCCTCGCGCAGCGCCCCGGGATCGTCGGGCGCGACGAGCCGGGCGGCGCCGGTCGCCGCGAGCTCGGGGAAACCGCCGACCTCGGTGAGCACCACCGGCTTACCGAAGGCGAGCGCGGTGGCGAGCACGCCCGAGAAGTCGAAGCGCTCGGTACGCGAATAGGGGAGCACGACGACGTCGGCACGGCGGAAGAAAGCGGCGACCTCGGTATCGGCGACGAAGCGGGGCACGAGCCGGACACCGGCGGGGGCGCGCTCGCGCAGGGGCTCGAGGGGGAGCCGGGGACGGCCGACGACCCACAGCTCGGCGTTCTCGATCCCCCGCCACGCGTCGAGGAGGACCTCGATTCCCTTGTAGGGCCGGAGCAGGCCGAAGAAGAGGACTACCGGTTCCCCGACGTTCGCGAGCTCGGCGGGAAGGGGCTGCTCGGCGGGCATGCGCGTGAGGTGCTCGAAGGCGCCGTGGTGGATCACATGCACCTGGGCGGGGTCGACCCCGGCCGCCTCGACGAGCTGCCGGCGGCCGTACTCGGAGTGGACGACGAGCGCGTCGACGGCCTCGTAGCAGCGCCGCTGCGCTCGCGCCTGGCCCGGACGGGGCTCGCGCGGGAGGAGGTCGTGGGCGGTGAGGACGAGCGGGCGGCGGGGCAGGAGCCACGGGTCGAGCCACTGGACGGTGAGCCACTGGAAGTGGACGACGTCGGCCGGCGCGGCGGCCCGCCGGTAGCGGAGCATGTCGGGGACGTGCTCGGCGAGCTTGGTCACGCGCCGCGCCGGCGACCCGGGGGCGCCGAGGGCGTGGCGATAGAAGCGCTCGTCTACCGCGTAGCCCTCGGCGGCGGGGACGGCGCCATAGGCGAAGGCGCTCGTGACGAGCTCGACCTCGGCGCCGGCGCGCGCGAGCGCCGCGGCGAGCGCGTGGTCGTAGGGCGGCGTGTAGGCCGAGGGATCGACCAGGTGTACGCGCACCTACGCGTCTCCCGGCTCGTCGAGGGGGGCGCCCGCGAGCACGGCGAGCCTCCGCGCCGTTTCCGCGCTCTCGGGGTCGAGCGAGCGGACGCGAGCGCCGGGATCGCGGGCGAGGCGGAGCACCGCCGGGGCCAGGTCCAGGAGGCTGGGCGAGAAACGTCCCTGTGAGTAGCGTTTCCCGCCCAGCCTCCGGGCTGGGGGGTGGATGACCAGTCGCGCGAGCGCCCAGACACGAGCGGCGATCCCTTCGTCTTCGCGGTAATCGACGTGGAGGCTCGGCCCCGCGCGGCGGTCGATGACGTCGGGGCGGCGCGCCGCCTCGACCCGGACACCGTGGGCGGCGCTCGCCGGGCCGGTGGGAAAGCGATCGGCGACGAGGACGAGGGCGGCGGGCGGCGCGGGATCGCGACCCGGCCGGTTCGAGAGGGCGAAGCCGACGAGCTCGTCGAGGGCGAGGACGGCGTCGAGGGCGAGAAAGGCACGCGGTTCGGGAGGATTGGGGGGATTGGGGGCGTCGCGCGCACCCGACGCGCCGCGCGAGCCCGACGCGCCGCGCGCGCCCGACGCGCCGCGCGCGAGCACCCGCCGCGCCCCGAGCACCCGCCGCGCCGCGAGCACCCGCCGCGCCGCGCGCGCCACCGCCGGCTCGGGTGCGAAGCCGTGGTAGCGCCGGGCGAGCCACGCCCGGCCGGCGGCGTAGCCGCGCCACTGGCGCCGGAGCTCGGGGATGCTCGCGCGGTAGTGATGCTCGACGACGGCGTCGGGGCGGCCCTCGAGGCGCCGGCCCGCCTCCTGCAGGCGCCAGGCGAAGTCGGTGTCCTCGGCGGCGCGGAGGCCCTCGAAGAAGCCGCCGAGCTCCTCGAAGGCGGCGCGGCGCACGAGGAGGTTGGCGGCGACGGCGCGCGGGCGGTAGGGGTGGGCGAGGTGGGCGTCGAGGCTGAGGAAGTTACGTGCCGCTCCGTAGCGGGCGGCGAGGGTGGTGGCGCCCGCGGCGGCGACGACGCTACCGGCCAGGGCGCCGACGCCGGGCTCGACGGGGGTGGCGAAGTAGGCGTCGAGGAGTCCTGGGCGCGGCCGGCAGTCGGCGTCGAGGAAGAGGATCCACTCGCCTGAGGCGTGGTCGGCGCCGGCGTTGCGGGCGTGCGCGGGCGAGCGCTCGCCTCGGGCAAGCACGACCCTCACCCCGGCGGTCGGGGGCGCCGTCCCCGAATTGTCGGCGAGGATGAGCTCGTCGCCGTCGCGGAGCTCGAGGGCGAGGAGGGCACCGAGGGCCGCACGCGCGTGCGCGGCGCTGCCCGCGAAGGGCATGACCACGCTCACCGCCGGCCGGCTCATGAGGGGACCTTGGCGGGCCGGCGGGCCAGCGCTCGCAGCCGCGCGAGCTCCTCGGGGTGCGGGAAGCGGGTGAGGAGAAGCAAGCCGGGGATCGCCAGCCAGGCGACCGCGCGCAGGACGAATCCGCCGAAGCCTCCCGTGGGCAACGCCACGTCCCCGAGCGCGGCCACACCCCCGACGACGACGACGATCTGGGCGAGCCGGCGCCACTCGAAGGCGACGGTGAACAGGCGCCGGGTGAAGAAGTACATGGCGCCGAGCATGACCAGGTAGGCGCCGCACAGGGCGACGCCGGCGCCGGTGAGGCCGAGGCGGGGAAGGAGGATGACGAGGAGGACGACGTTGGCGGCCAGGCCCGCGAGGGCGGCGGGGAAGTTCCGCGTCGTCACCTTGGCGCGGCCGGCAATGGTCACGAAGACGACGAAGAGCCCGTACATGGCCCAGCCGAGCGCAACCCAGGGGAGGGGCTTGTAGGCCGGGTAGTAGCTCTGCTGGGAGGTGAGCAGATGGACCACCCAGCGGCCCTCGAGGGCGAGGCCGGCGACGATCCAGCCGCTGAAGAGGACGTAATAGGTGGTGACGAAGCCGTACAGGCGCGAGGCCTCGGCGTCGTCGGTGATCGAGTAGGCGAGGGGCGGCCACGCGTACTGGAAGGCGCGCACGGTGAAGACGACGACGCCGGCGAGCTTGACGGCGATCGAGTAGACGCCCGCGGCGCCACTGCCGTGGCCGGGGCCGTGACCGTGGTAGATGAAGTAGCGATCGACGATGTTGAGCGCGTAGACCGAGGCCTCGGCGGGGACGGTGGGGAGGCCGAAGCGCATGAGCACGGGCAGCTTCTCGGCGCTGCCGGCGCTGCCGGCGCTGCCGGCGCTGCCGAGGAGGCGACGGCGGTAGGACCACCACAGCCCGAGGAGGACGAGGGTGGAGGCGCCGTAATTGGCGAGGAGGAGGCCGCGGGCGCCGAGCTTGAAGCCGACGACGAGGATGACCGAGCCGACGATGGTGACGGCGACGTTGATGAGCGAGGCGGTCGCGTAGGTGCGCACGCGCTCGTCGACGCGGAGCAAGGCATAGGCGAGCTCGAGGTTGGTGAACGACCACAGCCCGAGCACGGCGACGAGGAAGAGGGTGGTGGCGTGGGGCACGGGGCCGAGGACGAGGCGCGCGAGCGGATGGGCAGCGACGGCGCACGCGACGGCCACCAGCGTGGTGGTGAGGAGGAGGAAGACGACGGCGCGGCGGACGAGGGCATCGCGGCGCACCTGCTCGGCGTCGGTGTAGTAGAAGCGCAGGAAGGCCTCGATGATTCCGAAGCGCACGACGATGCTGACGAAGATCACCCCGTTGGCCAGGAGCTCGACCTCGCCGTACTGCCCGGTCTTCAGATAGTTCGTATAGACGGGGAGGAGCCCGACGGCGGCGAACTTGGCGACGATGTCGGGTAGCTGGTACGCCGCCAGGACCCGGAGCAGGCGCTTGAGGTAGCCACTCACCGCGCAAACGCTACGGTGCGCGTCCGATGCCCGCCCCGCTCGCCGTGCTCCTCCTCCCCGAGCGGCTC
>DASZKU010000200.1:0-17183 GCA_035552815.1 Solirubrobacteraceae bacterium | reverse complement strand
AGCCCGACACCGGGCACCGACCTCCGGGGCCCGCGAGCCCGACACCGGGCACCGACCTCCCCGGGCCACATAGGGCAGGCGCAGGGGCCGCCGTAGCGAGGCCGCCGCCGTCCTCCGCGCCGGCCCACTTCCGCGCCGGCTGGCCACCAGCGCCGGCCCACTCCCGCGCTTGCCGGTCACCAGCGCCCGCCCCCCGCACCCGCAGACGACGACCGCCGCCAGCACACCTGTCAGCACCACGACCGCCGCGGATGGCGCGGCGGTAAACGGCGCGTCCCTCGCCCCGCGTCGGCGACCTGAGACCATCGTGGGGAAGTACGCGCCCAACTGCACACGAGGTCCCGTGCCACCCGCGGCCGGCGGCCTAGGAGAGACGAAGGAGACCCGTGAT
Source organism: Solirubrobacteraceae bacterium (assembly GCA_035552815.1). Classification (GTDB taxonomy): domain Bacteria; phylum Actinomycetota; class Thermoleophilia; order Solirubrobacterales; family Solirubrobacteraceae; genus Palsa-465. Next base: position 16,792 of record DASZKU010000200.1, on the reverse strand, counting down.
GAACTATCGGAACCTCGGCAACACCGGGCTGCGCGTGTCGCGCGTGTGCCTGGGGATGATGAGCTACGGCAAGCACGAGAGCCGGGAGTGGGCGCTCGAGGAGGTCGACGCGGAGCCGATCGTGCGCCGCGCGGTGGAGGGCGGGATCAACTTCTTCGACACCGCGGACACGTATAACGGCGGGCAGAGCGAGGTGGTGACCGGGCGCCTGCTCGGCAAGCTCTTCGGGATGCGCGAGGAGTATGTCCTCGCCACCAAGGTGTTCATGCCGACGATGCCGGGCGAGAACGGTCGCGGCCTCTCGCGCAAGCACATCATGGCGTCGATCGACGCCTCGCTTGAGCGGCTCGACCACGATTACGTCGACCTGTACCAGATCCACCGCTGGGATCCGACGACGCCGATCGAGGAGACGATGGAGGCGCTGCACGACGTGGTCAAGGCGGGCAAGACGCGGTACATCGGGGCGAGCAGCATGTTTGCCTGGCAGTTCGCCAAGGCGCAGCGGGTGGCGAGCACCCCCTTCGTCTCGATGCAGAACCACTACAACCTCATCTACCGTGAGGAGGAGCGGGAGATGATCCCGCAGTGCATCGATCAGGGTGTGGGGGTCATCCCCTGGAGCCCGCTCGCCCGGGGGCTGCTGGCCGGCAACCGCACCCGGGAGGGCGAGCGGCTGACCACGCGGGCCAACACCGACGCCTTCGCCGATGCGCTCTACCGGCCCGAGATCGACTTCGCGGTGATCGAGCGCGTGATCGAGGTCGCGCGGGAGCGCGGCGTCCCCAGTGCGCAGGTGGCGCTGGCGTGGCTGCTCCGCAAGCCGGGGGTGACGGCGCCGATCGTGGGCGCCACCAAGCTCGAGCATCTCGAGGACGCCCTCGCCGGGGAAGCCCTCGAGCTCAGCGACGACGAGATCGCCCGGGTCGAGGAGCCCTACGTCCCCCATGCCGTGGCCGGGCACCAGTAACCCGGTCCCCGCTGCCTGCAAACCGCCGCTACGCATCTCCCGCGCCGCCAGCTAATGTTGTCGGCCATGGACGAAGGGCTTCCCATCGCGTACCTGGTGCTCGAAGACGGCGTGCCGGTGTACGCCTCGGGCGGGGAGGAGGTCGGCACCGTCGATCACGTCGTCTCCGCGCCCGAGAAGGACATCTTCCACGGGATCGTCATGCGGGGCTCGAACCACCAGCAGTTCGTGCCCGCCGACCAGATCCAGTCGCTGCACGAGCACGGCGTCGATCTCCGCATCGACGCGATGGAGGCGGCCGGCCTCCCCAGCCCGCATGGCGCCGCGCCGATGTGGCGCGATAACGAGCCGGGAGCGAAGCCGAGCACGTGGAACCACGTGATCGGCCTGTTCGGGCCCAACGGTCCGAAGCGGCACGGCTGGAAGCGCGACGAGTAAGGCGCAGACACCGTCGTCCGCCTCGGCCGACCCGGGCACGATCCGTGCCCTGTGCGAGGCGACGCTGCGTCAGAACTGGCGCGAGGGGCACCGGCACCGCGACGGCGTCCCCTTCGCCTACACGTGCCCGAGCCCCGGCCACTACCCGTGGCAGTGGTACTGGGACTCGTGCTTCACCGCGATGATGTGGCGGCGCTTCGATCCCGAGCGCTCGCGGCGCGAGCTGGAGTCGCTGCTCGCCGCCCAGCGCGAGGACGGGTTCATCGGCCACACGATCTTCTGGAACACGCCGCTCACGGGGCGCCGGCGCTGGACCTACAACGTCACTGAACCCGGCGCGCAGATGACGGCGAGCATCCAGCCGCCCATCCTCGCCTGGGCGTGGCGGGTCGCCGTCGGCGACCCGGCGGCGGTGCCGGGGATCCTCCGCCACCAGGCGTGGATCGCCGAGCACCGCGACCTCGACGGCGACGGCCTGATCTGGATCGTCCAGCCCGACGAGTCCGGTCTCGACGCTTCGACGCAGTTCGATGCCATCTGGGGACGCCGGGCCCACAGCCGCCCGGGGTTCATCGGGCTCGTGCGGCGCAACCGGCGCCTGGGCTTCGACCTCCACCGCGTCCTCGCCGCCGGGGGCCCGGTGTGCGCCGAGGTGATGACCAACGTCCTCTACAACCTCTCCCGCCTCGCGCTCGGCGAGCCGTCGCTGACGCCGGTGATCGTCGAGCGCATGTACGACGAGGACGCCGGGCTCTTCCGTCCCCTGGCCCGGCCGGCTCCCCGCGAGCCGGTGGCGAGGACGTGGACGGCGCTCTCCCCGCTCGCCCTCCCCGACCTGCCCGAGGCGATCGGACGCCGCCTCGTGGAGGAGCACCTGCTCGACTCCCGCAGCTTCCTCACCCCCGTCGCGCCTCCCTCGGTGGCGGTCAACGACCCCACCTTCTCGGCCGACGACCAGGGGCCGCTCGGGCTCAGGCGCTACTGGCGGGGCCCCACGTGGATCAACTCGGCGTGGCTGCTCTGGCTCGGCCTGGTGCGGCTCGGGTACGCCGAGGACGCGGCCGAGCTCGTGCGCGGGGTGGTGGGCGCGGTCGCGTCCGAGGGCCTGCGCGAGTACTACAACCCCTTCACCGGATGCGGCATGGGCGCGCTCGACTTCGCCTGGTCGTCGTTGATCATGGAGATGGTGGCGCCGGACGATCGGGCGGCGACGAGCTACCTATAGCCTCAGCCGACGAGCGTGACCTTGGTCTTCAAGCTTCCGCTCCCGGCGCGCGAGGTCGCCTTCAGGGTGGCGCCGAGGCGGTGGTGGCGGGCGGCGGAGACGAGCGCCAGGCACTTCGTCTTCAGCGCGACGCGCACGGAGCGGCGCTTGCCCGTCGAAGCGCTGAAGGTGCCGGTGCCGCAGCTCACCGAGCCCGACTTGCCCTTGGCGCTCAGCGACATGGTGATCTTGCACACGGCCCCGGCGCTCCCCGAGCATCCCCAGGGAATCAGGGTGGCGCGCCCGCGCACGTGCAGGGTGCGGCTGCGCAGGGAGGCCTTGGCGTGCTTCTTGCCGTTCTGCGAGCTCGTGGTGATCGACGGCGAGCCCGAGGTCGTGAACGTCACGTCGTCGGCCACGAACCCGGTGGACTCGCCCGAGGTGCCGGCGGCGCCCTGGACGGCGATGAGGCGGAAGTGGTAGGTGGTGCCGGCCTGAAGGCCCCTGATCACGGTCGAGACCGCCATCTTGCTCGTGCCGTTGAGCGGGACCGGACTGGTGGTCTGCCCGTAGGCCGTGGAGGTCCCGTACTGGAAGGCCCAGAAGGTGTCGAGTCCGCCCGGGTCGATGGTGCCGTTGAGCTGGGCCGAGGTGCCCGACACCGAGCTGGCGTGGCCGGTTAGCGCCGGGGTCGAGGCCGCGTCGCCGACTCCGGCGCCGACGAGGGTGATGGCCGCGCCGCACATGATCGCGGCGGCGAGGATACGAAAGCGGCTGCTGGATCCCACCTGGAAACCTCCCATTGTCCTGAGAGATATCGGCACCACGAGCGAATGCCCTTAGCCCGCGACTTCTTCGGGCGCCGCGGCCGGAGGCAGGGCGGCGGCAACGGTCGCGATCAGGCGTTCAAAGGACGTGTCGATGTCGAGGGGGAGGGCGAACCCGCCGGCCGCTTCGAGCGCTACGAAGCCGTGCAGAGCGCTGCGGATCACCCGCACGGCATGGATCATCTCCTCGTCCTCGAGGCGCCACGCCCGGAGCACGGCGATCATCACCTCCACCGCCTTTCTCCCCGCCTCCTCGTGCTCGGCGTCGCCAGGTGCCCCGGCGCGCAGGGTCGCCGCGTACGCCCCCGGGTGGGCGTGCGCGTAGTCGCGGTAGGCGTGCGCGGTGGCGCGCAGCGCGTCGGGCCCGGCGCGTCCCAGCGCCGCGGCCTGGAGCGTGGCCGTGAGCTCGGCGAGCCCGCGCAGCGCGATCGCCCGCATCAGGCCCTCGTGCCCATCGACGTGGTGATACAGCGAGGGCGGGCGCACGCCGAGCGACCCGGCGACGCGTGCGAGGGTGACGGCCCCGAGACCGTCGCGGTCGGCGATGGCGATCGCCGCCTCGATCACCTGGCTGCGGTCGAGGCCGCGCCGGGGCATTCCTACTGCGCCGCGGCGATGGCGCGCGACATCGCCGGACCGGGAGCTTCGACGATCCGGCCGTGGCCGGGGGCGAGGCGGGCGGGGTCGAGGTCCCGCAGGGTGCGTGCGCTCTCGAGCTCGGTGGGGCGGTGCCAGGTGGCGAGGGTGGGGAGCGGGAAGAGCGGGTTCACCTTGGCCGTGGTCGCGACCCCGCCGAGCGTCGAGTAGGCGTCGCCGGAGAGGAGCGTGCCGTCGCGGTGATCGAAGAAGGCGACGTGGCCCGGAGTGTGCCCCGGCGAGGCGATGACCTCGAGTGAGCCGACGCGCGCGCCGGCCGCGAAGGTGCTCGTGGGCGCCGTCTTGGCGCCCGGGTAGCCCCCGCGCAGCTTGACGTCGGGCTCGCCGGGATCCATGGTGCGGTCCTTGGCGAGCAGGCGGGCGTCGCGCGAGGAGATGAGCACCTCGACCCCGGGCAGGGCATCGGCGAGGGCGTCGAGCGAGCCGATGTGGTCGCCGTGGGCGTGGGTCAGGGCGATCCGGACGATGGGAGCGCCCGCTTCGGCGGCGGCCTTGAGGATGTGCTTGGCGCTGCCGGGGAGCATGGTGTCGACGAGGGTGAATCCATCGTCCTCGCGCACGAGGTAGGCGTTGACGAAACCGAAGCGGGAGATGCGGATGGGCGGGGTCATGAACGGTCGCTCCTAATAACAGTAGGTAAATGCCTAATGAGCATAGGTTAGCACACCGACGTCAGCCGCCGTTCATCTCTGGCGCGCTACCGTATGGGCATGGCCAATCAAGAAGTCTCATCACGTCAGGTCGTGCTCACCGACAGCGAGTGGCAGCAGCGGTTGACGCCCGAGCAGTACGACGTTCTCCGCCGCCACGGTACCGAGCGTCCCTTCACCGGCGAGTACGTCCACGTCAAGGACGACGGGACCTATCGCTGCGCCGGCTGCGGCGCCGAGCTCTTCAACTCGGATACCAAGTTCGATTCGGGCACGGGGTGGCCGAGCTTCTACGAGCCGGCCGTGGCCGAGGCCGTCGAGCTGAAGACCGACCGGAGCCTGTTCATGACGCGCACCGAGGTGCTGTGCCGCAAGTGCGGCGGGCACCTGGGCCACGTGTTCGACGACGGACCCGCTCCCACCGGCCAGCGCTACTGCATCAACTCCGCCGCGCTCGAGCTCGATACCGCGAGCCCGGACTCCGACACCCAGTGATAACGCCGTCGGCGTGAGCCGGCTGTAAAACTCCGAGGCGTGAGCTTCTCGAGACCGGCGGCGCCAGTTCGCCCAGTGGTCGGATGGTGGACCCGGGGCGGGGCCCTGGCCATCGATCTCCTGATCACGGGGGCGATCGAGCTCGCCCTGCTCCTCGTCGTGTGGGCGCTCAGCGGCAGCCCGCGGTGGTCGCTCTCGCACTCCGAGACGCTGGCCTTCGAGATCGGGCTCCCCGTCGCCGTCCTCTACGCGCCGTTGCTGCTCGCGCGCTCGGGCGAGCGCAACGGTCAGACGATCGGCAAGCGGGCGATGGGGATCCGCGTCATCCGCGAGGACGGCCTGGCCCTGACCTTCGCCACCGCCCTCGTCCGCGAGGCGCTCGGCCGGCAGGTGCCCGCTCTGCTCTCGAGCGGGCTCTATGTGCCCGTCGACTACCTGTGGCCGCTGTGGGACAGGCGCCGCCAGGCCCTGCACGACAAGGTCGGTCGCACCTACGTGGTCGCCGCCGAGGGCTCGGCACCCGATGCCGAGGCCGATCCCGGCGTCGAGGACCCCGGCGTCGAGGCCGATCGCGGCGTCGAGGCCGATCGCGGCGCCGAGGCCGATCGCGGCGCCGAGCCCGAGCCCGTGCGCGGCGAGTGGCTCCCTCCCCTCGCCCCCACCCGCGACCCGGTGGACTCCGGCTGACCCTCAGTCCGCGGCGTGGCGCCGGCGCTCGCGCACCTTCATGAAGATGAAGCCGGCGACGAGGACCACCCCGAGGGCGATGGCGCCGTAGACGCCCACCTTGGTGATGACGTTCTTGGCGGCCTGGCCGCCGTAGTAGACGATGAGCGCCACCGTGGTGGCCCAGGTGATCCCGCCCAGCGCGTTCCAGAAGAAGAAGCGCGGCAAGGGCATCTCGTTGATCCCCGCCATCCATGCCACCACCACGCGCGCGACCGAGACCCAGCGCCCGAAGAACACCGCCCGGCTCCCCCAGCGGTTGAAGAAGCGGTCGCCGACCTTGATCAGGCGCTTGCGGTGCTTCTCGAACGGTCCGGGAGCCTCGAGGACCTCGCGGCCGAGCTCGCGCCCGATCCAGTACCCGATGTTGTCCCCGACGATCGCCGCGGCGACGGCGATGACGATGACGAGCCAGATCTGGAGCTTGCCCGCGGCGGCGAGCCCTGCCGCGAGGACGAGCGCCGTCTCCCCGGGAACGGGAATGCCGAGGGACTCGACCCCGACCAGGGCGGGGAGGGCGTAGCCGAGGCTGCCGGAGATGCTGATGATCGCGCCAACAAGGAGGATCATCCGCGGAAACTCGTCCGGCCCGGCGCTCCCGCCACGTTCTCGAGCACGGCGAGGAGCGACAGGCCCGCGCGCAGGGTGTGCCCGCGCCGGAGCACCGCGGCCTCGAGCCGCAGCGGACGCTCGAGCACGCCGTTGAGCCAGTGGGGCCCGACGCGGAGCTCGGAGACGTGGTCGTTGTGGTTCTCCCCCGCGACCCGGTAGCGCTGGGAGACCCGCACGGCCGCGGCCGCGGGGAGAAGCAGGCTGTTGAACGAGGTGATCCGGTCGACGCGCCAGGCGGCGTCGACGGCGGCGCGGCGCAGGGTTCGCCGCGTGTAGCGGCGGTAGTGGTGGTTGACCACGTCGTGGGTCGACCACAGCGCGGGGTAGGCGGGGACGGTCACGAGCAGCCAGCCGCCCCGCTTGGTGACGCGGCGCAGCTCCTGTAGGGCGACGCGATCGTCCGGGGTGTGCTCGAGGACATCGAGGCAGGTGACGAGGTCGAAGGAATCGTCGCCCCAGGGTAAGGACTCGACCCTGCCGATGTGAACGTCACCGAGGTTGCGCTTCCGAGCGTGCTCGGCGGCGAGCTCGGAGAGCTCGATCCCCGATACCTCGCCGTAGACGCGCAGGTCCTCGAGCGTCCGCCCCGACCCGCAACCGGCGTCGAGCACGCGGGCCCCGGCGAGCAGCGGGAGCCGGTCGAGCTCCGCCCGGATGATCAGTCGCCGGCCCCGATACCACCAATGGTGCTCGTCGGCCTCGAGCAACGCCCTGAGCTCACGCTCCTCCATGGGCGGATGCTGTCATTTAATTGACGTGAACGGTTTCGGGGTCCTCGTCGTGCGCGCCGACGCCGGGCAGGCGCAGGGTGAAGGTGGCTCCGGGGCCGGGCCGGTCCTCGAGGATGAGCTCTCCTCCCATGCGCTCGGCGAGCTCGCGCCCGATGGCCAGGCCGAGCCCGAAGCCCGCCGAGCCGCCCGTCTCGCGGCCGCGGTGGAAGCGCTCGAAGATGAGCTCACGCTCGTCGGGCGCCACCCCCGGCCCCTGATCGGCGACGCTGATGGCGACCGGGCCCTCGCCGTCGTGGAGCGTGACCCGGATCTCCGAGCCCGGCGCGGTCATGTGCGAGGCGTTGTCGAGGAGGATGCGGAGGATCTGGGCGACGCTGCCCGGGTCGGCGAGCGCCCAGCACGCTCCCGCCGACTCCCCGAGACGGGCGCTGATCCCGCGCTCGGCGTTAGCGGGCTCGAACTCCGCGAGCACGGCGCGGCTCAGCTCGCCGAGCTCGACGGGCTCGCTGCGGAGCTCGATCTCGGCGTCGAGGCGGCTGAGGTCGAGGAGATCGCTGGCGAGCCGGCCGAGGCGGCGCGACTGGGCCCGGGCGCGTGCGAGCAGGCGCCGGGCGTCGTCGAGATCGGGAGCCGGGTCGCGGAGGTCGTCGTCGAGGAGCTCGAGCATCCCGTGCAGCGAGGCCAGGGGCGTGCGTAGCTCGTGGGAGGCGGTGGACACGAAGGCGCGGCGTGCCTCCTCCTGCTGGGCGACGCGACGCTGCATGATCGCGAAGGTGCGGGTGAGGTCCCCGACCTCGTCGCCCGCGCGGTCGACGGGGATCTCGATCGTTGGCCCGCCCTGGGCGAGGCGGATGGCGGCGTTGCGCAGGCGCTGGAGGCGGCGCAGGAGGGTGGCCGAGAGGGGGATCCCGAGGATCAGGGTGAGCCCGATCCCCGCCAGCGCCGCGTACAGGAAGGCGTTGCGGACGACGTCGACGGCGCCGCGGATCTCGGTGATCGGGCGGCTGGCGGCGAGGACGTACTTCGGGTTGCCGCTGGGGATCGGCACCGCGACCTTGGCGACGTCGCCGTTGGCACCCGAGCCGAAGCTCGTGACCGTGTGGCCGGTCTGGAAGGCCCTGGTGACGTAGCTCGTGTTCCCGATCGATCCGGTGGGTCCACTGGAGGCGATGAGGATCAGGGGATAGCTGTAGAGGCTGACCGTCCCGCCCACGCGCTTGTCGAGCGAGTTGACGTCCTGGGCGGCCATGTTCGTCGACGGGGCCGGCTCGTCGGCCGGGGCCGCCACGGTGGGCTTCCCCGCAGCCGAGTTCGCGTCGATGATCTCCTCGGTCGAGAGCGTGCTGAACGTCCGCTGCTCGCCCGACAGCTCCGCGACCAGGGTGCTCTGGGCCTCGTTGCGGAGCTGGCTCTCGAGCTTGGGGAGCAGCGCCAGGGCCGCCACCGCGAGCGTCGCCACCGTGCTGATGAGCAACGCACCGACGATCCGGCCCCGCAGGCCCAGGGCACCGGGGCGTCTGAGCATTAGCGCACCCTACGGTCCCCGCAGGCGGTACCCGGCTCCGCGCACGGTGAGGATGTAGCGCGGGTTGTCGGGCTCGGGCTCGAGCTTCTCGCGCAGGTGGCGGATGTGCACGTCGATGGCGCGGGGATCGCGGTAGGCGCTGTCGCCCCAGATCGCGCGCAGGAGCTCCTGGCGGTTCAGGAGCCGGCCGGGGTCGGCCATCAGGGCATCGAGGAGCTCGAACTCGGAGAAGGTGAGGCGTACCTGCTCGCCGTCCATCGTCACCTCGCGCTGGGCGCGGTCGAGGGCGATGGGCCCGACCACGAGCACCTCGTCGCCCATCGCCCGGGTGCCGGCACGGCGCAGCACGGCGCGGATGCGACTGCGGAGCTCGGCGAGGCCGAAGGGCTTGGTCACGTAGTCGTCGGCGCCCGCCTCGAGGCCGAGCACGGCGTCGGCCTCGGAGTCGAGGGCGGTGAGCATGATGATGGGCACGACGTTGCGCCGCCCGCGCAGCGTCCGGCACACCTCGTAGCCGTCGGGACCGGGCCCGAGGGCGACGTCGAGGAGGACGACGTCGAAGTGGTCGGTGCTGGCGCGGTCGATGGCCGCGCGTCCGTCGGCGACGGCCATGACGCGATGGCCCTCGCGGGAGAAGGAGCGCGTGAGCATCTCGCGGAGATCGGATTCGTCGTCGACGACGAGGATGCTGAGCGAGGGATCGGCGCCGCGCGAGGTGGCGGGTAGGGGGCCGGCGATGGCAGGGCGATCTGCAGGCATAAGCGTGTCGATCGTAGCGGGAGGGGGCGGCTCGACCGGCGCTAGCTCAAGCTCGAGTCGTAGGCCGGGGCGGCGACGCCGCGGTGATAGGTGCTGAAGACGTAAGCCCGAAACGACGTCTGTCCGCCGACGATCGAGTACGTCCCGAGCGCGGAGGGAAGGTCGCGGAGACGGAGGAAGGCGAGGGCGACACGGCTGCGGGCGTTCTGGGGGCGGGGGCCGAGCGAATGCAGGGCCTCGAGCACTCCACTCATGGCGACGTAGCCGAAGATGCCACTCGCCCACGGGACCCGGTTTCCGTAGGCGGCCGCGAAATCGCTCACGAACTGTGTTCCCGCCCGGGGGAGCGAGTGCAGCAGGAGTCCCGGCGCGCTGAGATAGGTGTTCTCGCGCGCCGCCGCCGTCGTCTGGGCCCAGGACGGATCGTCGATGATCGAGGCGGAGGCCATCTTCTTGAGCGTCGGGTCGGCCGCCGAGATGGCGTTCCAGATCGTCGGCACCGCGGGGGCGGGGGAGCCGGCGTAGAGCACGGCGCTCGCCCTGGACTTCTTGATCGCCCGCACCAGGGCCCGGGTGTTGGCACCGTAGCGACCGAGGGGATTGGCGATCCCCAACCCGTAGCTGACGGCATCCTGGAGGACGGTGGCCGCGAGGTCGCGACCGTGGGTCGTGCGGTCCTCGAGCAGGTAGAGGGTCTTGACCCCGAGCTTCTTGAGCGCGGCGAGCTGGGCGTCGGCCTCGTCGGCGTCCTGGGGGACGACTCGCGCGAAGGTCTTGCCCGCGAGGTCGGTGGCGCTATCCCCGGGGCTGACCTGGAGGATGCCCGCCCCGCTCAGGGTGGGGATCGACGCCGACGACGAACCCGGCGTGAGCTCGCCGATGTAGGCGATGGTGGTCCCGTCCCCGGCGGCGGCGCGGGCGCTCTGGGCCACCAAGGCCGCGGTGGGCCCGGCCGCGGTGGCGTCGTTCAGGCGCCGGAGGATGACCTTTGACCCGTTCACCCGGCTCCCGGCCTGGGCGAGGGCGAGCTGCTCGCCGTCGAAGACGGCTTGGGCGTCGGCGGCGTAGGGCCCCGCGAAGGGCAGGCTCGTGTAGATCGACAGCCTGCCCGTGCCCGGGTGGGTACGCCGGCTGTGGCCGCCGCAGCCCGCGGCGCTCACGGCGACGGCCGTGCACGCGAGCGCCGCCGCCGCGAAGGTCCGTGGTCGCACAGGCAGTGGGCTGACGCGAGCCCTAAGGGGCCGCGCCGCCGACGGGATCCGCGATCCGGACCCCGTCGTCGCGCACCTCGGCCGCCGGCGGCGGCACCGAGGGACGTCGCGGCATGAGCCGGCCGGCCGCCGCCACCGACCACAGGATCGTCAGCCACGTGGCCGTCGCCAGCCCGACGTGCACCCACACCATCTCGGTGGGTAGGTGAAGTTCGTACTGGACGCTGCCCACGAGCCCTTGGGCGGCGACGAGCACTCCGAGCGTGGTCAGGGGCTCCATGACCCGAGGCGGGGCGCCACGGCGGCGATAGAGGAGCCATACCGCGATCACCGCCACCCCGAGCAGGGCGGCCACCGTGCTGTGCTGCTCGACCACCCATTTCAGGGTGTCGGGACCCTTGAAGGTGAGGCGCTTGATCACCTGGCCCGTACCGCCGCCCGAGTGCGGACCGGCGGCCGTGCTCGCGGTGCCCGCGAAGATCGTCACGCCGCCGAGGACGGCGAGGGCGCGCACCGACCACACGCCGAGCCGGTCGGTCGAGGGGGGCCGGGCGCCGGGCTCGAAGGTTGCCCGCCACGCCAGCGCCACCGCGAAGACGAGGATGACCATGGAGAGGAGGAAGTGCGACATCACGAACCCGGGCGCCAGGTGCTCGCGCACGGTGAAGCCGCCGAGCACGGCCTGGGCGATGACGCCCGCGGGGAGGGCCACGGCGAGCACCGCGAGGTCGCGGCGGAACGGCCGGCGGGTGAAGGCGAGCACGGTGACGACGGCGCACACCACCCCCACGAGCCCGGAGATGGCCCGGTTGCCGAACTCGATCAACGCGTGCGTGTTCAGCGGCGGATAGACCTTGCCGTAGCACTTCGGCCATGTCGGGCAGCCGAGCCCGGACGCGCTCAGGCGGACGGCCGCGCCGGTGAGGACGATCACCGCGAGCGCGGCGAGCGAGATATAGGCGACGCGGCGGAACTGTTCGGGCGTGACGGCGAGACGACGGCGCATTCGGCCAGGCAATGATGCCGGATGTGCGAGCGCGAGGCGCCGCGCACGCCTCCTAGGGGGAGTACTCGAAGGGCAGCGAGTCGGCGATCTCGGCCAGCGTCGGCGCCCCGGCGTCGCGGGCGGAGGCGATGAGCTCAGCGCCTTGGGGCCACTCGATCCCCACTGCGGGATCGTTATAGGCGAAGCCGCGCTCGAGGTCGGGGGCGTAGTAGGCCGAGGTCTTGTAGACGACATCGGCGTCCTCGCTGAGCACGCAGAAGCCGTGGGCGAACCCGACGGGGCAGTAGAGCTGACGGTGGTTGGCGTCGCTGAGCTCGAAGCCCTCCCACTCGCCGAAGGTCGGCGAGCCGCGGCGGATGTCGGCGAGGACATCGAGAATCGCTCCCCGCGCGCAGCGCACGAGCTTGCCCATCCCCGGCTGGAAGTGCATCCCGCGCACGATCCCCTGCCGCGAGCGCGAATGGTTGTCCTGCACGAAGTCGTCGTGGATTCCCAGCTCCTCGGCGGCGCTGCGCCGGTAGGTCTCCAGGAAGAAGCCGCGGTGGTCGCCGTGGACCACGGGCTCGACGAGGACGGGGCCGCTCAGGCGGACGGGCAGGGCCCGCATCAGCGCGGCCCGCGCGCGCTCTGGATCTCGAGCACCGCTCGGTCGGCGTCGACCATCATCCGGATGAGCTCCTCGAAGCTCACCTCGGGCTCCCAGCCGAGCTTGGCCCTGGCCTTGCCGGCGTCGCCGATGAGGTGCTCGACCTCGGCGGGGCGCAGGAACGAGGGGTCGATGACCACGTGGTCGCCGACCGAGATCCCCGCGTGCTCGAAGGCGACCTCCACGCAGTAGCGGACCGAGTGCGCCACCCCGGTGGCGATCACGTAGTCGTCGGGCTCGTCCTCCTGGAGCATGAGCCACATCGCCCGCACGTAATCCCCGGCGAAGCCCCAGTCGCGCTCAGCGTCGAGGTTGCCGAGCCGCAGCTCGTCCACCAGCCCGAGCTTGATCGCGGCGGCGTGCCAGGTGATCTTGCGGGTGACGAACTCGAGCCCGCGGCGGGGCGAGTTGTGGACGACGATCCCTCCGACCCCGGCGCAGAACACGCCGCTCTCCGTCTCGAGGTCGAAGACGAATTCGTCGTCGGCGACCTGCGCCTCGACGACCCTGCGCACCTCCGCCGGGTCGCGGCGCAGATGCTGGCCCTTGGCCCCCACCCGGACGAGCGAGGGGAGGTTGAGCTGGTAGTAGGTCTTGCCGGCGCGCTGCTCGGCGTACACGGACGCGGGCTGCCCCTCGAGGTGGTAGAGCCAGTACAGGCCCTGGGCGAGGACGGCGCTGTTGGTCTTGATCGATTGCCCGTTGCCGCGCTTGAGACCGTCGCCCGCGTAGTAGCCCTTGAGAAAGGCGCGGCGGGCCTCGGCGTCTGAGTTGAGGACGAGGGGTGGGACCTGCTTGAGGCCGGTGGGGGTGTAGAGCTGCGCGCGGAGCCAGGAGTAGGCTGCCGGAGCCCCGATAAGCCGCACGTGCTCCACGGTGCGGTCGGCGTTCCAGCCCGACGGAAGGAGGTGGCCTGTGGCCTGGCCTAGGAACAGCTTGGACCAGAGCTGCGTGATCCAGAAGCGCAGATCTTCGTCGTTGTTGGCGAAGTCGACGTGAGTTGTCCCGATAGGCACACATCCGTCCGCGACCATCAGCCCCAGGAACTCGGCCATCTCCGGGCTGACGACTGACCAATCCTGCGTGGCAGGCATCGCATCGGCCAAGGCCAGCCGGGTTCCCACCTCCGCCGCACAAGCCGGCAGCGTCTCGCGGTCGGCGTCGAGCATCTGATGGTGCGCGGTTACCTCGACGATGCCGGCGCGGGCCTCGATCGACAGGAGCCGATGCTCCGGGTCGGTGCGCCGTCGCCGCGTCGCAGTGATCGCGGTGACTCTCTCCCATCCGGCGCCGTCCCAGACCTCGACGAGCCCGTTCGGAACATGCGTCTGAGTGCTCGGTCCCTTCCGCCGAAGGGGCATCAGATCGGCCGCGGTCTTGACTGCGACAATCCCGTTCTCCCGGACCATGAGCGGTACTCGAGCACTCACGCACTCGTGGTTGAAAAGTATCCCGCTGCTCGCGTGGAGCCCGTAGCTCTCGCGGTAGTTCACGGTGATGTGGTGCCCGTAGACCTTCGCCACCCCGTACGGTGAGCGCGGGTAGAAGGGCGTCTTCTCGGTCTGGGGAACCTCGAGCACCTTGCCGAACATCTCGCTCGAGGAGGCCTGGTAGAAGCGGGCCTCAGGGCACGCCTCGCGCATCGCCTCGAGCATCCTCGTCACCCCGACGCCGGTGAACTCGGCGGTGAGGGTGGGCTGGATCCACGAGACGGCGACGAAGGACATGGCGGCGAGGTTGTAGATCTCCTCAGGATTGGCCGCGCGCAGGGCGTCGACGAGCGAGCGATGGTCGAGGAGGTCGCCCTGATGCAGGGTCAGGCGGTCGCGGATGTGCTCGATCCGGTCGAACTTCTCGGTCGAGGCACGGCGCACCATGCCGTGGACCTGGTAGCCCTGGTCGAGGAGGAACTCGGCCAGGTAGGAGCCGTCCTGTCCGGTGATCCCGGTGATAAGCGCGCTCCGCCGCTCGGCCATGGCGGCGGAGGCTACAGGGATCACCGGGCCCTGGGGGGTGCGTCGAGCTCCTGCGACAAGTGGCCATAGGTGCCGAGGACGATCTCCAGCGACTGGGCGAGCGAGAGCCGTGGGGCGTTGCGCGCGAACCACGCGGCGGTGGAGCGGCGCAGATCCTCTCCGGCGGCCTCGACGCGGAGAATCGCCTCGGCGAGGTCCTCGGGGGAGGCCGAAGGCGCGATGAAGCCGTTCTCCCCCGGTGCGATGAGCTCGACGGCGGCGTTGTCGGGCCCGGCCACCACCACGCTCGGGGTCCCGTAGGCGGCGGCCTCGATGACCACCAGGCCGTAGCCCTCGCGGCGGGAGGGGAGGAGGAGGCACAGGGCCCGCGCCATGAGATCCTGGACGGTCTCGCCGGCGACGAAACCGGGCACGTCGACGGCGTCCCCGAGTCCGAGCTCCGATACCAGGCTCACCACCCGGGCTCGATCGGGCCCGTCGCCGAGGATGGCGGCCCGCAGCTCCGGGCGCCGCTCGCGGGCTCGCGCCACCGCCGGGGGGATCGCGGGCACCGCCTTCTCGGGTATGTGGCGGCCCGCGAAGAGCACGAGGGCCTCGGCGCGCCCCCCGGGATGGGGTTCGAGCGAGCCCGTGTACGCCCCCGCCAGCGTCTGCACGTCGGCGAGCCCCTCTTCCCGCAGCCGGGCCGCGTAGAGCGCGGAGAAGCAGAAAGCGTGCTGGGGGACGCGGACGCACAGGTGCTGGATGAGCCAGCCGGCGTCCCCCCCGACCCGGCCGAGGTACTCGCGCCAGTAGCGCCGGCTCCAGACCTCGAACCAGTCGACGACGAGCCGGTACCTCCACCTCGGTCTCATCAGCGCCGCCGCGAGCAGGGAGAAGTACGGGAACGAGCAGGTGTGGACGACGTCGTAGCGGCCCCCGTGGCGTAGCAGGTGCCCGAGCACTCCGGCCCCGAAGACCAGGGGCGGGAGCACTCGCCGCCGTCCCGGCCCGGCGTACAGGGCCATGCGAGGCCCCACGGCGCGGACCTTCACCCCGGGAACGCCCGGATCGGTTCCCCGGTCCCACTGGCGCAGGGTGAGGTAGGTGACCTCGTGCCCGTCGGCCGCCAGTCGCTCGGCGAGATAGCGATACCAGCGTTCGGCTCCGCCCACGGTATGGGGGAAGAGACAGTCGTAGACGAGGCAGATGCGCATCGGACGGCGAGGTTACGCGTGCCCTGAGGCGATCGGGCCCGCGCAAGAATTATTGACGGCTTTGACGGCGTCCGGACGCGCCTGGACGCCACCCGCTCGCCCTCATGTACCACCAGTACTGTCGGGGGCGAGCGGGCGGCGCCAGTCACGCCCAGCCACTCGTCAAGATTCCGCCACTAATTCTTGCGCGAACCCTTTAGCGTTCGCGGGATGGGGCGACTATGCGTGTGCACGATCTTCTCGAACAGCTACCGGGCCAATGGGGAGGTGCTGGCACGGTCGGTCCGCGAGCACCATCCCGACGCCGAGATCGTCGCGGTCGCCCTCGAGGGGGCGGGGCCGCTCGGCCTCGGCCTCGACGCCCACGAGCTCCTGCGCCTCGCCGCCATGTACGACGCGCACGAGCTCGTCGGCGCTCTGAAGCCCTATCTCATCCGCCATCTCCTCGACCGGGGCGCCGACACGGTGATCTTTCTCGACGCCGACATCGAGCTCTACGCTCCTCTCGAGGAGGCCGTGGCGCTCGCCTCCCGACACGGCCTCGTCCTCACCCCCCACATCACTCGGCCCCGGGCGGGCCTCGAGCCCTGGTTCCTGCGCTCGGGAACGCTGAACGCGGGCTTCGTCGCCGTCAGTCGCGAGGGGAGGCCGTTCGTCGACTGGTGGGCTACCCGTACCGCCCGTCACGGTCACATGGCGCCCGACGACGGGTACTTCCAGGAGCAGCGCTGGCTCGATTTCGCGCCGTCGCTGTTCGGAGCCCACGTGTTGCGTGACCCGAGCTACAACGTGATGGGCTGGAACCTCCACGAGCGCTCGGTGCCCCCGGTTACCTTCTTTCACTTCTGCGGCGGGTTCGATCCCCATCGAGCCCACCGGCTCGCGACCATGCCCGAGCTCCCGTGGCCGTCGCTCGAGGAGTATCCGGCGGTGGCCGAGCTATGCCGGGCCTACGCGGCCAAGCTCCTCGCCTGCGGTTACGACGAGGCCAAGCAACGGCCCTATCGCTACGGCGCCGCCGACGGGCTGACGATCGAGCCGCGCATGCGCAGGCTCTACCGCCGGGCGCTGATCGAGGCCGAGGCCACCGGCGGCGACGAGCCGCCCAACCCCTTCCTCGACAGCACCCGGTTCCTCGACTGGCTGCTCGAGCCCATCGACGA
>DASZKU010000199.1:0-4137 GCA_035552815.1 Solirubrobacteraceae bacterium | reverse complement strand
TGCCGCAGCGCCCCCGCCCCGCCCCACAGCGGCAAGTAGGAAGTCCTACTGTTTACTTTCCCCGCCACCTCCGCTAGCGTCCCAGCGCATGGCCACCACCGACGTCCTCAAGCCCGACTTCGCCTCGGAGCGCAGGCACTTCATCTTCACCGACGAGCACGAGCAGCTGCGCGAGTCGATCCGGCGCTTCGTGATCAAGGAGCTCCAGCCCCACGCCGACGAGTGGGAGGAGACGACGTTCCCCGATTGGGTGTTCACGCGCATGGGGGAGCTCGGGTTCCTGGGCCTCGACAAGCCCGAGGAGTACGGCGGCCAGGGCGGCGACTACTACACGAGCCTGGTCCTCGCCGAGGAGATCGCGCACTCGCATTCGGGCGGGCTGGCGATGGGCCTCGCCGTGCAGACGGACATGACCATTCCCCCGATCCTCGCCTTCGGCACCGAGGAGCAGAAGCGGGACTGGGCGGCGCCGGCGATCCGGGGCGAGAAGATCCTCTGCCTGGGCATCACCGAGCCCGATGCCGGCTCCGACGTGGCGGGGATCAAGACTCGGGCGGTCAAGGACGGCGAGGAGTACGTGATCAACGGCTCGAAGACGTTCATCACCAACGGGCACCGGGCCCACGCCATCGTCCTCGTGACGAGGACGGAGACCGGCCGCGAGCCCCACGACGGCTTCACGCTCTTTCTCGTGCCCATGGACCTCCCCGGCGTGATCCGCGAGAAGAAGCTCGAGAAGCTCGGCATGCATGCCTCCGACACGGCGCTGCTCGCCTTCCAGGACGTCCGCGTCCCCGCCGCCGCGGTGCTCGGCCAAGTAGGCAAGGGCTTCTACCACATCATGTGGGAGCTCCAGGGCGAACGGCTGATCGGCGCCGCCGGGTCGGTGGCGGGCGCGCAGCACGTGTTCGACCGCACCCTGCAGTACGCCAAGGAGCGCAACGCCTTCGGGCGGCCGATCGGGAGCTTTCAGGTCACCCGGCACAAGTTCGCCGAGATGGCGACGAAGATCGAGACGGCGCGGCAGCTCGTGTACACGACAGCCTGGCGCTTCCAGAACGGCGAGTACCCGGTCCGCGAGATCACCATGGCCAAGCTCCACGCCGCCCGCATCGCCGTCGAGGTCGCCGACGAGTGCATCCAGATCCACGGCGGGAACGGGTACATGAAGGAGTACGGGATCGAGCGCACGTGGCGCGATCTGCGCCTGAACCGGATCGGCGCGGGCACCGACGAGATCATGCTCGACGTGATCGGGCGCTCGTACGGGCTGTAGTGCGCACCGCCGCCAGGCGCGCCGGACAGCGGTAGCATCACGCCCGTGAGTCGGAGGATCGTCGTCCTGCTGTGCGCGCTCGCGGGCGCAGCGATCGCCGTAAGCGGCTGCGCGGCGGGCCAGGCCGTCGATCCCGTGTCCAAGGCCGCCGCGGCGACCCTGAGCACCTCGGGCTACAAGATGTCGGGGATCATGAGCGTCACCGGCGGGGCGGCTCCCGTCAACGCCACCGTGAGCGGGCAGATCGACCCCGCCACCAACAGCGGCACCATGACCATCGACGAGACCGTCGGCGGGCAGCGGGTCAGCGGCCCGGCGATCTTCTCGCAGCTCAACTTCTGGATGCGCTCGTCGGCAATCGCGGGGGCGGCGAGGCGCACGGGGGGCAAGGCGTGGATCTACGTCGACATGACCAAGGCGCTGGGGGCGGTCGGGGTCGGCTCGCTGGCGAGCACGGTCAACCCGAGCCAGTTCCTCCAGTACCTGCGCACGGTGGGCGCGAACCCCACCGTCGTCGGGCCCATGACCATCCACGGGGTCCACACGACCGAGTACCGGGCCATGGTCGACCTGCGCCGCTACGCGCAGCAGTACCACGTCCCCACCAACGCGATCGCATCGCTGCAGTCGGCGCTGGGAGGGCATTCCCTGCCCGTCCAGGCATGGATCGACGCGAGCAACCGCGTTCGCCGCCTCCACGTGTCGTTTCCCGAGTGCGTCGCGGGGAGCCGGCTCCAGTTCAGCATGACGATGGGCATCTACGGCTTCGGCACCCAGCCCCAAGTGCAGATCCCGGCGCGGAGCGCGGTTTACAACCTGACGCCGCTGCTCGCCTCGGAATCGCGCTCGCTGAAGCTCGGCTGCTCGTCCGCTGGCTGACCACCCCTGAGCAAAAGTAGAAGTTCCTCATAATCTCTACGTTTCAGTAGGGCGTAGCGCGGCACGGAGGCGTGCGCTGCTCAGGGTCGGCCACCTTCTCGGGGGGAGGCGGAAACCTATGCGAGTCACATTGAGAGCCAGCAACGGTGCAAAGATCCTCGTGTGGCGCGAGGACGACCTCTTCTCGGCCCGGCGAGCCGAAGCCCCGATCGAACAGGTTCAGACCTGCCTCGGGCTCGATCTCTTCGAGATCGTCGCCGAGCTCGCCGATCTCGACCTCGAGGACGGTGCCCAGGCGGCGGAGGCGATCGAGCTCGCCGGAAGCGCCCAGCGCCGGCTCGCGGACTCGCGCTCGGGGCGGGACTAGCGGCCTCGCGGCGCGGCCCCCGACACCGAAGGCGACGCTGATGGAGTCGGCGCGTGGACAGTTGCTCATCGCCGGGCCGGCACTGCTCGATCCGAACTTCTGGCGCACGGTCGTTCTCATCGTCGAGCACACCGAGGAGGGCGCCCTGGGGGTGGTGCTCAACCGCCCGTCGGAGAGCACCGTGCTCGACGCCGTCGCGCAACTCGAAGAGCTCGTCGACCCCGAGGAGCCTGTGTTCATCGGCGGTCCCGTGCAGCCGAGCTCGGTGATCGTCGTCGCCGAGTTCGAGGATCCCGGTGACGCCGCGCTCGTCGCCTTCGACGACATCGGCGTGCTCGCCGCGGGATCCTCGCCCGACGAGATCGCCGCGGGCGTCCGCCGCGCCCGCGCCTTCGTCGGGCACGCGGGCTGGGGGCCCGGACAGCTCGACAACGAGCTCGAGCGCGGCGACTGGATCGTCGAGACGGCCCGGCGTGAGGACGCCTTCGCCGATCACCCGAGCGGACTGTGGGAGTCGGTGCTGACGCGGAAGGGAGGCAGCTATGCGCTGGTGGCGAGGATGCCTCCCGACCCCTCGGTGAACTGAACGCCGGCCGCGGCGACACTACAATCGCTAGGCCTGTGAGCCACGCCCATCATGCTCACGGCAGCCACGGGCACGGTGGCCGCGCTGCCGACCAGCGGGCGCTGAAAGCGGCGCTCGCGCTCATCGTCGCCTTCATGGCCGCCGAGGTGGTGACGGGGGCGATCGCCTCCTCGCTCGCCCTCCTCTCCGACGCCGCCCACATGCTCACCGATGCCGCGGCGCTGGCCCTGGCCCTGGTCGCGGCGCGACTCGCCTCCCGCCCCGCGGGGGGGGCGATGACCTACGGCCTCGGGCGAGCGGAGATCCTCAGCGCCCAGGCCAACGGGGTGACGCTGCTGGTGCTCGCTCTACTCATCATCTATGAGAGCATCCGCCGGCTCGTTTCACCCCCCGCCGTGCAGGGGTCGATCGTCCTCGTGGTCGCGCTCGTGGGCATCGTCGTCAACCTGCTCGCGGCGCGGATCCTCGCCGCCGGCGACGACGGGCACCGGAGCCTCAACGTCGAGGGCTCCTACCGCCACATCCTCACCGATCTCTTCGGTTTCGTGGCGACGGCGATCGCCGCCGTGATCATCCTCGCCACCGGGTTTCGCCGCGCCGACGTGATCGCCTCACTGGTGGTGGCGGGCCTGATGCTCCACGCCGCCTACGGCCTGCTCAGGGCCTCGGCGCGGGTGTTCATGGAAGCCGCCCCCGACGGCCTCGACCCGGAGGCCATCGGGCGAAATCTCGCCTCGCAGCCCGGCGTCGTCCAGGTCCACGACCTCCACGTCTGGGAGGTCACGTCGGGGTTCCCGGCCCTCTCGGCGCACGTCGTGGCGCGGGCGGGAGACGATTGCCATGAGCTCCGCCGGCGTCTTCAGGTCCTCCTCGGCGAGGACTTCGCAATCGAGCACACGACGCTCCAGGTCGATCACGTGGTGGCGGCGCAGCCGCCTCTCCAGATCGAGATCGCGCCGCGCGAGCGCGAGCGCGCCGAGCTAGACTCGCGAAGATGAGGGTCGTCAAGCCCGGCCCGGACCGCTCGAT
>DASZKU010000198.1:0-5829 GCA_035552815.1 Solirubrobacteraceae bacterium | reverse complement strand
GTGGTCGAGCGCCTCGCCGCGCGAGGAGGCGGCCGCGATCGAGACCGCGAGCTGGTCCTTGAGGCGCTCCTGGCCGACGAAGTCCTCGAGCCGGCGCGGGCGCAGCGAGCGCTCGAGCTCGTCCTCGCCCGAGAGCGCCTGTGGGGTCTGGATGCGCGGGCTCGCCGAGGTCATCGGCGCGCCGTCCTGAGCGCATACGCGATCAGGTCCTCGGCGCGGCCGCTGGGGGCGCCGTCGAGGAGTGCGTCGGCTTCGGCGGGACCGAAGCCGAGGCCGAGCAGGCCCTCGCGCGCGAGCGTCCGCGGGTCCTCGGAGCGGCTGACCGAGATCGCGCCGCCCTCGGGCACCGTGACCCCGACCTTCTCACGGAGCTCGACGATGATGCGCTCCGCCGTCCGCTTGCCGATCCCGGGCACGGCCTGGAAGCGCGCCGCATCGCCGGCCGCGAGGGCGGCGACGAGATCCCGGGGCGCGCCGGCGGAGAGGACGGCGAGGGCGACCTTGGGTCCGACCGACTGGACGCCGAGCAGCAGGAGGAAGAGCTCGCGCTCCTCCTCGGTCGCGAAGCCGTAGAGCGCGAGCGCGTCGTCGCGGACGACGAGATGCGTGTGGAGCATCGTCTCGTGGCCGATCGCGGGCACGTGGCGGAGGGTCTCGCTCGAGACCGCGAGCCGGTAGCCGACGCCGCCGCACTCGATCACGACGTGATCGGATCGGCGCACGGCCACGCGCCCCGAGACGAGGGCGATCATCGCGACGCCACCGCGTGCATGAGCGGGGCCCGGTTGGCGTCGCAGATGGCGACGGCGAGTGCGTCGGCCGCGTGGTCGGGCGAGGGCAGCTCGGACAGGCCGAGCAGGCGGGCGACCATGTGCTGCACCTGCTCCTTGGCCGCCCGGCCGTTGCCGCACACCGCGCCCTTGACCTGCTGGGGCGTGTAGGACCGGCACGGGACGCCGCGCAGCCCGGCGGCGAGCAGGACGACGCCGCGCGCCTGCCCGACGGCAAAGGCCGTGCGCACGTTGGCCCCGAAGTAGAGCTGCTCGATCGCGAGCGCGTCCGGGGAGTGCTCGTCGAGCACCTCGCCCACGCGGGCGTGGATGTCGGCCAGACGGCGTTCGAGCGCGAGCCCGGGAGCGGTCTCGATGACGCCGCCGTCGAGGGCGCGCAGCCGCGAGCCGATGCTCTCGACCACGCCGTAGCCCGTGCTCGCGGTACCGGGGTCGATGCCGAGGACGATCATCAGCTTCGACATTCTGCGTCGGCGCCCGGACGCCTTCCGCCGGTAAGGGTTCGCGTCAGAATCCCGTATCGCGTCCCGTGGCGGCCAAAAGTGCCCAGGGTGCATGCCCTCTGCCTGTAGCTGCGGCACAGATCTGCCGATATCCGGGGTAAATGTTCGCGCGTGGACATCAAGAGGGTTTGCTCAAGGAGCTCGAGTGGCTCAGGGCGCGTGTCCTGGAGCTCGAAGCCGACCACGCTCGCGGCCTCCGGCTCGACCCGATTACCGGCGTCCTCTCGGCTCGGGCGCTGCGGGGACGCCTGGCCGAGGAGTGCGAGCGCGCCCGCCGCTACCAGCGCCCGCTGTGCGTTGCGTTGCTCTGCATCGACGACTTCGCCTCGCTCGAGCTCCGGCACGGCTTCAAGGCCGGCGACGAGCTCGTCTGCGCCTTCGCGGCACGCCTGCGGGGCAGCACGCGTTCCCACGATCTGATCGGACGGACGGGGAGCGCCGAGTTCACCGTGCTCCTCCCCGATACCAGCCCCGAGGCCGCGCTCCCCGGACTCGAGCGCCTCCTGATGGAGCTCGAGCTCTCAGGCGAGGGGACGATCCGCGCCGCCGGAGCCTCGATGGGCATCGCCTCCCTCCAGCGCGGGATGAGCGCCGAAGGATTGCTCGCCGCCGCCCGCCAGGCCCTCGAGCTGGCCCGTGCGAGCGGCGGGGGCCGCGCCACCATCGCCGCCCCGGCCGACGACCTCGTCGACTCCGCCAGCGCACCTCACCGCGACGCGATCGAGGCGTTGGCCGTCGCCCTGCTCGAGCGCGACCGCTACACGGGCGAGCACTCGGCCGCCGTGATCAACATGTCCACCGCCGTCGCCCGCACCCTCGGATGCAACGCGATCGAAGTCGAGCGCGTCCGCTCCGCCGCGCTCCTGCACGACATCGGCAAGGTCGCCATCCCCGACGAGATCCTCCACAAGCCCGGTCCCCTCACCGACGAGGAATGGATGCTCATGCGCCAGCATCCGGTCATCGGTGAACGCATCCTCCGCGTCCTCCCCGGCCTCGGACCCGTCGCGCGCATGGTCCGCCACGAGCACGAGCGCTGGGACGGCGGCGGCTACCCGGACGGCCTCAGCGGGGTCGAGATCCCGTTCGGGAGCCGGGTCATCATCGTCGCCGACACCTATCACGCGATCACCTCGGACCGCCCGTACCGCGCCGCCCGCTCGCACGAGGAGGCGGTCGAGGAGCTCACGCGCTGCGCCGGGACCCAGTTCGACCCCGACGTCACCGCCGCCCTCATCGGACATCTCTACGGGCGCCGGCAGTCGGGCGCCCTGACGGTCTGAAGAACTAGGGGTTAGCTTCCCACGCAGGCGTTGACGGCCGCGTCCCCTGGCCTCGTGACGCGAATCACCTTCCAGATGCCCCGGCGCGCGATCAGCCGGCCGCGCAGGCCGTACTGCAGGACGGTGGGGGCGCCGCCCGTGATCGGGTTGCGGGGCGCGAAGAAGGCGAGCGACGGGTGGCGCAGGGTCGTGTTGACCTTGGTCACCGGGTACACGCGCGTGAGCGGCACGTCGAGCGCCCACGCCAAGCCGGTCTGGATCGAGTGGTTGGCCGCGGCGCGGCTCGACGGGCACGGGAAGGCGGCCTTGGTGCCGCCGGCGGCGCGGACGGCGGCGACCATCTCGTTGTAGTACCTGACCGCCTTGGCCGTGATCCGCTTCTCCGGGCCGGCCGCCGAGACGCGCCCGGCGAAGAAGGGGACGGCGATGGCGACGAGGGCGGCCGCCACGGCGAGCGACGCGATCCCCCCGCCCGCAAACTGGGCAAAGCGCACCACCGCGACGCCGGCGAGCACGGCGGCGATGGCGGCGGCGGGGAGCATGAAGCGCTCGAGTCCCGGGTAATGGTCGAGAGTCATCAGCTCGACTACGGCGACGTATGCGGCCGCGGCGGCGGCGAGCGACACGGTGAGCCAGTCGCGCCGGCGGATCGCGAGCACGGTCACGGCCAGGGCGGCGATCATCACGGGCCACACCGAGAGGTTGGTGGCGCGCTTGAGCACCTCGATCTGGGGGTGGGCGCCCAGCTGGCCGTTGTAGAGCTGCGCGTGCTTGGAGGAGAGGAACGGCTGCCCGGACGCGATCCACGGTGGGACGAACCAGCCGACGGGAATGGCGAGGAGGCCGGCCCCGAGGACCACGAAGTTGCTCACCCGGCGGTCGCTGAAGAAGAGCCACAGGGCGTAGAGACCGACGAAGAGGGCGGCCTCGGGGCGCATCAGGGCCAGGGCCACACCCGAGAAGAAGGCGGTCGTGCGCCGGCCCGCGAGGTGGCGCTCAATCGCGAACAGCGTCGTGGTGACGACGAAGGGCTCGGAGGTCCCGCGCCACATGTAGTGGGTCCACTCCGAGGTGAGGAAGATCCCGAACGCCGCCAGCACGCCCGCGACCGGCCCCGCCAGCCGCCACTGCGAGGAGGCGCCGAGCCGCGACCCGAGCCGGTAGGCGACGAAGAGCCCGAACAGGCCGCCGGCCCGGGCCATCGCCACCCACAGCTTGGGCGCCGCGCCGAAGAAGCCGAAGATCGTCGTGAAGATGACGGGGAAGGGCTTCCACGAGGGGCCGCCGCCGGTGACGAAGGGCTCGTGGGGACCGATGATGTGGTGGGCGAGCTCCCGGCCCCACACCACCCACGCGAAAGGGTCGTAGCTCGGGAGCGAGGGCTCGGTGACGACCGAGATGAAGCCGATGGCCAGGCACGCGACGATCGCGATCAGGGTCGGCGAAGTCCACGCGAAACCGACGCGGACGCGGGCACGGACATCGGTGGAGGACTCAGACTCGGACGACCGAGGGGGCGGCTGGTCGGTGACGATCTGGCCCTCCGCATACTCGCGAGCGGGCATGGAACGGGCGGATTGTAGCGGGGCGCTCGACGCGCCAGCCCACGTCCGGCGCGAGGCGCCCAGCGCACGTCGTCGCCGCGAGCCGCTTTAATCCGCGAGTCCTTTGTCACCGGGCGCGACAGGCCGGCGCGCGCCGCCAAGTGCCCGTGCTCCTGCCCACCGCTCGCTCTCTCATCCTCACTGCCCTCCTCGGCCTCGCCGTGGCGGCCTTCCCGGCCCGGGCCGCGGCCGCGCCACGGGCCGTGACCCCGACGCGGGCCGGGGCCGCCCCCCGGGCCCGCACCGCCGCGCGGGCCCGCACCGCCGCGCGGGCCGTGACCCCGACGCGGGGGGCGCTCACCCGCGACGGCTGGACCAACCGCTATCTGCTCGACGGCGGCTGGCTCTACCGCGCCGACAGCTCGGGCTCCGGCCTCGCGCGCAGGTTCTACCGCGACGCGGCCTCGACGGCGGGCTGGTCGCCGGTGGGGGTCCCGAACTCCTACAACGCGAGCACGGTTTCGACCTCGAGCTTCTACGGTGCGACGGGCTGGTACCGCAAGGACTTCTACGTCCCCCGCGGGCCCGCCGGCGAGCAGTGGATCGTGCGCTTCGAGTCGGTCAACTACCGCGCCGAGGTGTGGCTCAACGGCCGTCTCCTCGGCAGCCACGTCGGCGCCTTCCTTCCCTTCGAGCTAAGTCTGTCCGGGCTGCGCCCCCACGCCGTCAACCACCTCGTCGTGCGCGTCGACAACCACCTCGGCCCCGGCGATCTGCCCGCCGGCCCCTACCGGTCGGGTGGTACCCCGTCCGTCGGCGGCTGGTGGAACTACGGAGGCATCCTCGGCGATGTCTACCTGCGCCCCGTTCAGGAGGCGAACCTCGAGCAGGTCATCGTCCGCCCTCTCCTCCCCTGCCCGACGTGTGGGGCGACGATCGACGAGCAGGCCCTCGTCCGGAACGTCACCGGCGCCTCACAAAAGGTCCGACTCCGCGGCACCTACGGCGGCCGCCCCGTGAACTTCGGCACCGCCACCATCGGACCCGGGGCGACGTGGACCGCGCACGCCACCGTCCGTGTCCCCCATCCCCACCTCTGGGCGCCCGGGAGCCCGACCCTCTATCGCGCCACCCTCACGCTCACGGGCGCGAACGGCCGGCAGCTCGCCGGCTTCGTCACTGACAGCGGAATCCGGATCATCAAGGTCGTCGCCGGCGGCCTCCTCGAGCTCAACGGGCGCCCGCTCCACCTGCGCGGCGTCGGGCTCCAGGAGATGGACGTCCATAGCGGCGGTGCCATGAGCTCGGCCCAGATCGAGCGCCTGATCGCCTGGACCCGCGCCCTCGGGGCCGACCTGATCCGCTTGCAGTACCCGGCCAACCCGCTGCTCGAGGAGCTCGCGGACCGCGACGGGATCCTGCTCTGGTCCGAGATCCCCGTCTACCAGGTCAAACCCAAGTACCTCGCCGAGGCGAAGACGATCGCCCTCGCGCACTCGATGCTCACCGACAACATCCTCGACAACGAGAACCACCCCTCGATCCTGCTCTGGAGCATCGGTAACGAGCTCGCCACCCCGGCCGATGCCTCCGAGACGAACTACGTCGCGGGCGCCGCCGCGCTCGCCCACCGGCTCGATCCGACCCGGCCCGTGGGCATGGCCGTGATGGGCTGGCCCGGCGTCCCCTGCCAGCCCGCCTACGCGCC
>DASZKU010000197.1:0-24346 GCA_035552815.1 Solirubrobacteraceae bacterium | reverse complement strand
TGGCGAGCTGCCGACCAGCCAGCAGCTCGAGGAGTGGGTGCACGAAATCACGATCCACACCTTCGTGCACGAGAACATCAAGGGGTTCATGCAGGGCTTCCGCTACGACGCCCATCCGATGGGCATGCTCGTGGCCTCGGTGGGCGCCCTCTCGACCTTCTATCCGGACGCGAACAAGATCAAGGACGCCGAGTGTCGCTACATCCAGATCATCCGGCTCATCGCCAAGATGCCGACCCTGGCGGCCTTCGCCTACCGCCACAACCGGGGGATGCCCTACGTCTACCCCGACAACGATCTCGCCTACGCCGGCAACTTCCTCTCGATGATCTACAAGATGACCGAGCTCAAGTACCGCCCGGATCCGCGTCTCGAGCGCGCCCTCGACGTCCTCTTCATCCTTCACGCCGACCACGAGCAGAACTGCTCGACGAGTGCCGTGCGCAGTGTCGGCTCCTCTGAGGTCGATCCCTACTCGGCCGTGGCGGCAGGGGTCGCCGCCCTCTACGGACCCCTCCACGGCGGGGCCAACGAGGCGGTCCTGCGCATGCTCCGGCGGATCGGGAGCATCGAGAACATCCCCGACTTCATCAAGGGCGTCAAGGAGGGCAATGAACGCCTGATTGGCTTCGGGCACCGGGTGTACAAGAACTTCGATCCCCGCGCGAAGATCATCAAGAAGGCGACCGAGGACGTGTTCGAGGTCACCGGGCGCAATCCCCTCCTCGACATCGCCATGGAGCTCGAGAAGATCGCCCTCGAGGACGAGTACTTCATCTCCCGCAAGCTCTATCCCAACGTCGACTTCTACTCGGGCCTGATCTACGAGGCGCTGGGCATGCCCGTCGACATGTTCCCCGTCCTCTTCGCCATCGGCCGCACGAGCGGCTGGATCGCCCAGTGGCTCGAGATGATCGAGGACCCCGAGCAGAAGATCGCCCGCCCGCGGCAGATCTACACGGGCGAGCGCTCGCTCGACTACGTGCCCATCGCCGAGCGCTCCTAGGGCGCCCCGGCCGGTCCTGTGTGACGGCACCCACACTCCCCAGAGCTTACGAACCGTAAGCTCTGGGCCGTGGAACCGGACCCGGTACGACTACGCAGCGGCCGAGAGATCGCCATCCGCCCGATTCGGGCCGACGACGCGGGGCGGCTCGAGGCCTCGCACGCCCTCCTCTCTCCGGGCACCCGCTACCGGCGCTTTCTCGCCGCCAAGCCGCGCCTCACCGAGCCCGAGCTCCGCTATCTGACCGAGGTCGACGGCCGCGACCACGTGGCCCTGATCGCCACCCCGATCGGCGATCCGGAGCGGATCGTCGGGGTCGGCCGCTTCATTCGCGATCACGGTGACCCCAAGGCGGCCGAGTTCGCGATCGTCGTCAGCGACGCCTACCAGGGCGACGGGCTCGGGACCGAGCTCATCACCCGGCTCGCCGGCGCCGCCACCGAGCGCGGCATCTCCCGGTTCACGGCCACCGTGCTCGCCGACAACGAGCCCATCCACCGGCTCCTGCGCAGGCTCGCCGGGGAGTTCGCCGAGCACCGGCGGGCGGGCTCGGTCGAGGAGCTCACCGTCGACCTCGCCGCCTGAGATCATCCGCCGGGTGGCGTGGAAGCTCGTCGTGCGCGCCGGACCGAAGGTCGAGCGCTCGCGTTACGACCGGCTCGAGGACGCGCTCGACGTGCTCGAGGAGCGGGCGCGGGCGCTCGCCGGCGACGCGCCGGGGGCGTCCGTCGACGTGAAGTTCAGGCGCTTCGGGCCCGAGGAGCAGGTGATCGCCCGCCTCGAGCTCTCGGGCCCGGAGCGCATCGTCCCCAAGGTCAGAGCGGGGGTCGACGTCCACGGCGACGGTTCCGCCGAGGCCTATCTCGGGCGCGTCACCCGCGAGGTCGTCAAGCCGCGCAGGGGCGACTCCACCTACCGCGCCCTGCGCCGCGCGCTCACAGCGGGGTGACGTAGGCGCTGGCAAGGCCGCCGTCGACGAGGAAGGTCGTGGCGTTGACGTAGGTGGACTCGTCGCTGGCCAGGAACAGGGCGGCATTGGCGATCTCCCGCGCCTCGGCGAAGCGGCCGATGGGGACGTGCACGAGGCGGCGGGCGGCCTGCTCGGGGTCCTTGGCGAAGAGCTCGCGGAGCAGCGGGGTGTTGACCGGTCCCGGGCAGAGCGCGTTGACGCGCACGCCGCGGCGCGCGAACTCGACGCCGAGCTCGCGCGAGAGGGAGAGGACGCCGCCCTTGGAGGCCGTGTAGGAGATCTGCGAGGTGGCGGCGCCCATGACCGCGACGAAGGAGGCGGTATTGATGACCGAGCCGCCGCCCGCGGCGAGGAGGTGGGGCAGCCCGTACTTGCAGCACAGAAACACGCTCCTCAGGTTCACGTCCTGGACCCGCTGCCAGGCGTCGAGGTCGGTGTCGAGGATCGAGGCGTCGTCGGGGGGCGAGATCCCGGCGTTGTTGAAGAGGACGTCGATCCGTCCGTAGCGCTCGGCGACCTCGTCGTAGAGAGCGCGGACGCCGTCCTCGTCGGTGACGTCGAGGCGGCGCGAGAGATCTCCGGGCGCGTCGGGGGCGGCGTCGACACCGACCACGGTGGCGCCCTCGGCCATGAACAGGTCCGTGCTCGCGGCCCCGATCCCCCCGGCCGCGCCGGTGATCACGCACACCTTGCCTTCGAGGCGCCCGGCCATCACGTCGCCTCCGTCGCGTAGTACACGTTCTTGACCTCGGTGTAGTGCTCGAGCGCGTGGGGGCCGAGCTCGCGCCCCACGCCCGACTGCTTGAAGCCGCCAAAGGGCGTCGCCACGCGCACCGAGCTGTTGGAGTTGATCGAGAGCACGCCGGTGTCGAGGAGGCGGGCGACGCGCAGGGCCCGGGCGCCGTCGCCCGTCCAGATCGAGCCCGAGAGCCCGTACACGGTGTCGTTGGCCAGGCGGACCGCCTCCTCCTCGCCCGCGAAGGGAATGACGCAGGCGATGGGGCCGAAGATCTCCTCGCGGGCGGCGCGATCGCGATTCTCGAGCGGGCAGAGGACGGTCGGGGGGAACCAGTAGCCCGGGCCCTCAGGGGCGCTGCCCCGGAACGCCACGGGAGCGCCGTCGTCGAGGAACGAGGCCACCGTGTCGCGGTGTCCGCCCGAGATCAGCGGCCCGATCTCGGTGCTCTCCTCGAGGGGATCGCCGACGCGAAGGGCGAGGACGTGGCGCTCGAGCTCGGCCATGAAGGTGTCGTAGATGGGACGCTCGACGAGGATCCGCGAGCGCGCGCAGCAGTCCTGGCCGGCATTGCCGAACACCGCCATCGGGGCCGCCGCCGCCGCGCGCTCGATGTCGGCGTCGGCGAAGACGATGTTCGCGGACTTGCCGCCGAGCTCGAGGGTGACGCGCTTGATCGTGCCCGCCGCCACCTCGGCGATGCGGCGGCCCACCTCGGTCGACCCCGTGAACGCCACCTTGGCGACGTCCGGGTGCTCGACGAGCCGCTCCCCGACGGTGCGGCCGGGGCCGACGACGACGCCCAGAACGCCCTCGGGCAGGCCG
Organism: Solirubrobacteraceae bacterium; assembly: GCA_035552815.1. Taxonomy (GTDB): domain Bacteria; phylum Actinomycetota; class Thermoleophilia; order Solirubrobacterales; family Solirubrobacteraceae; genus Palsa-465. Next base: position 20,809 of record DASZKU010000197.1, on the reverse strand, counting down.
GCCTCGAGCGCGATGCGCTCGAGCTCGAGCGCGGTGAGGGGCGTGAGCTCGGCGGGCTTGAGGACGACGGTGTTCCCCGCTGCCAGCGCCGGGGCGACCTTCCAGGCGGCGATGGTGAGCGGGAAGTTCCACGGCACGATCAGGGCCACCACTCCGAGCGGCTCGCGGAAGGTCATGTCGATGCCACCGGCCACGGGGATCGTGTCCCCGAGCAGGCGCTCGGGGGCGCCCGCGTAGTAGCGGAAGGTCTCGACGACCATCCCCATCTCGCCGCGGGCATCGCCGATCGGCTTGCCGGCGTTGCGCGCCTCGAGCCGGGCGAGCGTTTCCAGGCTGTCCTCGAGTGCCTCGCCCAGCGCGCTGAGGATCCGCCCGCGCTCGCCCGGGGTGACCGCCCGCCAGCCCGGGAAGGCCGCCCTGGCGCGGGCCACCGCGGCGTCGGCCTCCTCGGCGCCGGCCTGTGGGAGCTCGGCGAGGACCTCCTCGGTTGCCGGCTCGATCACCGTCACGTGCGCGGGCGCGTGCGCTCGGGTGCCGGTCATAGGCGCTCGAAGCCGCGGTAGCGCTCCCAGTCGGTGACCGCCGCCTCGAAGGCGCGGAGCTCGATGTCGGCGTTGGTCAGGTAGTGGGCGACGACGTCGGGGCCGAAGGCGGTCTCGGCGACCTCGGAGGCGGCGAAGTGCTCGCGCGCGGCCTGCAGAGTGCCGGGGACGCGGGGCTTGCCCGAGGTGTAGGCGTTGCCCTCGAGCGGCGGCTCGAGCTCGAGCGCGTGCTCGACGCCGTGGAGCCCGGCGGCGATCATGGCGCTGAGGACGAGATAGGGATTGACGTCGGCTCCGGCGAGGCGATTCTCGAGACGGAGTCCCTGACCATGGCCGACGACGCGCAGCGAGCAGGTCCGGTTGTCCCGCCCCCACGCCACCGCGGTGGGGGCGAAGGTGGCGGCCTGGAAGCGCTTATAGGAATTGACGTTGGGGGCGAACATGAGCGTGAGCTCGCGCAGACAGGCGAGCTGGCCGGCGAGGAATTGCTCGAACACCGCCCGGTCGCGGGCGAACACGCTCTCACCGTCCTCGCCGGCGAGCGAGAGGTGGACGTGGCACGAGCTCCCCTCGCGCTCGTTGTACTTGGCCATGAAGGTGATCGACATGCCCTCCTGGGCGGCGATCTCCTTGGCCCCGTTCTTGAAGATCATGTGCTCGTCGGCCGCGGTGAGCGCGTCCGCGTAGCGGAAGTTGATCTCGTGCTGGCCGAGGTTGCACTCGCCCTTGGAGTTCTCGACGACGAGGCCGGCACCCGCCCTCCCGTTGCGGATGCGCCTGATCAGCGGCTCGATCCTCGCCGTCCCGAGCAGCGAGTAGTCGATGTTGTAGAGATTGGCGGGCTCGAGGTCGCGGTAGGCCTTGTGCCACGCCTCCTCGTAGCCGTCGCGGAAGACGATGAACTCGAGCTCGGTCGCCGCCTTCGCCGTCCATTTGCGCTCCGCCAGGCGCGCGAGCTGGCGGCGGAGGATCTGGCGCGGCGAGGCGGCCACGTCGGAGCCGTCGGCCCACACCACGTCGGCCATGCACAGCGCCGTCGCCTCGTGCCAGGGGACGAGACGCAGCGTCTCGAGGTCGGGGCGCATCACGAAGTCCCCGTAACCGCTCTCCCACGACGACATCGCATATCCCTCGACGGTGTTCATCTCCACGTCCACGGCGAGCAGGTAGTTGCACCCCTCGGCGCCGTTCGCCAGCGCCTCGTCGAGGAAATGGCGCCCGGTGAGCCGCTTGCCCTGAAGCCGGCCCTGCATGTCGGCGATGGCGAGGACTACCGTGTCGATCGTCCCGTCGTCGACCGCGGCTCTGAGCTCGTCGGGGGTCATGGGGTGGGAATGGTATGCGTGCTGGTCTTGCCCCGCGCGTCCGCCCGACCCGCCGGCTCACGAACTGCTGTCGTTTCGTCCCGGGGGGCGGGAACGATCGACATCCCTTCGCCGTGAGGCGCTCTCGCCGCCCGCGCCCGCCCGCCGCCCGCGACCCGGCTACAGCACCAGCGTCCCGCCGTTCTGCTTGAGCCAGCCCCTCGGCTCGCGATAGCCCGGGCATCGTTGAGCGAGCAGCGCCCAGAACCTCGGCGAGTGGTCCATGACCTCGAGGTGGCAGACCTCGTGCCAGATGACGTAGTCGAGGACGGGTTCGGGGGCGAGCAACAGGCGCCAGTTGAAGCTCATCGCCTCGGCGCGTGAGCAGCTCGCCCAACGCGTCTTCTGGCCGCGGATGGTCAACGCGGAGTAGTGCGTCCCCGCCGCGGCGGTGGCGTCGTCGAGGCGGGGGGCGATCTCGGTTCGGGCGGCGCGCCGGTACCAGCGCTCGAGAGCGGGGCGGTGGTCGCCGGAGGGCACGAGGAGGTCGTCGCCGCGGCGGTGGACGCGGGTGCGCGAGGGGTCGGGCACGAGCCGGAGCATCGAGCCCAGGTAGGGCACGGTGGCCCCGCGGTCGGCGATCGCCTGGCGGGCGCGGTCGAGCTCGGCGAAGCGGCGCTCGATCCACGGGCGGAGCTCGCGGACGGCGGCGGCGGCTTCGCGCTCGGCGGCCCGGCGCGGGAGCACGACCTCGACGCCGTGGGCGGGGTCGACGGTGACGCGGACGCGGCGGGCGCGCTCGGAGCGGCGGATCCGGTAGGCGATGGGGTCGGACGGGCCGCGTACGGGCCGCCGGGGGACGAATTCCTCCACGCGGCGAAAGGGTACGGTGGACGGCCGACATGCCCGCGATCCCCGAGCCAGGCCAAGCGCTTTCCGACGGCCACGTGAGCATCCGCCTGGCGGCCGAGCGCGACATCCCCGAGGTCCTCATCGCCCACCAGGAGGATCGCCGCCTCGCCGCGGCCCTGGGACTCGGCTCGCCCCCGAGCGGCGCCCAGCTCGGCCGCGCCATGGAGGAGGCGCCGGCGCGGCGGGCCGCCGGGGACGGCGTGACCCTGACCATCCTCGAGCCCGGCTGCGACGATTGCCGCGGGCAGATCGACGCGGACCGCTTCGACTGGGAGCACCTCCACGCCAACCTCGGCATCTGGGTCGCCCCCGACGCCCGCGGACGGCGCCTCGGGCGCCGTGCCCTGGCGCTGGCGGCGGCCTGGCTCCTCGACGCCTGCGGACTCGTCCGCGTCCAGCTTCTGGCTGCGCCCGACAACGAAGGGGCGATCCGGACGGCGCTCGCGGCCGGGTTCGCCCACGAGGGCGTGCTGCGCTCCCACACGCGCGTTGGCCACGCGCGGGTCGACCTCGCCGTCCTCTCGTGGATCGCCTCGGACTCCGCGGGGCGATAATGCCCGCAGTGCCGCAGTCGCGCGTCAAGCTCCCCGCCGGTATCCGCCCGCCCTTCGAGGTCTACGTGAACGGCGTCAAGCAGGAGCTCGGGGCCGACTTCCGCGTGTCCCGCGGCGAGCTCCTGTTCTCGCGCGAGCTCAAGCGCACGAAGATCGGGATGGGCAAGTGGTTCCTGGGGATCTGGGGGATCGGGACCTACAAGCAGAACGACGAGATCGACGTGCGCTACGAGGTCGACGGGCGCCCGATGCTCGCCCACGCACTCGACGTGATCCCCCCCGAGTGAGTCCGCCCGGGAGTCGCTGGCGCACCCGCACCTCGGTGGCGCTCGCCACCGTCGTGGCCGCCCTCGCGGGCTGCGGCGCCGCCAAGCCCGCCACCACGCCCGCGCGCACCACGTCGGCCACCACCACGTCGGCCACCACCACCTCGGCCACCACCACCTCGGCCACCACCACTACGCGCACCGCCGTCGCGTCCGACAACGCCCTCGCCCTCGCCCTCCTCGGCCGCCTCTCCGAGAACCCGGACAACGTCGTCTTCTCCCCGTACAGCATCGAGAGCGCGCTCGCCATGGTCGACACCGGCGCCGCCGGGTCGACGAAGACCGAGATCGACCACGTACTCCACACCTCCAGCCCGACCACGGTGGCGGCCGGCCTTCAGGCGATCGACTCCCGCCTCGTCGGCGGCGCCAAGGGGCCGAGCCTCGAGCTCGCCAACAGCCTGTGGGTGCAGCGGGGCCTCGGACTCAAGCAGCCCTTCACCCACACCCTCGCCACCCTCTTCGGCGCCGCCCCGCAGCCGGTCGACTTCGCCGGAGCGCCGGACTCCGCGCGTCAGGCCATCAACAGCTGGGTGGCGGCGCGCACCGGCCACAAGATCACCGATCTCTTCCCCGCCGGCACGATCACTCCCCGCACGAGCGCCGTGCTCGCCAACGCCATCTATCTCGTCGCCCGCTGGACCTATCCCTTCACCCACGCCCTCACCGCCCCCGGTCCCTTCTACCCGGGCTCCGGGGCGGCGGTGCAGGTGCCGTTCATGACCCAGCGGACCCCGGTCGCGTTCGCCTACGCGCGCCGGCCCGGTTACCGGGCCGTCGATCTCCCCTACACGCACTCGACGCTGTCGATGCTCCTCGTCATGCCCACCCCGGGCACGCTCGCGCGCTTCGAGCGAACCCTGACCCCGAGCTCGCTCGCGCGCGTCGTCAGGTCGCTGGCCTCGCGGCGCCTCGACCTCCACGTGCCCAAGTTCCATCTCACCTTCGACACCGAGCTCAGCTCCGTCCTCTCCGCCCTCGGCATGCCGGTGGCGTTCACCGACGGCGCCGACTTCTCGGGGATCACCGCCCACACCGCCTTGAAGATCTCCGCCGTCGAGCACGCCGCCGACCTCCAGGTCGACGAGGCGGGTACCGTCGCGGCGGCCGCCACCGGGATCGGGCTCGAGCCAACGGCGGTCGGGCCGCTGCCGACCACGAGCCTGACCCTCGACCACCCGTTCCTGGCCGTGCTCCGCGACGACGCCAGCGGGGCGATCCTCTTCGTCGCCCAGGTGACGAATCCCGCCTAAGCCTGGCGGGCCGCGGTACCCGCGGCCAGGCGCCCGGACCACGGGCGCAGGAGCTTGAGGGCGGCGAGGATGGCGCGGGTCGCCGAGGAGCGGTTGAGGGTGAAGAACTGGATCCCGGGCGCGCCCCGGGCGAGGAGCTCGGCGCACTGCAGAGTGGCGTAGGAGACGCCGAGCTGGAGCACGGCGTCCGGGTCGCCGGCGCGGAGCTCGAGCTCGTCGAGGAGCTCCGCGGGGATGCTCGCCTTGCACATGCCGGTGATCGTCTTGATCTGGCCGACGTCGGTGATGGGCATGATCCCGGGGATGATGGGAATGTCGATCCCCGCCGCGCGCGCCTCCTCGACGAAGGCGAAGTAGAGCTCGTTGTCGAAGAAGAGCTGGGTGATGGCGAAGGTCGCTCCCGCCGCCACCTTCTCGCGCAGGAAGCGCAGGTCGTGAGCCATGTCCTTGGCCTCGGGATGGATCTCGGGGAAGCAGGCGGCGCCGATGCAGAAGGGGTACTCGCCCGAGATCAGGGCCGCGAGCTCGGTGGAGTAGTGCAGGCCGCCGGGATGGGGCTTCCAGTCCGTCTCGCCGCGGGGCGGGTCGCCGCGCAGGGCGAGCACGTTCTCGATCCCCGCGTCGGCGAGGCCGTCGAGGATGTCGCACAGCTCCTCGCGGGTGGCGCCGACGCAGCTCAGGTGGGCCATCGCCTCGATCCCCAGGTCCTGCTTGATCCACTTGGTGAGCTCGACGGTGCGCTGGCGCGTCGATCCGCCGGCGCCGTAGGTGACCGACACGAAGTCGGGCGCCAGGGGGACGAGCTTGCCGAGTGCCGCCCGCAGGTTACGCTCGCCCTCGTCGCTCTTGGGAGGAAAGAACTCGAACGAGAAGACCGGCTCGCTCTTGGCGGCGATGATCTCGTCGACGTGCATGGACGTCACTGTACCAACCTTGACACGAGCGTGTCAAGGTTCGCGGGCGCGAAAGCAGCCGGTACTCTCCCACCCTCGACCGGAGCAGCCGGACTCCGGAACCGCGGTTGATTTCGAGGGGCGTGATTTGCACGGGCGGTCGCGAATTGTCGGTTCCAGGCGGGTGGTGAGCGCGTGGGCAATCGCCCTGTCGTGCGCCGCCGTGCTCGCCCTCGGTCCCGCCTCGGCGCTCGCCTCGGGCCCCGGCGCCGCGCCCTCGGGGGGCGCGAGCCAGCCCGCCACCTCGCCCCCGGCGGTCAGCGCCTCGCTCGTCGCTCTCGCCCCCACCCCGCCGATGGGCTGGAACCCGTGGTACGAGTTCGGCTGCAAGGTCGACGAGGAGCTCATCGAGCAGACCGCCCAGGCCCTCGTCTCCTCGGGCATGGCCGCCGCCGGCTACAGCTACGTCAACCTCGACGACTGCTGGATGGCCTCGAACCGGGACGCCAACGGGAACCTGCAGGCCGACCCCCAGGCGTTCCCGAGCGGGATCCCGGCGCTCGCCTCCTACGTCCACGGGCTCGGGCTCAAGCTCGGGATCTACCTCGACGCGGGCACCAATACGTGCATGGGACGGATGGGCTCGGAGGGGTACTTCGCCCAGGACGCCGCCACCGTCGCCTCGTGGGGCGTCGACTTCGTCAAGGTCGACTACTGCTACACGAACCTCGCGCCCGCCCAGCCCGTGTACGCCACCATGCAGCAGGCGCTCCTGGCGGCCGGGCGCCCGATGGTCTACAGCGTCTCCGACGACGGCTTCGACCGCCCGTGGCTGTGGGGGCCGGGCCTGGCCAGCCTGTGGCGGACGACCAACGACTACACCGCCTACGGCGCCCGCACGGGCAACTGGTGGGGCGCGGTGCTGAAGATGGTCGACGTCAACGCCGGGCTCTACCGCTTCGCCCAGCCGGGAGCATGGAACGACCCGGACATCCTCCTCATCGGGACCGGCCTGCTCACCGCGCCCCAGGAGCGCGCGCAGCTCTCGCTGTGGAGCATGATGGCCTCGCCCCTGCTCGCCGACGGCGACCTGCGCTCGATGTCGGCAACCGACGCCGCCATCCTCACCAACCGCGAGGTCATCGCCGTCGATCAGGATCCCGCGGGACGGCAGGGGATCCGCATCGCCGATCGCGCCGGGCATCAAGCCTGGCTGCGCCGGCTCGCGAACGGGTCCTATGCCGTGCTCTTCCTCAACACGGGCTCGCGGCCGGCGACGATCTCCATGAGCGCCTCGCGCGTGGGGGTGGGGCGCCACCAGCGCTACGCCGTGCGCGACCTCTGGCGCCATCGCGGGTGGAGCAGCGCCGCGGCGACGATCCGTGCCCGCGTCGCTCCCGACGACGTGGTCATGCTCCGCATCGGACCCGTCACCGGTAGCTGAGCGCGCTCAGGCCGGGCGCCAGCGGTCGGGCTCGCCGTCGCCGCCGGACGCCGGGGCCACGCGCCCTAGGACCTCGAGGTGGCGCAGATAGCACAGCGTCTCCGACAGCCACCAGCCCGCGTTGCCTTCGGTGAGGGGCTCGCCGTAGACCTCGGGAACGATCTCCACCGCCGTCCGCGGCCCGCGCCCGAGCGCCGCCGCCACTGCCTCCAGGCGCTCGGCCACGAGCTTGCGGTTGGCCTCGATGTGGGCCTCGATGTCGGCGAAGGGGCGTCCGTGGCCGGCCACGCACAGCCGCACGTCGAGGGCCTCGATGACCTCGAGCGAGCTCAGGAACTCGCCCACGGGATCGGGCGTCCACCCGTAGTCGTAGTACAGGGAGACGCGGCCGAGCAGGTGGTCTCCGGAGATGAGCAGGCGCCGGTCGGGTCCGAACAGGCACACGTGCGAGGGCGCGTGGCCGGGCGTCTCGTAGGCGATGAGCGGGCCGAGGTCGGTCTCGATCTCGACGCCGGAGACGAGCCCGCGATCGGGCTCGCGCCAACCCGCCACCCCGGAGGGGAGCTCCTTGGCGCGCTCGGCATAGAGCGCGAGCGCGGGTCCTGAGACGCCGCTCGCGCGGGCGACCTCGAGGCGGCGGGCCAGGGCGAGTTCGGGGTCCTCGAGGGGACGGGTGGCGTGCTCGTGGTTGGGGTGCATCCACAGCTCGCAGCCGGCCCGCTCGACGATCGCCGCCGCCTGCCCGTAGTGATCGGCGTGAGCGTGGGTGCACGCCAGCAGGCGGACGTCCTCGAGCCGCAGGCGGACCTGGTGGAGCGCGAGCTCGAGGTCGGCCATCGATCCCGGTCCGTGGGCACCGGTGTCGACGAGGACGACGCCCGGACCGGCGGCGAGAGCCCAGGCGTTGCAGTGGGGGATTCCCGGCCACGGGAGCGGGAGCCTGAGACGCCACAGGCCGGGGAGGACGCGCTCACCGCGCCCGAGCTCACGTTGTCCGCGCATGGGAGAACCATATTGGGACGCCGGCCAACTCCCCGTACACTCGCCCGCGTGTTCGTGTGGAGTGCCGGCCGCGCGCCCGAGCGGGTCGCCGATGGAGTCTGGCTCGTGCGGGGCGGCTTCCCCGCGAGGATCATGAACGTCTTCCTGATCGAGGATGGCGGCGGCGTGACGATGTTCGACGCCGGGATCGCGGCCATGGCCGGCGCGCTGGCGGCCGCGGCCGCCGAGCTCGGCGGGATCAAGCGCGTGATCCTCGGCCACGCCGACGCCGATCATCGCGGGGCCGCCCCGAGCCTCGGGGCCCCCGTCCTCTGCCACGAGGGCGAGCGCGCCGCCGCCGAGTCGCCCTCGCCGTATCGCGACTACTGGGACTTCGACAAGCTCCGCCGGCCTACCAACGTCGTCATGCCCAAGCTCCTCAAGCATTGGGACGCGGGCGCGGTGAAGATCGCGGGAACGCTGGCCGAGGGCGACGAGGTGGCCGGCTTCCGGGTCATCCATCTCCCCGGCCACGCCCCGGGCCTGATCGGCCTGTTCCGCGAGTCGGACGCGCTCGCCCTGTGCTCTGACCTCATCTACACCCTCGACGTCGAAACCGGGATCCCGGGCCGGCCCCGCGTCCCGCACCCGGCCTTCAACCTCGACTCCGGCCAGGCCCGCGCCTCCATCGCCAGGCTCGCCGCGCTCGGTCCGAGCGCCGTGTGGCCCGGCCACACCAAGCCGGTGCTCGGCGACGCCCGCGCCACCCTCGAGCGGCTCGTGGCGGCGTAAGGCCATGGGCAAGCGACGCCGCCAGCGCGAGAAGCTCACCGCCCCCACGAGCGAGTACCGCGACGGCGAGGGGTCGGTGCTCACCCTGCGCGGGTCGATGACCCCGGCGACCAGGCGCGAGTACGCCACCGTCCTCGCCGGGAGCCCGCTCAATCGCGAGGACGCGTGGCAGCGCGCGGTCGAGTTCCTCTTCGAGCGCCTGGCCGTCGAGTGGGAGATCGCCGGGGTGGCCACCACCCGCCAGAAGGAGCTCCTCGCCCGCTTCCGGATCGCCTCGGGGTACGAGCGGCGCTTCATCCGCGACGCGCTCCGCGAGCACCTCGCAGAGCACTTTCCCGAGCTCGAGGCGCCGTGATCGATCCCGACGCCTTCGCGGCCCTGCTCTGCGACTGGTGCCTGGAGCCGGCGGCGGGCGATCAGGTCCTGATCAACACGACCACCCTCGCCGGCCCCCTCCTCGCCGCCGTGCACCGCGAGCTCGTCCGGCGGGGAGCGTGGACGCTGCCGCGCCTGGCGCCGAGCGGCTTCGAGCGCGACTTCCTCGAGCTCGCGAGCGACGCGCAGCTCGACTCCTTCGCGCCGGTCGAGCTCCTCGAGATGCAGTCCGCGGACATGACGCTGCGCATCGACGCGCCCGCCAACGTGCGCCAGCTCGCGGGAATCGATCCCGCGCGCATCGCCCGGGTGGCACGGGCGCGCCGTCCCGTCCAGGAGGCGCGCATGGCCCACCGCTGGTGCGTCACCCTGTGGCCCACCTCGGCGCTGGCTCAGCAGGCGGGGATGAGCGACCGCGACTACGCCGCCTTCGTCGCCCGCGCCCTGTTCCTCGACCGCCCCGACCCGGCCGCCGCCTGGCGTGAGCTCAGCGCCGAGCAGGCTCGCCTCGTCGAGCGCCTGTCCCGCGCGCGGGAGATGAGGATCCAGGCGCAGGGAACCGACCTGCGCCTGCGCGTCGACGGCCGTACCTGGATCAACTCCGACGGACGGCGCAACATGCCCAGCGGCGAGGTGTTCACCGGCCCCCACGAGGATTCGGCCGAGGGCACGATCCGCTTCACCGTCCCCTCCAACCGGGGCGGCAGCGAGATCGCCGGCGTCGAGCTCACCTTCCGCGCCGGCGAGGTGGTGGCGGCACGGGCCGAGCGCGGCGAGGCCTACCTGCGCGAGGCCCTGGAGATGGATCCCGGCGCCCGCTTCCTCGGCGAGCTCGGGATCGGCAGCAATCGCGGGATCGATCGCCCCACCGGCTCCACCCTCCTCGACGAGAAGATTGCCGGCACCGTCCACCTCGCCCTCGGGCGCTCGTATCCGGAGACCGGGGGCACCAACCCCTCGGCGCTGCACTGGGACCTGATCTGCGACCTGCGGCCCGGAGGCGAGCTCAGCGCCGACGGCGAGGCGATCGTGCGGGACGGGCACTTCACGAGCTGACGGTCGCGCCCGGGCGCGGACGAGCTGGCGGTCCCGCCCAGGCGTGACCTTGTAGCTTGCACCGCAGATGCGCCGCACCAAGATCGTCGCCACCATCGGCCCCGCCTCGCGCGAGCCGGAGACGCTGGTGCGGATGATCGAGGCGGGCATGGACGTGGCGAGGCTCAATTTCTCCCACGGCAATCTCGAGCTCCACGAGGAGAACGCCCAGCGCGTTCGGGCCGCGGCGTCGCAGGTGGGCCGGCAGGTGGCGATCCTCCAGGACCTCCCCGGACCGAAGCTGCGCATCGGCGCCCTCGTCGACGACATCGCCGAGCTCAAGCCCGGCGACCATCTCGTCCTCATCGCGGGATCGACCGACGTCGGCAACGCCGAGCGGATGTCGGTGTCCTGGCGCGGGCTCGCCGAGGCGGTGTCGCCCGAGGACGTCGTCTACCTGGCCGACGGCGCCATCCGCCTGCGCGTCAAGCGCGCGCGCACCGACGTCGGCGAGGTCGAGACCGTGGTCGAGGTCGGCGGCTCGGTCGCCTCGCGCCAGGGCCTGAACATCCCCGGCTCCACGCGCGGCCTCGTGGCCGTGCCCGAGGAGGACCTCGACATGCTCCGCTTCGGCGAGTCGATCGGGGTCGACCTCGTGGCCCTGTCCTTCGTGCGCACCGCCGAGGACGTGAGCAGCGTCCGGCGCCACACCCGCCTGCCCCTGATCGCCAAGATCGAGAAGCCCCAGGCCGTCGACGCCGCCGAGGAGATCATTCACGCCGCCGACTGCGTGATGGTGGCGCGCGGGGACCTCGGCATCGAGCTCCCGATCGAGGACGTCCCCCTCGTCCAGAAGCGCATGCTCAGGCTCGCGGGGCGGCTGGCGCGGCCCTCGATCACCGCCACGCAGATGCTCGAGTCGATGATCACCTCGACCCGCCCCACCCGCGCCGAGGTCACCGACGTGGCCAACGCCATCTTCGACGGCACCGACGCGGTGATGCTCTCCGGGGAGACGGCCGTGGGCGCGTATCCGGTCGAGGCGGTGGCGATGATGGCCGCGGTGGCCGAGCGCACCGAGCGCGAGCTCCCCTACCGCCAGTGGAACGAGGAGCGCGTGCGCCGCGACGCCCGCGACCCCGCCTACACGATCGCCTTCAGCGCCTGCGCGGCGGCTCGCGACCTCCATCTCGCCGCCCTCGTCGTCCCCACCCTGTCGGGGCGCTCGGCGCGCCTGATCTCCGCCCACCGTCCCCACGTCCCCATCCTCGCTCTCTCTCCGGGCAAGGAGACGGTGCGGCGCTGCGGCCTCATGTGGGGCGTGCAGGCCGACTCGATCCGCCGCCACGAGGTCACCGAGGAGCTCATCGCCGAGGCCGCGCGCCGGGTCGTCGAGCTCGGCTGGGTCAAGTCCGGCGCCCGCGTGGCGATCACCGCCGGCCTGCCCAGCGGCCGGCCGGGGACGACGAGCGTGCTCCAGGTCCAGCGGGTCTAGGTATTGGGTCTAGCGGGGCGCTAGCGAGCGCCCGCCGCCGCCTCGGCCTCGAGCGCGGCGATCCGCTCGTCGAGCTCGGGGACCTCGGCCCTCAGGCTCTCGAGGTTGACGACGATGCCCTCCTGCGTGCTCCGGGCGAGCACCACCACCGCCTCCTCCTCGGGCGAGGGGTTCTCCTCGCGATGGGGCACGTAGGGGGGCACGTACACGTAGTCGCCGGGACCGGCCTCGACGCGCCGCTCGGCGTCCTCGTTGTCGTCGAGGAAGACGAACACGGGATGGCCGCTGACCACGTAGATGCCCGTCTCCGCCTCGCCGTGGTGGTGGTCGGCGGAGATCATGCCCGGCGCCACGTGGCTCTCGCCCATCCAGATCTTGCGCGACCCGTTGCGGACCCCCGAGATCGCCTCGTAGCGCCGCATTCCCGGCGTCTGCGCCGTGTCCTCGCTGAGGCCGTGGCGGCCGGTGTGGTGCAGTCGCCGGTGCCACGCGGCTGTGCCATCCTCACGGTTGGGCTGCCCCTCACTCACAACTCCCAAGATAACCGATGAGTTCTCCGCACACCGGCGGTCTAAACGGTGAACCCACTACCAAGGAGGAACAAAGTGAGCACGACGTCAAGCGGGATCACCACCATCGGCCTGGTGATCATCCCCTCGTCCGATCAGGACAAGGCGGTCGAGTTCTATGAGGCGCTCGGCTTCGAGAAGACCACCGACGTCGGCTTCGGTGATCAGTACCGCTGGGTCGAGGTCCATCCCCCCTCGGGCACGACGGGCATCGCCCTCGCGCCGCCGCGCCCCGGGGACCCGACTGCCGTCCAGACCGGCATCAGCCTCCCCACCGACGACATCGAGAAGACCTACGCCCACATGAAGTCCCTGGGCGTCGACGTCGACTCCGAGATCATGCGCATGGGCGGCCCCGTGCCCCCGATGTTCTGGTTCCGCGACGTCGACGCCAACACCCTGCTCGTCGTCCAGACGATGGATTGACGCCCGCTCGTACGGGAGCCGAGTCCTACACCGCCACGCGCGCGTAGAACTCGGCTTCCTGGCGGCCGAGCTCGGTCGCCGGAGGATCGCCGTAGAACCATTCCCGCGCGATGCGGTGGAAGTTCCCGCGCGCGTGGAGCTGGGCGATCACCGCCAGGGTGAGCACCTCCATGCGCCGGCCGAAGATGTGGTCGGGTGGCGCGTTCTCCTGGCGCATCTGCCCGAAGTACTCAGAGCGCGGGTCGCTCATGTCGATCATCACCTGGGTGGCCCACATCGGCGTGAGCTGGATGTACTCGTCGCTCGTGTACCACGAGGTGGCGGCGCGGAAGTGCTCCATCACGCGCTCGGGCTCGAACTTCTCGGGGTCGGGGAAGAACCCGGTCTCCGACCCCAGGCGCATCACCGTCTCGGCGTCACCGTCGATGACCGCGCGCTGGACGGCCATCTCGAGCTCGACCGAGCCCGGGGGCATGCGCTTGAACAGGCCGAAGTCGAAGAACGCCATCCGCCCGTCCTCGAGGAGCATCGAGTTGCCGGGATGGGGGTCGCCGGAGAACTGATGGTGGCGGTACAGGCAGCCGAAGTAGAAGCGGAAGATGATCTCGCCGATGCGGTCGCGCTCCTCCTGCGGGTAGCCCTTGAGCTCCTCGAAGCCGGTCCCTTCGACGTACTCGCTGACGAGCACCCGCTCACGGCTCAGGCGGGTGACGACCTCGGGCACGACGATGAAGGGATGCCCGCGGAAGATGCGCCCGAGGGTGCGCTGGTTCTGGGCCTCGAGCTCGTAGTCGAGCTCCTCGTGGATGCGGTCGCGGATCTCCTCCCCGATCGCCTTGGGGTCCATGCCCGGCGCGATCCGCTTGGCCAGGCGGAGGATGAGGCCGAGGTTCTGCATGTCGGCGCGCACCGCCGCCGCCACGCCCGGGTACTGCACCTTGACGGCCACGCGCCGGCCGTCGTGGAGGGTGGCCCGGTACACCTGTCCGATCGAGGCGGCGGCGATGGGCTCCTCGTCGAACTCGGCGAAGACCTCATCGAGCGGGTCCTCGTACTCGTCCTCGATGACCCGCCGCATGTCCTTGAAGGACACGGTGGGAGCGGCGTCGCGCAGGGCGGCGAGCTTGTGCTGGAACTCCTCGCGGTACTCCTCGGGGACGAGGCCGACATCGAGGAACGACATCACCTGCCCGACCTTCATGGCCGCGCCCTTCATCGTCCCCAGGGCGGTGACGATCTGCTCGGCCGCTTCGATCTGCCGGCGCTCGAGCGCGACTTCGCGGCCCTCGGGAGAGCGGGCTACGTTGGCCGCGCGGGTGCCGGCCTGACGGATCGCCTGTCCCGCGGCAAGTCCCCCGATCTTGGCCGTCCGCCCCACGCGCGAGGTGGGGATCTTGTCTCGCGCCACTCAGCTGATTCTAGTGCCCGGAAGCGTCGTTCCGGCGCTGCACCTGCGAACCCGGGACGATGTCATCGGAGCCGTCGGGCCAGCGCACCCACGCCTTGTGTCCGCCGTCGTAGTCGTCGCCGAGGAGGATCAGCGTGGCGGGCTCGCCGAGTGCGGTGCAGGGCTCCGAGCCCTCGGGTTCGACGCCGCGCCAGATGCGGACGAAGGAGTTCCCTTCGAGCTCGCCGGCGACGGTGGTCGGGTCGGTGTGGCCGGGATGGATCCGCGTGTGCGCAGGCAGGGTGAGGAGGGTGTCCATGATCGAGGAGCGCAGGTCGGCGTAGGTGGTGTGGCCGGGCGCCCGCACGCCCCCGACCGAGCCCTTGAACAGGGTGTCGCCGGTGAACACGTCGGTGCCGTTGACGAGGAGCGAGAGCATCCCCGCCGTATGACCGGGGGTGTGCAGCGGCTCGATGGCGAGCGCGCCCGTCTCGATCGGGACTCCCGGCTCCATCGTTCCCGTCGCCGCGGGGACCTGGTCGCGCTCGAGCGGGTGGATGAGGACGGGCGTCCCCGGGTGGCGCGCGAGCACCTCGTCGAGCTCGGCGATGTGGTCGTGGTGATGGTGGGTGAGGAGGACGTGGGTGAGGGTGAGCTGGCCGCGGTCGAGGATCTCGAGCAGCGGCGCCACCGGGCCCCCGGCGTCGATGAGCACGGCGTGGCCGCCGAGCTCGTCGGCCACCACGTAGGTGTTCGAGAGCCAGCCATCGCTCATCGAGCGCTCGACGATCATTAACCTCCAGCGTATCGGGGTAGCCTGCGAGAAGGAGACCAATGAGCCTGATCCACACCTGTTACCGCATCACGGACATCGATCGCTCGGTCGCCTTCTACGAGGCGCTCGGGTTCCGGGAGGTCGGCCGCCTCCCGATCCGCGACGAGGCCGTCAACGTCTTCATGAACCAGCCCGAGGACGGCGACAACCCGCGCCTCGAGCTCACCTATAACGTCGGGCGCACCGAGCCCTACGACATCGGCACCGGCTACGGGCACATCGCCATCACCGCCGAAGACCTCGACGGCACCCTCGCCGCGCTCGCCGCGCAGGGGATCGAGCCCGAGCGCCAGCCCTATACGGTGAGCGACGGCGGCTCGCGGCTGTGCTTCGTCCGCGATCCCGACGGCTACCGGATCGAGATCCTCGAGCGGGGATGAGCGCGGTACCCTGACGGTCAGCGGATGAGCTCACAGGCCAACATCGCCAAGCTCCTCGAGTACTTCGCCCGCGGCGTGGCCGCTCACGACCGGGAGACCGACCACCGGGCCTGGGGCATCGGCATGCATCCCTTCGACCTCGACCGCCTCGGCCTCGAGGAGGGCGAGGAGATCCTCCCCGGGATCGTGCTCCAGGCCGACCGCGGGGTGACGGGGAACTTCCGCATCCTCTGCGACGGCCAGCACGACGGCGAGGACTCAGAAGTCGAGGAGGTCGAGGTCCTCGACGCCGTCGCGACCGAGGCCGTCCCCCGGGTCACCCCCCCGGTGTGACCCCGGCCCGCTCGGCCACCGCCGCGTAGAGCCTCTCGACGGTGGGCGCGGCGAGTCCGTGGCGAGCCGCGGCGCGGAGTACGGCGCCGGCGATGGCGTCGAGCTCGGGCTCGCGGCCGGCGGCGATGTCGCGCTGCATCGAGGATCCGAGCTCGGCGTGGGCGTCGTCGAGCTCGGCGAGCGCGTCGGCGGCGACGAGGTCGGCCCCGTCGGCCCGCGCCGCCGCGGCCGCCTCCTCGAGCGCCGCGATCAGTACCGGCCGCCACTCGGGGTCCGAGCGGATGAAGCCGATCGGCCGATCGGTGGCGCTCGTGGTCAGGGCGAGGGCGTCCAGGCGCACGAGCTTTGACCACATGATCTGCGCTTCGCTCGGGCCGATCCTCACCGGGACCTCGGCCGCCCCCAGGCGGGCGGCGAGCCGCTCGAGGCCAGGGTGCAGGGCGGGATCGTCGGCGGCGATGTCGACGCGCAGGAACGGGCTCGTGTGGACGATCACCCCGGGCGCTGAGCGGTACGCCTCGATCCGGATCGCCCCTGCCGCCACCCGCCCGGGTCCGAAGTGCGCGCGCAGGAGCTCCAGGTGATCGAGCCCGTTGAGGAGGGGGACGACGAGGTCCGGGGGCGCAACGATGCGGTCGAGCGCCTCGCGGAGCCCGCTCGCCTTGGTGGCCACGATGAGCACCTCGGCCGGCTCCTGGAGGGACGCCACGGCGCGGGGCCGGACCTCGAAGTCCCCGAGGCGGACGCTGCGGACCTCGATCCCGTCGCGCGCCAGCGCGCGGGCGGTCTCCTCGCGCGCCACCACGACGACGTCGTCATCGGCGCGCGCGAGCGCGGCGGCGAGGAAGCCGCCCACCCCACCGGGACCGAGGACGGCGATCGCCGAGGACATCGGGCCTAGCGTACCCGCGCCCCGCGACTCGGCGCCGGCCCGTGTGTTCAAGCGAGCACGGGCCGGGTAATACGACGATCATCTCAGACGACATGCCAGGAGAAGCGACACTCGGGGCCCCGAGGCGGGCCGCGCGCCTGCTCGCGCTCGCGATGGTGGCGGCGGCGATGATCGCCGTCACCCCCGCCGTGGCCGCGGCGGCGACGAGCACCCTGAACCCGGGACAGACCCTGACCAGCGGCCAGGAGCTCGTCTCCCCAGACGGCCACTACGACCTCGTGATGCAGAGCGACGGGAACCTCGTCCTCTACATCGCCGGCGGCCGGTATCTGTGGCAGAGCAACACGGCGGGCAACCCCGGGGCCTACGCGGTGATGCAGACGAACGGGAACCTCGCCGTCTACAGCTCGAGCAACCAGGTGCTCTGGAGCACGAACACGAGCACCGCGCCCTGTGCCTACCTGAGCCTGCAGATCGACGGCAACCTCGCCCTCTACGGTGCGTCCGGAGCCGTCTGGTCGACGGGGACCGTCAACGACACGCTCGCGCCGGGCGACAAGCTCACCGCCGGCCAGGAGATCATCGCCGCCAACGAGCAGTACACGCTGAACATGCAGACCGACGGGAACCTCGTCCTCTACCACAGCGGCGCGGGGGCGCTATGGAACAGCGGCACCGAGGGCAACCCGGGCGCCGACGCGATCATGCAGACGGACGGGAACCTCGTCGTCTACAGCAGCGCCGGCACTGCCCTGTGGAACAGCGGAACCTACGGCCACCCGGGCGCACAGGTATACGTGCAGGCGGACGGCAACCTCGTCATCTATGACGCGGGCCCCGCGATCTGGCAGTCCGGGACCTACCAGCACGCGATCAGGCAGGCAGCGGCGCGGGGGGCGGCGAGCTCGGGGAGCAATTGCGGCGTGCCCGTACCCCCCACGCCGACCACGCCGACGCAGGTCGTCGATGTCCCGGTGATCGTCTACGTGCCCGCCCCCCGCGCGCCGCATCACGTGAAGGTCAAGCTGACCATGAGCTGGACGTGGAATCTCGGCCGCACCCGGCTCTACCGCGTCGTCGCCGGCCGCCTCCCCCGCCACGCGGCGATCACCGTGACCTGCCGCGGGCGCGGGTGCCCGGGGAACGCCCGCGTCGCCTCCGTGCACATCAGACGGCTGCTCAAGGCGCTCGCGGGCCGCAGCTACCGGGCCGGCGACCGCATCTACATCACCATCCGCGTGCCCGGGCAGGTATCCGAACGGGTCGAGCTCCGGATCCGCTACGGCATGAAGCCCGCGGTGAAACTGCTCTAGTCCGTACCGGTACGGTGTACGGGTGGCAAGCGCACCCGGCCTGATCGCCCGCGGTCCCTGGGCTCCGACCCAGATCGAGGTCTCGTGGCGGAGCGATCCCTTCGAGGCCCCGGAGAGCGCGACGGCGGCGGCCGACAGCGCCCTGCAGGCGCTGCGCGACCGGGGCTCGCCCAGTCACGACGGCCTCGCCGCCCGGCTCGCGCGCTACCAGGTCGACGTCGATCGCCTGAGCCTCGAGCTCCAGCCCGTGCGGTGGGCGCTGCGCCTCAATCCCCAGGACGGCGCCCAGAGCATCTCGGCGCTGTGCGTCGTGCGCGCGGCCGACGGGCGCTGGCTGGCGGGCCGGCGGGCCGCCTGGCTGGCCACGTGGGCGGGGCGCTGGACCCTCGGCGCCGGCGGGTCGGTCGAGGTCGACGAGCATCCGACGGGCACCCTGCGGCGCGAGCTGCGCGAGGAGTGGTCCGTCGTGCCCGAGCGCCTGAGCGTCGAGGCGCTGCTCCGGCTCCCCAACGACGTCGTGCTCTTCGTGGGGCTGGCGTGGCTGCCCGAGGGCGCCGCGGTCACCCCCGATGCCGAGCACGACGCCTTCACCTGGTGGCCGGCGGACATCGACCGCTGGCCGCCCGAGGCCGATGATCCGCTCAGGCGCGTGGCGGCGCTCCTGGACGCCTGAGCGCCGGCGCAAGGGGGCAGCGGCGTGCGCCTGATCACCTTCCGCAGACTCGAGATCGTCTCCTTCTGCCACTCCGCCATCTACCTGGCGCTGCTCGTCTGCGCCTTCGTGGCCGGGAACCCGCAACCGGAGACGTTCATCCTCGGGCTCTCCCACGGCGTCCTGTGGATCGGGATGGCGCTCGTGTGCATCGCCGCCGCGCGGGCGCGCATCATCCCCTTCTGGCTCGCCGTCACCGTCGCCGTGATCGGCGGCCTCGGCCCCTTCGCGGGGACGATCGGCTTCGTGGTCGCCGAGCGGAGGGGCAAGAACCCGCAAAGGAAAAACCAACGGACGCCGCGTTACAGTTGATCATTGAGCATGGCTGTTGATACGAGCACGATTCAGATCGTGATGCCCGCGATGGGAGATTCCGTCGCCGAGGGCACGGTTCTCGAATGGCATAAGCAGGAGGGCGACACCGTCGCCGTCGACGAGACGATCGTGGAGATCTCCACCGACAAGGTCGACGCCGAGGTCCCCGCCCCGGTGAGCGGGACGATCACGAGGATCCTCGCCGCCGAGGGCGAGACCGTCGAGGTCGGCACGCCCCTGGCTGAGATCGCGGTCAACGGCGCCGGTGCCGGCGCGGCGGCCGGCACAGGCGCGACCGGCGGTGCGGCGGCCGGCACGGGCGCGACCGCCGGCGCCGGGCATCCGCTGCCCGTGTCCGCCGAATCCCCGCCCGCGACCCCCGGAGAGGCCCTCGCCGGCGCGGCCACCGAGGCCGAAGGCGAGGCCGCCGTGGAGGCGGCGATCGGCGAGGTCATCGACATCGTCACCCCCACCGGGGGCGAGTCGGTCACCGAGGGGACGATCCTCGAGTGGGCGGTCAAGGTCGGCGACACGGTCACCGACGGCGACACCGTGGTCGAGATCTCCACCGATAAGGTCGACATGGAGCTTCCCGCCCCGGCCTCGGGGACGATCACCGAGATCCTCGCCGCCGACGGCGAGACCGTCACCGTGGGCCAGGTCATCGCCCGGATGACGGAAGCCGCTTCGCCGCCCACCGATGCGCCGCCCACCGCCGGGGCGTCCACCACCGCCGGGGCGTCCACCGCCGGGGCGCCCGCCGCCGTCGATGTCTCCGCCTCCCCCGTGGCCCGTCGCGTCGCCGCCGCCGACGGCGTCGACCTCTCGCGCGTGCGGGGCAGCGCCCGCGGCGGCCGCATCACCAAGGCCGACGTGGTGGTCGCCGCCGCAGGCGGCAACGGCGCCGCAGCTCCGGCCGCCATCGTCCCCCCGCCGGAGGCCGCCCCCGCCGGCGCCACCCGCACCCAGCTCAAGGGAGGGGCCGCTGCGCTCGCCCGCTACATGGACGAGAGCCGGCAGATCCCCACCGCGACCTCGCTGCGCACCCTCACGGTCACCGTGCTCGACCAGCGCCGGCGCCAGCTCAAGGAGGCCGGCCGGCGCGTCTCCTTCACCCACCTGATCGCCTACGCCATCGCCGTGGCCGCGAGCGAGCACATGCCGGTGATGGCCCACCACTACGAGGCCGCCGACGGCAAGGGCTTCCGGGTCGACGACGGCGCCGTCAACCTCGGCCTCGCCGTCGATGTCGAGAAGAAGGACGGCACGCGCACGCTCATGGTCCCCGTCATCCGCGACGCCGGGCGCCTCACCTTCGCCGCCTTCCTCGAGGCCTACAACGCCCTCGTCGACAAGGCGCGCACCAACTCCCTGACCGCCGACGACCTCACGGGCGGGAACATCACCCTGACCAACCCGGGCGGCCTGGGCACCGTCGCCTCGGTCCCGCGGCTCATGGTGGGCCAGGGCACCATCCTCGCCACCGGCTCGATCGCCTACCCGGTGGGGATCGGGAACATCGGCGAGATGATCGGCGCCGAGAAGGTCATGAGCATGACCTCGACCTACGATCACCGCATCATCCAGGGCGCCGAGTCGGGCCGCTTCCTGGCGCTCGTCGAGTCCTACCTCCAGGGCGAGGAGAGCTTCTACGAGCGCGTGTTCGCCGACCTCGGCGTCGCCCTCCCCGGGCTCCCGCCCCCGCCCGCTCCCGCCGCCGCGGCGGCCGCCGCCGCCGCCA
>DASZKU010000196.1:0-4464 GCA_035552815.1 Solirubrobacteraceae bacterium | reverse complement strand
CGGCCTCGTGGATCGTAAGCGCCTGCATCGACGGCCAACCTTACCACGTTAGTGTCAAGGTTTGGAGGGAGAACGGTTAGTCTCGCGGAGAGGGGCCGGCGGCGCGTCCACTCAGGCGCGGGTACGGCTGGCCGCCGGGCGCGGCCACGCGACCCGGCGCGCACCGGGCCCGGGCGCTCAGCTGCGGGCGAGCTCGCCCTTGAGCCGCTCCATGACGTCGATCGGGGTGGGGTCGACGCCGCGCAGGACGGCCATGTAGATCGACACCAGATCGCCGAGGAGGACGAGCGAGACCAGGCGCTCGGTCTGGTGCTCGCCGCGGCTCTCGACGCGATAGGTCGCGGCCGCGTGGGAGCCGATCAGGCCCCGGGTGAGCTCGATCCGGTGCTGGATCCGGGGGTGCAGGTCGGAATCGGCCAGGAACACGGCGCTGAAGCGGCCGAGCTCTCCGGCTCCCTCCCACCCGACGAGCTCGTTGTGGTCGAGCTCGGGGAGCTCGTGGGAGAAGGCGGGCTGCTTGACGTTCTCGTTGATCTGTGTCTTCCACCGGTAGGCGATCGGCGAGGTCAGGCCCGACCCGGCGATCTGGGGGATCGTCCCGTGGAGCCCGTGGGCCAGGGACTTGGCCAGGCTGTCCTCGCTGCCCTCGGGCCCCCACTCGGCGGCGAGCTTCTCCGCGTGGGCGGCGGCGACGTCGATCTCGAGGTGAAGCTGGGGCGCCACTCCGGACACCCCCGCGACCTCGAGGGCGACGACGAGCAGGTAGGCGACGGCGCAGCGCGGCTGAAAGCCACCGGGTAGGGGGATGACGGGGACGCTCTCGGCGCGCGCGGACTCGGCGAGCTTGCCCCCGGTGGTGGCCACGATCCGCCGCGCCCCGAGCGCGCCCGCGGCCTCGTAGGCGGCGAGCGTCTCCTCGGTGTTCCCCGAGTAGCTCACGCACAGCACGGTGGTGTCGGGCGTCGTCCACGGCGGCAGGCCGTAGTCGCGGGCGAGGACGATGGGCCGCGAGGCCCGGTCCCCGAGCGCCGCGCGGGCGAGGGCACCGCCGATACCCGACCCCCCCATGCCCGCGATCACGAGACCGCCGGGGGAATCGTGGGCCTCGAGGCCCGCGGACTCGACCCGCCACAGAGCGTCGCGGAGCTGCTCGGGCAGGGCGAGGACATCGTCGATCATCCGCGATGCGTCGAAGCGCTCGATCGCCTCTCGGGTCAGCATCTGCGTCGCGGTCAAAACCGGATCGCTCCTGGGGGCAGCTCCACCCCGGGGAAGATACGCGCACCGCAGGCCAGGGCGTTCTCCGACCCGATGCTGACGCTGTCGCCGAGCATCACGCCCCCCTCGATGCGGCAGCGATCGCCGACCATCACCCCGGCTCCGACGATCGAGGCGCTCACCGTCGTGCCCGCTCCGATGCGCGAGCCGCTGAGGACGACCGAGTCTTCGATGCGCGCGTCCTCGCCGACCTCGACGTTGGCGCCGAGCACGGTGCGAGCGCCGATTACCGCCCCGGCGGAGATCCGGGACCCGGGACCCACGAGGGCGGGGGCCACGATCTCGCCCTCGATCGCCGCGCCCTCGGTGAGGGCGAGCTCGGCCTCGGCCAGGCGCCGGCCCGTCTCGGTGCTGACGACGCCTTCGAGGATGTCGAAGGTGCCCTGGAGGTAGCGGTCCGGCGTCCCGATGTCGAGCCAGTAGCCCGCCGACTCGTAGCCGTACAGGCCCTCCCCGACGAGGGCCGGGAACACCTGGCGCTCGATCGAGACCTTCGTCCCCGCCGCGGGCATGCCGTCGAGCACGGTGCGCTCGAGGATGTAGGCGCCGGCGTTGATGAGGTTGGTGTCGATCTCGTCCGCGCTCGGCTTCTCGAGGAACTCGGTGACCGAGAGATCCCCGGCGCGGCGCACGAGCCCGTAGGCCGATGGGTCCTCGACGGGGATGAGGGCGATCGTCGCCCGCGCCCCCGTCCGCTCGTGCTGGCCGAGCTGCGCGGTCAGGTCCATGTCGGTGAGGACGTCGCCGTTGAGCATGAAGAAGCGCTCGTCGAGAAGCTCCTCGGCGAACTTCAGCGCCCCGCCCGTGCCCAGGGGCTCGGGCTCCTCGACGTAGCGCAGGCGCACCCCGAGGTCGGCGCCGTCGCCGAGCACGGCGCGCACGCCCTCGGCCATGAAGCCGCACGAGAGGATCACGTCGTCGACGCCGTGACCCCGGAGCCACTCGATCATGTAGCCGATGAAGGGTCGGCCGACGAGCGGGATGACCGGCTTCGGGGTCGTTGAGGTGAGCGGGCGTAGTCGCGTGCCCTCGCCGCCGGCGAGGATCAGTGCCTGCATAGCGTCACCGTCGACCGGCCCCCGGCGGATTTGGCTCTGCCGAATCCGCCAATGGAAGCCGGCACGGATGCCGGTTTCCACTTCACCTCCCGATCCCCTCGTACCTCAGCCCCGCCGCCTCGACCTTGGCGCGGTCGAAGAAGTTGCGCCCGTCGACCATGACGTCCCCCTTCATCCTCTGAGCCACCTCGGCGAGGTCGAGCTCGCCGAACTCGCGCCATTCGGTCACGAGCACGCACGCGTCCGCCCCGTCGACGGCCGCGAGCGCCGAGGCGGCGAAGTCGACGCCGCGCATCAGCCCGCTCGCCTCGTCGGTGGCGACCGGGTCATAGGCCCGTACCCGTGCCCCGTCGGCCTGCAGGCGCGCCGCGAGCACGAGCGAGGACGCCTCGCGCATGTCGTCGGTCTCGGGCTTGAACGCCACCCCGAGGAGCGCCACCGTCGTCCCCACCAGCGAGCCGAGATGCTTCTGGAGCTTCGACATCACCCGCCGCTTCTGGAGCTCGTTGACCTCGATGACGGCGGTGAGGAGCTGGAAGTGGTAGCCGGAGTTGCCGGCGAGCTGCTTGAGGGCTGAGACATCTTTGGGGAAACAGTTGGCGGAGGTGATCGAGTTACTCGTAACGATGGTGTGGGAGTAGGGAATCTCGAGCGAGTACACGGGACCGGTGTGCGGTCGCCGGTCGGTCGAGGTGACCCGCACCCAGGCGGGGCCGTCGCCAAACCGCCGGTAGCCGGTTGGCGCGATCCGCGTGCGCTGCAGGGCGATAGAGGCCAGGGCACCGGCGCGATCGCGCTCGGGGATGAGCTCGATGGCCCGCTCGACCTGATCGGCGCCCGAGATGCGGATCCAGTGGGTGTCCTTGGTCGCCTCGGCGGTTCGCGAGATGCGTTTCGAGGCAATGATGCCGACGCTCGCGAGCAGGCGCATGACCCCGTCGGCGAGCTCGCGGCTGATCGTCCCGAGCTCGATGATCACGCTCGACCCGCCGCCCAGGAGCGACCACGACCCGTCGCCTTCGAAGAGACCGCAGAGCAGAGCCCACTTGTCGGCCGAGGGGCGGTCCCAAATGAGATCGGGGAGGCGCTGCTCGTAGCTCGTGCGGCCGAGGCCGAGGACCTGGGTCCACCAGGCGGTGAGGAGGCGTGAGCGGACGTCGACGAGCTTCGATGTCGGCGTATCGCGGACCCGCGCCCCGAGGTTGTGCCGCAGCCAGTACGCGACGACGTGGTCTACGAGGTGCTGCTCGCCCGAGCGAAGGGACCAGATCAACCCGTTGCCGTCGGCGGCCCGAGACCCGCCGTCGATATACAGCCCCACCACCCGCCAGAAGTCGCGATCGAGCGCGACCGGTGAGGCGCTGTTCTTTCCGGACGCAGGACGTCCGGAAAGAGCAGGCCCTCCCAGTTCGGCGCGCGCCGCGGTCGTCTTAGCCCCCGCGAAGAGCGCCAGCCGCTCGATCTCCTTCCGCGCCGGGCGCACGACGAGCTGCTCGGGCGAGAGCTCCGCCGCCTCGACGGCGCACAGGAGCGAGGCGGTGCCCGTCGCCTCCCACTCCTGCCCGCCGCCGATGGCGATGGGCAGCCAATCGCTGTCCGTGAGCTCGGATGCGAGCTTGCGCTCGGGCTCGGCGCCGTGGCCGTCGCCGGCGAGCCATGGGTGGTCCGGGGTGCAGCTGATGCGGCGACCCGTCCTGGTGCGGACCTCGATGACCTCGCCGTCGTAGTCGCGGCGGGTCACGCAGAGGACGGAGAGGAAGATCGGCTCCTCCTGGCCGGGAACCCAGCTCAGGACCTTGACCTCGTCGGGCTCGATGACGCCGTCGAGCTCCTCGTACTCGCCCGCCAGGCGCCGCCACAGCTGCTCGAAGCTCATCAGCGTCGTCCGCCCGCGGTGGCGGACGAGGACGGTCTCCTCGGGGACGAAGCACGAGCCCCCGAATCCAATCCCCGGGCGCAGGAAGTGCGAGCCGATGCGGCGGTCCAGTCCCATGCCGCGGGCGACCTCGAGGACGTCGGCGCCGGTCTCCTCGCAGACGTTGGCGATCTCGTTGATGAAGCTGATCTTGGTGGCGAGGAAGGCGTTGGCGGCGAGCTTGACCATCTCCGCGGAGGCGATGTCGGTGCG
>DASZKU010000195.1:0-2334 GCA_035552815.1 Solirubrobacteraceae bacterium | reverse complement strand
GCCCGGATGCGATTGGCGTCGCCCCGGATCTCCTTCATCGCATTGCGGCCGGTGGAAGCGGCGGGGGCACGGGGTCGGCCATGGGCGAGGATCCTAACTCTGGCTCACTCGCAGCGACCGCGGGCGCGCCGCGAAGTAAGGCAACGCACCGCTCGACCCGATCAGCGACCAGGTCGACGAGCCGCGCCGGCAGCAACCGCTCGAGCGCGGCAACCTCGGGCGCAGTGGCGGCCTCGCCAAATGCATCGGGGGCACGCGCTGCAAGCTCCTCGACGCGCGCGACCACGCGCTCGGCGTCCAGGCCGAGGTCCGCGGCCGCCCGGGGCCAGGTGTTCTGGAATGGGTAGACGCGATAGTCGCCGCCGATCTTCATGGCGAAGCGGAGCTTCTTCTCGTGCATGCCGTACGGGAGGGCAGAGGCCACGTCGTAGAGCGGCGCCAGGCGGACCTGGCCCGAGGCGAGCAGGAGGGAGTAGTTCTTCGCGTGCGCGTCGGTACCGGCGATGAGCCAGTTCCACGCGAGCGCGTCGAGGAACCGCCAGATCGCCTCGTCCGCGGCCCGAGGGGGCAGGGACTCACGGATCAGGCGGGCCACCTCCTTGGGGCCGGGGCCGCCCTCGTTCTGGTACTTGCGCGAGGGGGGCACCCCCAGGGCCTGGCAGACATCCTCCTGGTGGATCCGGACCAGCCGCCCGTCGACGGGACGCCGGTCGTAGCGGTCGACGACGATGGCGCTCTCCTCGCCGAACTGGGCGACGTGCGTCCGGGCCACGACGAGGCCGGCGCGGCGGGCGGCGTCGAGGCAGAGGTGCTCGTTGAGATCGTGATCGTCGAGGCCGGCGACCGCGGGCTTGAGGATGTGGCTGGTGGCCGCCGACCCCGACGGGACACCCCAGCGCCCGTCCTCGTGGAGGAGGGCGGTCTTGGCCTGGGCTCCGGCGAGGCTGAACTGCCCGGTGAACTCGCGACCGAGCCACGCGGTGGCATCCTCGCGCAGCTCGCGCAGCCGGTCGGCCACCTCCTCGTCCGTCAGCCAGGTCACCTCGCCCGGCCGGCCGAGTACCTCGTCGACGGCGTCGGGGGCGGCGAAGCGCACCGCTCCGGCACAGTCGTGGCCGATCGGCGTCGCCAGCATCGAGAAGGGCGACGACGCCGAGGCGTGGAAGTCCCGCGCCCAGCGCGAGAGCACGGCCTCGTTGTCCGGGAGGAGGCCCCAGAGCCAGGGGTTGATGGCGCTGTCCGGATGGGAGCGCACCTGCGTGGGCATGGAGCCCGAGAGGGGAGTCGCGTTCCCCCGCTCCCGGTACTCGTCGTCGTAGGCGAAGCGGAGCCGGCCGCCGGGAAGGCGGGTCAGCGTCCCGGCGACGTCGTCATCTAGGATGACGACCAGGCTGTCGGTCATCGGCCGCGATGCTCATCGAGGAGCGCATCGAGATCGACCGTGTCGCCTCGGCCCGCCGGGCCCGCGTCCCGCCGCGGCGTGAGCTCGAGATCGAAGCCGAGCGCATCGAGGACGCGCAGGAGCAGGCCGAACTCCGCGGTGGGCTTGCCGGCCTCGAACTCGTAGATCCACTTCCGGGAGACGCCGGCCCGGTCCGCCAGCTCGCCTTGGTTCATGCCCAGGTCCTTTCGCCGGCCGCGCACGGCGGCCGCCAGGTCCCGGATGGAGCGAATGGTCATGCGATCTCCTTTGCCACCGTTCGGTAGCAAGCGTAGCATGCCACCGCTCGGTAGCAATGCTCATAAGTCACCGTACGGTGGCACACCCAAGAAGCCGCTGGCGAGGAAGGCCTGCGAACCGTAGCCCGTCATCAGAGAAGCGCTCTAACCGACTGAGCTAATCGCCCGGGGCAGGCGATTCAAGCGGTGCGATCAGAGAAGGACGGGGCGTGCGGCGCCAGCAGTCGATGCCGCCGGTGCGCCCGATCACGCCACCCGGCGGACGCCGATCCGCCGGGCGAATTCGAGCGCGTCGTCGAGCGAGGCGAAGCTGAGCGCGGCGCGGTAGCCGTCCGCTGCGGGGGTCACTTCGACTTGGGCGCCGAGGGCGCCACCGAGGACATCGGCGATGCGAGAGACCACTTCCTGCTGGTCGGGGTGGAGCTCCTGGCCACGCGGGCGGGGGGACCGCCTCCGCTTGGTGCCGGTGCTGCGCGCGCGCGCCTCGAGCTCGCGGACAGACCATCCCTCGTGGACCGCTTCAGCCGCGAGACGCCGGCGCTCGCCATGATCCTCGGCGAGGAGGAGAGCGCGCCCGTGGCCCTCGGTGAGCTGACGCCGCTCGATGAGCGTGACCGCCTCGTCGGGAAGGTCGAGGAGACGGATGAGGTTGGA
>DASZKU010000194.1:0-2883 GCA_035552815.1 Solirubrobacteraceae bacterium | reverse complement strand
CGCCACGACACCCCGGTGGGCACCCTCGTCCTCGCCGCCACGCGGCGCGGGCTCGTGCGCGTCGTCTACGCGGACGGCGAGGACGCCGTACAAGAAGCGCTGGCCGCGCTCGCCCGCGGTGTCTCCCCCCGCGTGCTCGCCGCCCCCCGGCGTCTCGACGCCGCCCGCCGCGAGCTCGACGAGTACTTCGCGGGCGCGCGGGATCGCTTCGAGCTCGCGGTCGACTGGCAGCTCACGCGGGGCTTCGGGCGCCGCGTCCTGCGCTCGACCGCCCGCATCCCCTACGGCTCGGTGTCCTCCTACGCCAAGATCGCCGCCGCGGCCGGCAGCCCCCGAGGCTCACGCGCCGCGGGCAATGCCCTCGGCTCCAACCCGCTGCCCATCGTCGTCCCCTGCCATCGCGTGCTCCACAGCGGCGGCGGGCTCGGCGGCTACACCGGCGGTCTCGAGCGCAAGCGCACGCTGCTCGCCGTCGAGCGCGGCGAGGAGCGCTATCCCTGACGCCGGACCCACTCCGGGGTGACCTTGATGATCACGCGCCGGTCGCCGGGCCGGCGGTAGGGATAGGTGTCCTCGCCCAGGTACTTCTTGGCCAGGAAGTCGATGTGGTCCTCGGCGCCCTCGAGGGTGAACTCGGTCGCCTGCCCGCGAATCTCGAGGTATTCGTACGGATTCTCGAGGTTCAGCACGTTGAGCGCCACGCGCGGGTCGCGCCGGAGGTTCCGCGGCCAGTCGCGGCCCTCGGCCGAGTTCAGCCACACGAGTCCGTCCCTGAAGTCGGCCCACGCGGGCGTCACGTGGGGGCTGCCGTCACGGCGCAGCGAGGCGACCTGCACGTAATTGGGCGCGAGCAGGAGCTCCTGACTGCGGGCGTCGAGTTCGACCGGGGCAAGAGAACCTTCCACGGAAATGAAGATAGGCCAACCCGCCTCCCGGCCAACCCGGCGCTCATATACTCACCCCATGCTGCCGCCGGGACCGCGCCAGGCTCGCGTCGTCCAGATGATCGCGTTCTGGAGCCGGCCCACCGCCTTCCTCGAGCGCTGCCGGGCCCGGTACGGGAAGCGCTTTACGCTGCGCATCTTCGGCGCGCCGCCGTTCGTGGCCCTGTCCGAGCCCGATCAGATCAAGCAGCTCTTCGGCGCCCCGCCCGACGTCCTCCACCCCGGCGAAGGGGCCCGGGTTCTCGAGCCCATCCTCGGCCCCAACTCGGTCCTCCTGCTCGATGAGGCGCCGCACCTCGAGCAGCGCAAGCTGATGCTCCCCTCCTTCCACGGCGAGCGCATGCAGGACCTCGCCGGCTTTATGTCCGAGCTCACCGAGCGCGAGCTCGCCTCGTGGCCGCGCGATGAACCGGTGGCGCTCCATCCCCGCCTCCAGCGCCTCACCCTGGAGATCATCCTTCGCGCCGCCTTCGGCCTCGAGCACAGCGAGCGCATGGAGCAGCTCAAACACAAGCTCACCGAGGTCCTCGCCTTCGCCGAGAGCCCGCTCTCGCTCCTCCCGCCCCGCATCCAGCGCCTCCCGGTCGGGCCGCCCGGGCGGCTGCAGCGGCTCCTGGCCGAGGTCGACGCGCTCGTGTTCGAGCAGATCGAGGAGCGCCGCCGCCGCGCCGGCGGCGAGGGCGAGGACATCCTCGCCCTGCTCCTCGCCGCCCGCCACGACGACGGGTCCCCGATGTCGCCCCAGGAGCTCCGCGACGAGCTCATCACCGCCCTGGTGGCCGGGCACGAGACGACCGCCTCCCAGCTCGCGTGGGCCTTCGAGCGCCTGGCGCGCGAGCCCGCCGCCCGCGCGCGCCTGGTCTCCGAGCTCGACGCCGACGGAGGCGATGAGTACCTGACGGCAGCTATCCAGGAGATCATGCGCCGCCGCCCCGTCGTCCTCAACGCCGAGCCTCGCCTGGCCAAGCGGGAGGTCCAGATCGGCGACTTCACCTACCCCGCCGGTATCTCCCTGCTCGCCAGCATCTGGCTCGTTCACCACGACGCCGACACCTACGCCGAGCCCTATTCCTTCCGCCCCGAGCGCTTCCTCGAGCGCCCGCCCGGCACCTATACCTGGATCCCCTTCGGCGGCGGGCGCCGGCGCTGCCTCGGCGCGAGCTTCGCGATGCTGGAGATGAAGACCGTCCTGCGCGCCGTGCTCACGCGCTGCGAGCTCCGCGCGGCCGGGGACAAGCCCGAGGCCGCGCGCCGGCGCAGCATCACCATCAGCCCCGCCCAGGGAGCGCGCGTCGTCCTCCACGACCGCCCGGCCCGCACCCCCACGCCCGCGGCGAGCGAGACGCGCGAGCTCGCGCCAAGTCCCTAGCCCGACGCCGAGCGGCATCCGCAGGCGCCGCTACGGTGTAGCCGTGGCTGGGCAGCAGCGGTCAGGACTGGGATCCGCCGAGGAGTACTTTGCGGTCCTCCTCGACCGTGCCCGGCACGCGGGCGAGCGGGGCAACTACGCGATCGCGGCTGCGCTCGTGGTCCGCGAGCCCGAGGGAGAGCTCGTCGTCCTCGGCGAGAACACGCTCTTTGCCGGCCGCGATCCCGCCGGACATGCGGAGATGAACGCGATCCGCGCCGCGCAGCGCCTGACGGCGGCACCCCCGGCCGCGCGGGAAGCGCTCGTGGCCGAGGGCGAGAGAGACGGATGGCTGCGGTTTCGCGAGGATCGAGGTGGCGAGCCCGAGTCCGTCCTCTACGCCACTCTCGAGCCGTGCCCGATGTGCACGGTGTGCATCATCAACGCGGGTATCGATCGCGCTGTGGTCGCCGTCGCCGATCCGCCCTCGGGCACGCTCGAGGGCGGGCGCCTGACTCGCCTGCCCCCGATCTGGGAGACGCTCGCCGAGCATCTCGAGGTCGTGTGGGCCCAGTCCGAGGACGCCGGCGA
>DASZKU010000193.1:0-14662 GCA_035552815.1 Solirubrobacteraceae bacterium | reverse complement strand
GGCGCGCGCTGCGGGGGGCCGGTGCGCTATGCGGACGCATGACGTCCGCATAGCGCACACCCTCCGCGCTCACGCACCCGCGCCGCTCGCCCGCGCCGCTCGCCCGCACGCACCCGCACCGCTCGCCCGCGCGGCTCGCCCGCGTCGCTCGCCCGCGCGCACCCGCGCCGCTCGCCCGCGCCGCCCGCGCCGCCCGCGCGCACGCACCGCCCACCCGCACGCACCCGCACCGCTCGCCCGCACGCACGCGCGCTAACCCCTCGCCCGCCCCCCATTCCCGCGCCCCATTCCCACCCCGAGTCAGCGCACTAGAATCAGGCTGCCCGCAGGAGAAGGTGCCTGTTTCCGGTGACCAGGCGCTCCCAGCGGGCGGAAACGCTGGTCATGTGACTCCCGCCCTCTCGCACGACGCCGCCCGGGCCCTGCAGCCGCTTCTGCGCGTCTCGGGCGTGAGCGTCAACGCGGGCCGTCAGCGCGTCCTCGGCGACGTCGACCTCGAGATCGGCGCCGGTGAGATCGTCGCCGTCACTGGCGAGCCCGGCTCGGGGAAGACGACGCTCGTCCGCTGCCTTGCTGGTGACGCCGATCTCCTCGGGGGCGAGATCACCGTGGACGGGAAGGAGCTCACGGGCGCGGAGGGCATCGGGGTCGTGTGGCAGGACCTCGAGATGTGCGACAACCTCGACGTGGCCAGCCACCTACTGCTCGGGCAGGAGCGACGACGACTGCTCTTCTCGCCCTGGCGCTTTCACGCCAGTGCCGCCGCCCTGCTCGAGCGCCTGGAGATCCCCATCCGCGACACCACCCGGCTCGTGGCCTCGCTGCCCGGGGGCCAGCGGCAGATGCTCGCGGTGGCCAAGGCGCTCAGCCGCGCGCCGCGGGTTCTCGCGCTCGACGAGCCCACGGCCTCGCTCGGCGTCTCCGAGGCCGGGCACGTGGAGGAGCTGATCCGGCGCGCCCGCGACGGTGGCGCGGCGGTCCTCCTCGTGAGTCGCGACATCGAGCAGATGTTCCGCCTCGCCGACCGGATCGTCGTCCTGCGCCACGGCGGGGTGGTGGCCGAGCTCGACCCGCGCACCACCCATCGCGACGACGTCGCCGCGCTCCTCTCCGGCCAGCAGGTCGACACCTCGGCGCGGCGCCAGCTCACCCGGCTTCACGGCCTCGCCGATCGCCTCGTGTCGGCCGAGCCGTCCTCGAGCCTGTCGCTCATCCTCGCCACCCTGGGTTCGGCGCTCGGAACCGAGAACGTTTGCCTTCACGTGGCCACCGGTCCCTCGCTGGTGTGCACGGCCTCGCTCGGCTTCGCGTCCGAGGAGATCACCGCATGGTCGCGGCTCCCTTTCGGCGCCGAGGGCGGACCCGTGGGCCGCGCCGCCGCCGGCGGCGAGCGGGTGGTCGAAGCCGACCTGCGCTCGAGCCGGGCGTGGGCGCCGTTCGGCGAGATCGCCGACTCGGCGGCGCTGGCGAGCTCGTGGTCGCTTCCCGTCATGGGACCGGAGGGAGTGAGCGCCGTGATCACCGTGTTCATGCCCGAGCCGCGCGCCCCCGAGCGCGACGAGCTCGATCTCCTCACCCTCTACGCCGGCTACGCCGCGAGCGCGGTGGAACGCGACCGCCTCCTCGACCAGCTCACCTCGCGCAACCTCGTGCTCGAGACCATCCGCGAGATGCTCCAGACCCTCACCGGCCCCGTCACGGTGGGCGAGGAGGGCCTGGCGATCGCCCTGCAGTCGCTGCGCCGCGGGCTCAAGGCCGATGAGGTCGGGCTCCTCGGCCGGGTCGACGCCGCGACCGCCCGCTGGCGCGCCTACGCCGGGCCCACGGGCACCGATCCCGGCTTCATGTCCGAGGCCCTGCGCGCCGCCTCGGGCCCCGCCCTCGCCGAGCCACGCCGGAACGGCACGGCGCGGACACTGGCCGGTGGCCTCGAGCAGCGCCGCCTCCTCGCCGTTCCCTTCGACGCCCCGGGAGGACCCGCCGTCCTGCTCGCCCTGCTCAGCGACTCGCGGGCGAGCGAGGAGGAGACCGCCCTGATCGAGGACGCCGCCCACTCGCTCAATCTCGCCCTCGAGCGCGAAGAGGCCGGGCGCGCGCACCAGGAGGCGCTCGCCCTGCGCCGCTCGCGCGAGCTCCAGCGCGGCTTCCTCTCGCGCCTCAGCCACGAGCTCCGCACTCCCCTCACCGCTATCCGCGGCTACGCCGAGAGCCTGATGCAGACCGATGTGTCGTGGGACAGCGCCTCCGAGCAGCGCTTCCTCCAGACCATCGCCGCCGAGTCCGCCCGGCTCGGCCGCCTCGTCGATCACCTGCTCGACTTCTCGGCCATCGAGTCCGGGGTGATGCGCATCCACCCCGACTGGTGCGACCTGCGGCTCGTCCTCGAGGCGGCGGTCTCCTGCCTGCCCCCGGAGGCGTCCGCCGCCGTGTCGATCGCCTGCGACCCCGCCCTGCCGGCCGTGTGGGGGGACCACGACCGGCTCGAGCAGGTGTTTGTGAACCTTCTCGGCAACGCGCTGCGCCACAACCCGCCGGGGACGCACGTCGTCGTCACCGCGCGCCAGGAAACGCCGGCCGAGGTCGAGATGACGGTCACCGACGATGGTGCGGGGTTCCCCCCGGCGCTCGTCGCCGCCCCCTTCGACTCGGCCCGGCGCCACCGCTCCCCGAGCGCGGGCGCCGGACTCGGGCTCTCGATCGTCCACGGCATCGTCGAGGCTCACGGCGGCCGCGTCGAGCTCACCTCGGCCCCGGTGGGCACGGCGTTCAGGATCCTCCTTCCCGTCGAGGCGAGCACGGGCCACGACGCGCGCGAGAGCGCGCCCGAGGCAGCGCTCGTGGGTCTCGGCGCCGGCATCCAGGCCCCGTCGCCGGCGGCTGTCCCGAGCGGTGCCGATGGCTGAGCTCGGCGCCAATACCCGGGCGCTGCTCGTCGAGGACGACCCCAACATCGTCGACCTCATCCGCTCGAACCTGGCCGTGCGCGGCTTCGACACCGTGGTGTCGAGTGACGGGATCCGCGCCCTGCAGCTACTCGAGACCGAAGACCCCGACATCGTCCTCCTCGACCTCATGCTCCCCGAGGCCGACGGCTTCGATCTCTGCCGCCAGATCCGCGAGCGCTCGTCGGTCGGGGTGATCGTCGTCTCCGCCCGGGGGGGAGAGCGCGACAAGATAACCGCGCTCAACATGGGCGCCGACGACTACATGACCAAGCCCTTCAGCGTCGAGGAGCTCTTGGCCCGGATCACCGCCACCCTGCGGCGCACCCGGGCCGCGGGTAACCCCGAACCCGCTCCCGCGGTGATCACCGCCGGGGACGTTGTCATCGACCTCGCCAACCAGCAGGTCACCAAGCAGGGAGAGCCGGTCCACCTCACACCAACCGAGTTCGCCCTGCTCCGCGAGCTCGCGACCAATCGCGGCAAGCTCCTCAGTCATGCTCACCTGCTCCGGCGGGTGTGGGGCCCCGCTTATCAGACCGAGACCGAGTATGTCCGCGTCTACGTCCGGCGCCTGCGGGCCAAGCTCGAGGCCGACGAAGGGGAGTCGCTGATCCTCACCGCCCCGCGTGCGGGTTACCGCTTTCTCGCGGAATGATGCGCGTTTCTCGCTTTTTTACACGAAGAGCCGAGATGTTAACGGTTCATTCACACGCAGCCTTCTAGGCTGGCCTACAAGAGTTACCACAGGGACATCGCCGGCCGGGCTCTCGAACCCGGGAGAGCGTTGGCGTCGTCGCATAAGAAGGAGAGAGGGAGGTCTATTGTGCGCTTGCTGAAAAGCAAGGCTGTCATCGCCGCGCTCGGAGTCACCGCGTTGTTCGGCGTAGCCGCGTGCGGCAGCTCGTCGTCCACCACGTCGACGAAGAGCTCGACGAGCTCCACGTCCACGAGCACGCCGAGTATTTCCGCCACGTCGTTTACCAACGACTTCTCGGCGATGAAGACGCTGACGTCACTCGCGGCCGCCGGAAAGGGCAAGATCGCGGCGATCCTGCCCGACACCACGAGCTCCACGCGTTATGTGGAGTTCGACGCCCCGTACCTCAAGCAGGCGGTCGCCGCCGCCGGACTGCCGAGCTCGGACATCACCGTCCAGAACGCCCTGGGCAGCGACTCGACCTTCGTGACCGATGCCGAGAGCGCCATCACCAACGGTGCCACGGTGCTGCTCATCGACCCGGAGGACTCCGGCACCGGCGTGACCGTGCAGCGGTACGCCAAGGCGCACGGCGTCGCCGTCGTCGACTATGACCGGCTCACCCTCGGCGCGCCGGCCGGCACCGCTGATTACGTCAGCTTCAACAATGTCCACGTCGGTCAGCTCATCGGCTCGGGATTCCAGAGCTGCGTGGCCGCGTGGCACGTCGCCAAGCCCCAGGTCGTCGTCATGCACGGCGCCGTCACCGACAACAACGCCACCCTGTTCGCCCAGGGCTACAACGGCGTCCTCAACCCCGACTTCTCGTCAGGGAAGTACAAGCTCATCGCCCGTACCGCGGGCACGTGGACGCCCACCGACGCGCTGACCGAGTTCGAGGGTGCCTACACCGCGCATCCGAGCACCAACTCGGCCGTCATCCCCAACGATGAGACCGGCGCGCCGATCATCAGCTACCTGGAGAGCCACGGAGTCAAGCCGAAGACGTTCCCGACGACCGGCCAGGACGCCACCCTGACGGGTCTCCAGAACATCCTCACCGGCTACCA
Organism: Solirubrobacteraceae bacterium; assembly: GCA_035552815.1. GTDB lineage: Bacteria > Actinomycetota > Thermoleophilia > Solirubrobacterales > Solirubrobacteraceae > Palsa-465. The sequence goes on along the minus strand of DASZKU010000193.1, from coordinate 9,950 downwards.
GTGCGGAACGGTCTACAAGCCGGTCTACGAGGAGGCGCAGGCGGCGGTCGCGCTCGCGCTCTACCTCCGCGCCGGCAAGACGGCCCCGGCGTCGCTCCTGAACTCCACGAGCACGGACCCGACCACGAAGACGGCGGTGCCCTCGGTACTGCTGACGCCCGAGTGGGTCACGCCGAGCAACATGAACGCCACGGTCATCAAGGACAACTTCGTCCCCGCCAAGCAGCTCTGCACCGGCAAATACGCCGCTGCCTGCAAGGCGGCGGGTATAACGTCCTGAATCCGACGATCGTCTAACGGTGGACTGGGCCCTTCCGCCACCCGGCGGAAGGGCCCATCACCGAGAGGGAGCTATGAGCACCGGAAACAGCTCGGCGGAACTGCTGTCACTGCGCGGGGTCACCAAGCGGTTCGGCCCCGTGCAGGCGCTGACGCGGATCAACTTCGATATCCCGCCGGGCCAGGTAACGGCGCTGGCGGGGGATAACGGCGCCGGCAAGTCGGTGACGATCAAGACGATCGCCGGGCTGTGGGAACCCGACGAGGGCGAGCTCGTGTGGGAGGGCAAGCCGGTCCATTTTCACGGGCCGCGTGATGCCGAGGCCGCCGGCATCACCACGATCTATCAGGACCTGGCGCTGTGCGAGAACCTCGACATCGTCCAGAACATGTTCCTCGGCCACGAGGTCCTGCGCCACTGGCTGCTCGACGAGGGGTCGATGGAGATCACAGCCAGGAAGACGCTCGCCGACCTGTCGGTGACCACCATCCGCTCGATCCGCCAGCCGGTCGCTTCGCTCTCGGGTGGTCAGCGGCAGTCGGTCGCCGTCGCCAAGGCGGTAATGTCCAAGGCGAAGCTCGTGATCCTCGACGAGCCCACAGCGGCCCTGGGCGTGGCGCAGACGAGGATGGTGCTGGGCCTGATCAAGCGCCTCGCGTCGCAGGGGGTAGCGGTGCTTGTCGTCTCCCACAATTTGAACGATGTCTTCGAAGTCGCCGACCGGATCGTGATCCTCTACCTGGGCCGGATGGTCGCCCAGGGTCCGGCGTCGGAGTTCGACGCCAGCATGGTGGTCGACTACATGACGACGGGGCGCTCCGCGCGAGGACGCGGGCCCGCCCACCCGCCGCCGGCGCCACCGGCGCCGCCGGCGCCACCGGCCGAGAGCCGACGGGAGGGATGATGGCGGACGAAGGATCACCCGGCACCGAGGTGCCCGGCGAGCTGCAGGAGCCGCCGCTCGCGACCGAGCAGGCGGAGGATCCGACCGCGGCCCCGGAAAGCGATATCGACCTGGTGGCGGTCGCGCCCGAAGTGCTCGCCGACTCGCTCGAGGATTACCTGAAGGCATGGGGGCGGCGGATCAGGGCGGGCGAGAGCGGTGCCCTGCCGATCGTCGTCGGGCTGATCGTGATCATCATCTTCTTCCAAATCGAGCGCTCGCGCTTCGATTCCGCCATCAACCTCGTCAACCTGCTCACCCAGGCGGCGGTTTACGTCCTCCTCGGCGCCGCCGAGATATTCGCCCTGATCCTGTCCGAGATCGACCTCTCGGTCGGGTGGGTGCTCGCTGTTGGCGGGTTCGCGATCGCCGAGCTCATCGCCCCCCCGGTGAACTTCCCCTGGTGGCTCGCGATCCTCTGCGGGTTCGGCGCGACCGCGGCGATCGGCTACCTCCAGGGGACCCTGATCACCAGGCTCCACATCCCCTCGTTCGTGGTCACGCTCGGCGGGCTGCTGCTCTTCGAAGGGGTCGCGATCGAACTCGCGACGATCGACAAGTCGGCCGTCGGCGGCGTAATGTCGGTCTCCACCACGAGCCCCGTCTTCAAGCTCGTCAACAGCAATATCAGCCCGGGCGTCTCCTGGATCATCCTCGTCGTCGTGCTTGCAGCCTTCGCGACACTGAGCCTTTCCCGCGCATCGCGCCGCCGTTCGCAAGGGCTGACGGCGCCGCCGCTGAGCATCACCGTGCTGACGATCGCGGTCACCGCGATCGGGGGCGTCGTGCTCGTGTACATCTGCAATCTCAACCGCGGCCTGCTCACCCCGCTGAAGGGCGTCCCCTGGGTGGTCCCGTTCGTGGGGCTTGTGCTCTTCGCCTATTCGATCCTGCTCGGGAGGACCCGAGTCGGACGCTACATGTATGCGATCGGTGCCAATCCGGAGGCCGCCCGCCGTGCCGGCGTCAACGTCCAGGGCATCCGTCGCCTCGCCTTCCTGCTCAGCGCGATGACGGCGGGGATCGCCGGACTGGTCTACATCTCCTTCCTGGGGTCGATCTCGACCGATGTCCCCGGGGGTAACTACACCCTGTACGGCGTGGCGGCGGCCGTGATCGGCGGCGCGAGCCTGTTCGGCGGTCGCGGCAAGCCGGTCCACGCGCTGCTCGGCGGGCTCGTCATCGGGATCGTCTTCAACGGGCTGGCCCTGATGGGCATCAGCGCTGCCGGCCAGTACATCGCGACCGGAATCGTGCTCGTGGTGGCGGCGGCGGTCGACGCGCTGGTGCGCCGCAGCGGCGCCGGCGGCGCCGTCTGAGCTCCGCGGGTCTGACGACCCCGAGCCGAACGCTCTCTACAGGGCCGCGAGCCCGCGCTCGAACGCCTCGCCGATGAGCGCGAGGTGCTCGCCGCTCACCGTGAGCGGGGGCGAGGCGGCGACGGCGCGGCCGAGCGGGCGGAGGAGCACGCCCGCCTCGCGCGCGGCCATGACCACACGCATGACGGCGTCGGGGCGACGCTCGAGGATCTCGTCGGTGAAGGCGACGGCGGCGAGCAGCCCGACCCCGCCGCGTACCTCGGCCACGGCGCCGTGTCCGGCGAACCGCGCCAGGGCATCGAGGAGCGGAGCTTCGAGATCGCGCGCCCGCTCGACGAGCCCGTCGCGCTCGAGCAGCGCGATGTTGGCCAGAGCAGCGGCGCAGCATGTCGCGTGGCCCGAGTAGGTCGCGCCGTGGCGGAACACCGCGCTATGGGGCTCGCGCCAGAAGGGCTCGGCGACGCGCTCGGAGACGAGGACGCCGCCCAGGGGCAGATACCCGCTGGTGACGCCTTTGGCGAACACGACCATCGCCGGCTCGACCCCCCAGCGCTCGATCCCGAACCAGGTGCCCAGACGGCCGAAGCCGCAGATCACTGAGTCGACCACGAGCAGCACGCCGGTCCGCTCGCACAGCGACGCGAGTCCCTCGATGTAGCCGGGGACGGGCGGGTACACCCCCCCGGCGCCGATCACGGGCTCGACGAACACAGCGGCGACGCGCTCGGCGCCCGCCTCCCGGATCGCCGCCTCCATCGCCTCGAGCGAGTCGTGGGGAACCTGGACGGTCTCCACCTGAGGGCCGAAGCCGTCGCGGTTGGCGGGGATGCCGGCAAGCGCGGTGCCGTAGCCGTGCGTTCCGTGATAGCCGGCGGTGCGGCTCATGAGCAGGGTGCGGTCGGGCTCGCCGAGCTCGTACCAGTAACGGCGCGCGAGCTTGGCTGCCGTGTCGACGGCGTCGCCTCCCCCCGAGCCGAGGAACACGCGAGCGGGCATGGGGGCGAGGTCGGCGAGCGTCTCGGCGAGCTCCCGCGCCGGCTCGGTGGCGAAATCGCCAAAGGCCGAGTAGGTCTCGAGCCGGGCCATCTGCGCCGCCACCGCGGCGGCGATCTCCGGACGCCCGTGGCCCACGTTGGCGTACCACAGGCTCGCGGTCCCGTCGAGGTAGCGCTTCCCGTCCCGGTCCCATACCCAGACGTCCTCGCCGCGCTCGATCACCAGCTCCCCGCTCCGGACCGACCCCATGTCGGCGAACGGGTGCCACAGCCGCGTGTCCTCGCCGGAGGTCATGCGAATCTCACCCTACAGATGATTCACTGCCGGGAATGGGACCGAGCGTGAGGATCGCGTGTTGTCAGCTCGCGCCCGACGTCGAGAACCCGGAAGGTAATCCCGCCCGCGGGCGCGACGCCCTCGCCCGGGCCATCGCCGGCGGCGCGCACATCGTCGTCCTCCCCGAGCTCAGCAACAGCGGCTACGTGTTCGCGGCCGCCGAGGAGGTGCACGCCGCCGCCGTGCCCAGCGACGGCGAGCTGCTGCGCGGTTGGAGCGAGGAGGCCCGCCGCGGCGATGCCCTCGTGATCGGCGGCTTCTGCGAGCGCGCCCCGGACGGGACGATCTACAACAGCTCGGCCCTCGTCGACGGCGACGGGGTGGTGGCGGTGTACCGCAAGCTTCACCTGTGGGGCGAGGAGGCGCGGTGGTTCTCGCCCGGGCAGGATCCCGCGCCCGTCGTCGATACCCGCTACGGGCGCATCGGCCTCGCCGTCTGCTACGACCTCGAGTTCCCCGAGCTCACGCGCGGGCTCGCCCTCCACGGGGCCGACCTGATCGCCCTACCGGCCAACTGGCCGCGCGACGAGCCGCCGCCCGACGGCCGCCCCATCCTCCACTCGCTCGCCCTCACCACCGCCTACCTCAACCGGGTGTTCGTCGCCGTGTGCGACCGCTGCGGGATCGAGCGCGGGCTCGATTTCGAAGGCGGGAGCGTGTTCGCCGGTCCCGACGGGTGGCTCCGCGCCGGCCCCGTCGCCGACCGGGGCGAGGAGATCCTCTGGGCCGACGCCGATCTCGCCCTGGCGCGCGAGAAGCGCAACGGCGAGCACAACGACGCGCTCGCCGACCGCCGCCCCGACCGCTACGCCCCCGGGCTGGCGAGCCGGGCCGGCGCCTAGCTCACGCGGCCAGCCGAGCCAGCGCGCGCGAGGTCCGGCCGCGCCACCACCACTTGGTCACGTCAGATTCATAACTCGGTTACAAGTGCGACCGCGCGCGGGCGCTAGGGTGCGGGCGCTTAGGTTCCCGGCATCGGCGCGGCGGGACCGGGGCGCCGAACACGCGATCAGAGGAGCACGGCAATGAAGATGGCGCTGACGGGGGGACGCAAGCGGATCTGGGCAGGGCCGGTGGCGCTTGCCCTGGCGCTGGGGTCGATGTGGGTGGTGGCGATCGCCGCGCCCGGCGCCGCGGTGGCGAGCGGGAGCAGCCTCGCGGTCTCCACCTGTCATCTCGCCGCCCCGTACAAACACGTCATCTACATCCAGTACGACAACACCCATCTCTCGCGCGACAACCCGAACGTCCCCTCCGACCTCGAGCAGGTGCCGGCGCTGAAGAACTTCCTGGCCGGGAACGGGACGCTGTCGGGTAACAATCACACCCCACTCATCAGCCACACCGCGGGCGACATCGTCACCGCGCTAACCGGTCTGTACCCCGACCGGAACGGGATCGGCGTCGCCAACAGCTACGCCCAGTACGAGCCCGGCAGCGGCGCCGTGCCCACCAAGTTCCCCTCCGCCTTCACCTACTGGACCGACCCGGTGTCGAGCACCGACCCGCTCACCAACCTGATCACCGACGGCCAGAAGAACACCCCCGCGCCGTGGGTCTCCTTCACCCGGGCCGGGTGCGACGTCGGCGCCTTCTCGATCGCCGACATGGAGCTCGAGAACATCGGCGTGAGCCCATCCGGGGACATCACCTCGGTGTTCGGCAGCGGCTCGCCCCAGTACCAGTTCGCGAGTGCCAACCAGTCGGGCGCGGGACGCACGCTGGCGGGCACCGACTTCGAGGGCATCGCCATCCACTGCGCCCAGGCCGACAGCGGCACCACCACCGGCCTGTGCTCGACCCACAACGGGGGCGTCGCCGACAAGCTGCCGGCCGAGCCCGGCGGCTACACGGGCTTCAACGGCCTCTTCGGCGGCGTCTACGCCAACCAGGTGACCTCGAGTCCCGGCTCCTTCACGGCGTCGGGCCAGGACGCCAACGGCGCTGCCAACGGCAACGTCCACGATCTCGCCGCGCCCGTCAAGGACGTCTACAGCTACAGCTCTCCCGGCTGCCAGTTCTGCGCCAACGGCACCAACACGGGCTACAACGGCAGCGTCATCACCTCGCAGGTGATCGGCGACAGTGCCGGCAACTCCGGCTTCGTGTCCGGCTTCAGCCCCACGCCCGCCCAGACCCTGGGCTACGTCGCCGCCATGCAGGAGGCGGGCGTGCCCGTCACCTACGCCTACATCCAGGACGCCCACAACAACTGGAATCCGCCCTTCCAGGCCTTCGGTCCTGGGCAGCCCGGCTACGTCGACCAGCTCAAGCAGGAGAACCAGGCCTACCAGGCGTTCTTCGAGCGCCTCGCCGCCGACGGGATCAACCAGAGCAACACCCTGTTCGTGTTCACCGCCGACGAGGGCGATCACTTCGCGGGCTCGGCGCCGACCAACCCCGGCTGTGACGGGGTCACCGTCCCGTGCACCTACGCGAGCAACGGCATCGGCGAGCAGGACGCGAACATCGACGACGCGCTCGCCAAGGAGAAGGCGAACACCACTCCGTTCGCGATCCACTTCGACGATAACCCGAACTTCTACGTCGGCGCCCCGGCAGGCTCGACGGCGCCGCCCGGGCCCTTCGACCCGCAGGTGCGCAAGCTCGAGCAGGATCTCGGGGGACTGACCCTGACCAACCAGGTGACCGGCGCCACCGACCCGGTGACGACGCACCTCGCCACCGCCGAGGATCAGCGGATCCTCCACATGACCACCACCGATCCGCTGCGCACGCCGACGTTCACCGACTTCGGCAACCCGACGTACTTCTACCAGACGGGTACGTGCCCGACCGGGAGCACCCCGGGCTGCCCGAGCCTCAACCCGAGCTTCGCCTGGAACCACGGCGGCGACGAGCCCGAGGTGACCACCACCTGGCTCGGGATGGTCGGTCCGACCATCAGGCACCTGGGTGAGACGAACGCGGTGTGGACCGACCACACCGACATCCGTCCCACCATGCTCGCCACGCTCGGGCTCTCGAGCGATTATCTCCAGGACGGCCGGGCCGTGACCGAGTTCATGAGCCCGCAGGCCCTGCCGTGGACGGTGCGCTTGCACCAGCGGACCTATCAGGAGCTGGCCGACGTCTACAAGCAGCTCAACGCCGCCGTCGGTCAGTTCGGCCACGACAGCGAGATCGTCTCGACCACCGCGGCGGAGAGCGCCTCACCGGGCGACGCCGTCGCTAAGGGCTTCGATGCCCAGCTCACCGCGTGCCAGGCCGAGCGCGACGCGGTCGCCGGGGAGATCAAGTCGATCCTGGGCGGCGCGATCTTCAACGGCCGCGGCCTCGACGGGGGCGACCTGCGGCTCGCGCGGCGCGCCCAGGATCTCATCGACGACATGCACTCGCTCTCGACGCTGGCCACCCCGCCCCGGTACCCGGTGTGCGCGCCGGGCGGCTCCGGGTGGTGGCGCCGTCACGAGTGACCGATACGTCGTAAGCGATACCGGCGCGAGGGGCTTTACGAGCCGTGTTCGAGCATGCTCGTCACCCGCTCGAGCGCCTCGCGCATATGCCGCTCACAGCCCTCCTGGGCCCGGAGGCCGTGACCGGAGCTGAGGTCGGCGAAGAGCTCGACGTGCTCGTCGAGGATCCCCGCCAGGGTGCGGTACTGGGTCTTGATCTCCATGCGCACGAAGGTGTTGAGGAGCCCGGACTGCTGGACGAAGGCCTGATGGAGCCGGCGGTTGCCCGAGAGCCGGCACAGCTCGGCATGGAAGCGGCCGTCGAGCTCGGCGAAGGCCTCACGGTCGTCGATCCGCGTCGCCGCCGTCATCGCCTCGACGATCGCCTCGAGCTCCGCGAAGGCCCCGCGGTCCTCGCGCTCGATGAGGAGACGGGCCGCCCGGCTCTCGAGCGCGGCGCGGAGCTCGTAGATCTCCCGGACGTCGTCGAGGGTGAGCTCGGCCACGAAGGACCCGCGGCGCGGGCGCTCGATCACCAGCCCCTCCGCGCGCAGTTGCGCCAGCGCCTCGCGGACGGGACCGCGGCTGATCTCGAGCTGCCGGGCGATCTCGGCCTCGACGAGCTTCTCGCCGGGCCGGAACTGGCCGGCGAGGATCCGCTCGCGCAAGAGCCCGGCGATCGACTCGGTCAGGGAGGCGGCCGGGCGCGGGAGCAGGGATGCCGAAAGCGTTGCGTGCACGTAGGCGAGCAGTCTCCCGAACTGTCGACAGTACGACCGTAGACAGCAGGCCAAAACGGAGGGCGGAATTCTGTCCCGGGGGCCATGTCGTCGGCTCGGGGCGCCCGCGACAGTTCGGTCGGGTTCGAAGGCGGCGGCAAAGGAGCGGGAGGATGGACGTGGAGAGCGGGAGGACGAGGAGGAGCATGGACGGTCGCGTCGCTCTCGTCACCGGCGCCAGCTCGGGGATCGGGCGCGCGAGCGCTGAGGCGCTGGTCCGGGCGGGTGCCTCGGTCATCCTCTTCGCCCTCCCGGGCGACGAGCTCGAGGCGGCGGCGCACGCGTGCCGGCGCGCCGGCGCCGGCGCCCTGGCCTTTGCCGGCGACGCCGGAGACCCGGCTGCCGTCGCCGCCGCCTTCGACCTCGCCGAGCGCGAGCTCGGCCCCGTCGACGCCGTGTTCAACAACGCGGGGGTCTCGCTCGTCGCGTCGATCACCGAGACGACCGACGCGGCCTGGCAGCGCCTGCTCCACACCAATCTCACCGGGAGCTTCAACGTGGCCCGCGAGGCGGCCCGCCGGATGATCCCCGCCGGCCGCGGCTCGCTCCTCAGCACCGCCTCCGAGCTCGCCCTCAGCGGCGAGCCGGGATACGCCGCCTACTCGGCGACCAAGGGGGCCATCCTCGCCATGACCCGCGCCCTGGCGGCGGAGCTGGCGGCCCACGGGATCCGCGTCAACGCCGTGTGCCCGGGGGCCACCGACACGCCGCTCCTGCGCGCCGAGTACCGGGGGACCCCCGATCCCGAGCTCGCGCGGGCCGAGGGCGAGCGGTCGATCGCCCTCGGGCGCCTCGGTCGCCCCGAGGAGATCGCCCGCGTCGTCGTGTTCCTGCTCTCCGACGACGCGAGCTACGTCACCGGAGCGCAGTACGTGGTCGACGGCGGGCGCACCACGTGCCTGGCCCCGAGCAGCCTGACTCCCGAGGCGTCGCTGTCGTGACCTCGGTCATGGTCACCGGCGGCCTGGGCTTCGTCGGGCGCCACCTCGTCCGCCGCCTCGTCGCCGACGGCCACCAGGTCGTCTCCTATAACCGCGACTTCTCCGAGAGCGCCGACCCCGCCGTCACCAGCGTCCAGGGCGAGCTCTTCGACATCCCGCGGCTCATCCGCACCCTCGACGAGCATGCCGTGCAGGGCATCCTCCACACCGCCGCGATGTCGCATCCCGAGCTCTCGGTGGAGCTCCCGGTGAGCACCTTTGCCGCCAACGTCTACGGGACGCTGTCGGTCCTGGAAAGCGCGCGCATGGCGGGCGTGCGCCGGATCGTCAACTTCTCCTCCGAGTGCGCCTACGGCCATCAGGAGACCGAGATCGTGCGCGAGGACGCGCGCCTTCGCCCGATAACGCCCTACGGCGTGACCAAGGTGACCACCGAGATGCTCGCCGACGTCTACACCGACCTCTACGGCCTCGACGTCGTGTCGCTGCGCATAACCGAGGTCTACGGGCCCGGCAATCCCATGCCCGAGGTCCTGCGCGAGATGATCGCCGCCGCCGTGCACGACGAGCCTTACGCGCTCGACCACGGCGCCGAGCAGCGCTTCCAATTCATCCACGTCGAGGACGTGGCCCGGGCTGCGTGCGCGGCCGCGGTCGCGGCAGCTCCGTCGCAGCGCGTCTACAACATCACCGGCGGGAGCCAGATCTCCCTCGCCGAGACCGCCGCCCTCGTTCACGAGCTGCTCGGCGGGCCTGGGATCTCCGTCGGGCCCGGCTACATCCCCAACCTCGACCGCCAGGGTCCGTGGGACATCTCGCCGGCGGGGCGCGACCTCGGGTACCGGCCCGGGTGGGCGCTCGAGGAGGGGATCCGCAGCTACGCGGAGTGGCTGCGCGAGAACCGCTACTGAAGTTGGCGCGGCAGAACGGCCGCGGCGGG
>DASZKU010000192.1:0-14236 GCA_035552815.1 Solirubrobacteraceae bacterium | reverse complement strand
CCCTGGGGTACGCAAAATCCCCGCATCATCAGACTGGCAACGCCGACAACGTGCTCGGCGTCCCGCCCTCCCGAACACCCTCGTTCTCGTTCCGAACGCTCGCCCGAGCGGTCGCGATCACGCACGACTACTTGACAAACGCGACGCCATATCAGTAGTTGTCCCACCGGCCCTCGGAAGTCAGCTGCCAGCTCACAGCGACCTCCCAGCTGTACCGAAGCGCTCGGCTCCGAAGAACACCTGTCCGCGCTCGCTCGCTTCCACACGCAGCGCCCGCGCCATGCTCCCCCAAATCAGGATCACACTCTACGCACGGCGTGCTCGTGTCCCGACATGTCCTCAGATGTCCTCAGTGTCCGCGCTCACGCGGCACGGAAAACGGGATGAGCCGCCGTCGCTCGCAGGGCTGTCGGCAGGGATGTCCGGACTTATCCTGGGACGTTCGCGCGGGGTCCCAAACCTACGCGGCGCGATCGCTCTCGAGTCCCGCCAGCAACGACTCCGTCGGCACGGAGAAGTAGTGCGAATGTGTCTTTTTGACCGTCTCGAGCGAGTCGGCGCCGACCAGCACTACCTCGATCTCGGGCTGCTCGCGGTACTGGTGCTCGCGGAGGCTGTACTCGGCGGCGGCGGTGGCGCCGTCGCTGCCGTAGGCCTCAACGTAGACGTCGGCTGTCGACACGTTGTAGACGAGGAGGAAGTAGTTGGTCGAGTCGGTCATCGTGGCCATCGCGCTTGCAATTGGACAAGAGCGAGTGCGGTAATCATGGCAGCAAGGTCGACTTCTCGACGCTCGTACCTCGCGACGGTCTCGGCTGCATCTGCGAGGGCGGAGGCAAGCTCGGGGGTTGCACCTCCGAACTTGGCGCGCGAGCCGAGTTCTCGGTCGATGCTCTCAACCAACTCTGCCCACGCATGCTGCCCGGCGGTCCGGAGCTGGATTTCGACACGCAATCCGTCCGCGACCGCAACGAGGTGCTTCGCCCGATAGCCGTCAGGCTTTGGCGTGGCGGCGTAGTCCCAGGTCTTCGGGAGCAGCTCCCAGGGGTTCTCCGCCCGCAGTCGATCGATCAACGTGTCCACGGTAACCTGCGTGACGACCACCGCGCGACAGCCGGCGATGTCGTTCATCCGCGACAGCGCCATCGTCGGCTGACGGTCCAGCTTGTCGAGGATCGTGGCCATGCGCTTGAGTCGCTGGCCGACCTCGGGCTGTCCTCCGGAAACATCCGCCACCAAATGGCGGAGATCGGCTGCGACGCGGGTGAGCGGCTCCGCATGTGCGCCCCGGAACTCCTCGATGATGCCCAGCTCGGGGGGCACGGTCGGTCTCCGTCATGGGCGAAATGCCGCGTTGGTGCTCTCGGACCCGGTGAGCGGCCCGATCGACGCGGCTCCTGGACGGAATGTTCATGCGCCTGAAGCCGTAGACGGCTCGACGTCAGGGTCGGCCAGACGAAAAGCCTCGGCCACGAGAGCAGCGTCGTCGGCGCGCGGCGCGTAGTGGAGATACCGCATCGTGGTCTGAACGTCGGCGTGGCCCATCCATTCCTGCACGCGGCGGATGTCGGCCTTGGCGATCATCCGGGTCCCGAATGTGTGGCGGAGATCGTGGAAGCGCAGCGGGCGCAGGCCGGCGCGGGTGAGCGCCGACGCGTAGCGGCGCCGCAGGGCGGATCCGTCGAGGAAGTTCCCTGTCTCTCCGGGGAACACGAGGTCGTCGTCGCCGATCCAGTCTTGTCGCTGCCCGAGTGCCGCCAGGGAGGCCGCGACGTCGGGCGCCATCGGGACCGAGCGCACCTTCCCTGACTTCGGAGAGGTCAGGTGGCCGGCCGCGTAGCTGGCTCGGACGCGGATGAGCGAACCGCTGAAGTCGACGTCGCGCCAGCGGAGGGCCAGCAGCTCGCCGCGGCGCAGGCCGGTGAAGGCGGCGGTGAGGTAGATGGCGCCGTCCTGCTCTGACGCTGCGGCGCGGACGAGGGCCATCACCTCCTCGGGCGAGAACACCTCCAGATCACCGGTCGAACGGACTCGCTGCTTCTCGACGCCGGCGACCGGATTGGTCTGCAGCCCCCAGACGCTGGCTGCGCGGCGCATCACGCCGTGCAAGACCACCAGCAGCTTGTTCTTCGTCCGAGGCGAGAGGTCGGTCAAGGAGGCGCGCCAGCGGTCGATCGAGGCGGCGGTGATGTCTTCAACCGGTAACGGGCCGAAGGCGGGAAGGAGGTGCGCCTCGATGTTCGAGCGGTAGTCGCGCAGAGTCGAGGGCTTGCATCCGCGGTCGTGCTCGGTGTAGCGCAAGAACTCGGCGGCGGCGTCGGCGAACGTGGCGCCCGTTCTGACCATGCCGGGCAGCGTGCCTCGGCGCGCTTCGTCCAATACTCCGCGTAGCCAGTCCTCGGCCTGGCGCTTGGTGAAATAGCCCGCCGCCGACCGCCCGCGCTCGATCCAGGCGGGTCCTAGCTTCTTCTGGACCTGGCGCCCGTCCGGCAGCCGGTACTTCGCGTACCAGACCGGCCCGCGGGCTCGATCGACTCGAAACACATGCCCGGTCGGAGGCCGAAGGGGACGGTCCATGCCCGAAACCGTACCAGCACACGGGGACATATTGGGGACATATCGCGAGCCGAGGCCGCCCGTAGAAACAAGAAAACCCCGCATTAGCGGGGCCTTCCCAGCGCGCCCGGAGAGATTCGAACTCCCGACCTTCGGTTCCGTAGACCGACGCTCTATCCAGCTGAGCTACGGGCGCGTTGGGATCGATTCTATCCCGGTCGAATCGGAGGGGCGGGCCGGTGTGAGGGGCCGACGTGCTCGGCCAGCCACGCGACGAGGGGGCGGGCCGCCTCGAGCTCACGCCGGAGGCGTCGGTCGCAGGCCGGCTCGTGGAGCCAGGGCTCGAGGGTGTGGAGACGGCGAACGATGAGCTCCTTCATGCGCAGGCGGTGGATGCGTGGATGGTCGGTGGGGTAGCCGCGGGGCGCACGCTTGAGGGTGGGCTCGGCGGGCTCGAGGCCGCCCGCGGTCGACGCGGCGATGGCCGCCTCGAACTGCTCAGCGCGGCGCTCGTCGTCGAGGGCGCCGCGGTAGCGCTCGAGCTGGTCGGGGGCCGGGCGGTAGAGGCCGGCGGCCACGAGCAGGCCGTCGAGGGAGAGCTCGAAGTAGTAACCGCCGGCGCTGCCGTAGCCGATGGCGACGCCGAGATGCTCTTTGAGCGGGGGCCGGGGGTGAAAGCGGGTGTCGTTGTAGGGGCGGAAGGTCCGGGGCTCACCGAGGTGGCGGAGCTTCTCGGCGAGGGCTAGGGCCGGACCCTTGAGAACCGCGTCGTAGCGGGCGCGGTTGGCGCGGAACCAGTCACGGTCGTTGTGGTCTTCGAGCTCGCGCAGGAACTCGAGTGCGTCGGGCGGCCACATGTGCCTGACATTAAGGGCCGGGGGCCGCTTGCCCGAGTACGGCGTCGACGATGCGGCTCGCGGCGGTGCCGAAGAAGCCGTCGGGGACGGCATCGGGATCGAGCAGGCGGCGCACGGCGAGCCCGAGTCCGAGTGCGTCGAAGACGGCCCCGAGCTCCTCGGCGAGGCCGTCGGGGAGCGTGACGCCGGCGTGTTCGGCGGCCTCGTGCATCATCGAGGTGAAGAGGTCCCGGATCGCTCGTGTCCGGGCGGCGAGTTCGTCGCGCAGGCGGTCGTTGCGCACCGCATAGGCCCACAGCTCGATCCAGAGCAGGAAGGGCTTGGGCTCGGCGCTCACCCCAGCGATCCAGGCGTCGGCGACCAGCCGAGCCTGGTCGTGGACGTTGTCGGCCTCGCGGAAGCGCTCGGCGAAGAGCCGGGCCCAGTCGCTGACGTTCTCCTCGATGGCCGCGAGGAGAAGATCCTCCTTGCGACCGAAGTTCGAGTACAGGGCGCCGACCGAGAAGCCGGCGTTCTCGGCGATCTCGTCGACCGAGGCGGCGTGGAAGCCGCGCTGAGCGAAGACGTCGGCTGCCGAGCGCACGAGCGCGGAGCGAGTCTCGGCGCGCTTCTCCTCTCTGGTCAGACGAGCTGGGGGCACGTGCCGAGAGTACAAGCCCGCCCCGACAAAGAGCAAGCGCTTGCTATTCAGATAGCGAGCGCTATCCTGTGCGCTCGGAGCCGATCGAAAAGGGAGAGACGATGGACACTGCCGAGACGGTGCCCCAGCGAACCGAGCCGACCGACAATGGCGCGACGGCGCAGCGGTTCATGAGGGCGATGCGCGAGCGGGACTACGGGACGATGGCCGACGCCCTCGCTCCCGATGTGGTGATTCACTCGCCGATCACCGAGAGCTTTCAGTTTCGCGGACGCGGTGACGCCCTTGCCGTGCTCAAGATCGTCGCCGAGGCCATGGGGGAAATCGAGCACCACGAGCTCGTCGGCGCCGGGGAGGTGTGGACCCAGCGCTTCACCGTCCGCGTCCGCGGGCGCCGCCTCGAGGGCATGGACTTCATCCGCTTCGACGGCGAGGGCCGCCTCGCTGAGCTCACGGTGTTCATGCGACCCCTCCCCGGCCTGGCGGCCTTCGCGGCCGGGGTGGCGCCCCGGGTCGGCCGGCGACGGGGGCTGCTGACGATGATCGCCCTGCGGCTGCTCATCGAGCCCTTGGCCCTGATCACCCGTCAGGGAGACCGGCTCGTGGGATGGCTGCTCCGGGACACGTGGGGGAGGGGCGCCCAGGCGTGACCGGGCGCCCGCGCGGCGCGCTGGCGTGACAGCGCGCCATACCGCGAGCACGCGGGCGCCCGCGTGGCGTACCGGCGTGGCGTACCGGCTTGACAGCGCGCCAGGCCGCGAGCACGCCGACCCCACGGCGGGGACTGAGGACGGAGAGGGCGGGATTCGAACCCGCGAAGGAGTGTGAACCCCTTACTCGCTTAGCAGGCGAGTGCCTTCAGCCACTCGGCCACCTCTCCCGGGGTTGCCGGGGCAGTGTAGAGCCCTGAGCCGTGGTCTCCCACCACCGCGTACGATTGCCGCTCGGGTGCTCGAGGCATCCGCCGGGAGCGGTGGCAGAGTCCGGTTGAATGCAGCTGCCTTGAAAGCAGCCGGCCGTTCACGCGGCCCGGGGGTTCGAATCCCTCCCGCTCCGCTGAACCCGCCCGACACGGCGATACACCGGATCGCTTGCTGTCGTCCTAACGGCGCGCTAACGTAGCGCCCCATGAGCGTCGCGGCCCAGGCACCCACGGTAGCCCCCGAAGCGCCTCCGCATGGTCCGCCTCCGATTCCCGACTTCGAGGTCGTCCCGCGCAAGGGGCTGATCATCGTGGGAGTGGCGGCGGTGCTGGTGATCGCCGGCATCGCCTCCAACAAGCTGTGGCCGCTCGACTTCTTCCATGTCGCGGGCGGAGCCGCGTGGACGATCATCGACCTCTTCCTCGGGCTCATCCTCGGCCCGATCATGGGCAAGATGTCGATCCCGGCGCGGATCGAGTTCACCACCAAGCTCATGCCCAAGATGGTGCTGATCATGCCCACGGTGGTGACGATGACGCTGGCGGCGGGCTGGCAACTCGGGATCAAGACGGGCAACGTCCTCAGCTCCGCCCCCAATCATGGCTGGATCGTCGCGAGCTACATCGTCGTCGGCGTGATGGCGGTCCTCGCCCTCGGCCTGCTCGAGCCGGCGAACATCGCCGTGCTCGTGGAGCTCAAGAAGCCGCGCCCCAAGCCCGAGGTCATCGAGCGGCTGATGAAGCGCTTCATGTACTCGGCGGGGATCCTCGGGATCATGCAGGTCGCCACCCTGGTGATCATGACCAAGATCACGAGCTCGTGAGCGAGCGCCGCCTGCCCCCTGTCACGCAGGTCGGGATGGCGTCGCTCGCGCTCATCGTCGCGGGCGGGATCTACCTCTCGGCGCACCTCCCCCGGCACGTGCCGCTCGGCCCGGCCGTCGCGCTCCTCGCCGCCTCGGCGATCCTCATGGCCGGGAACCTTATTTCGCTCACGCGCGTCAAGGACTTCGCCTGGCGGCGGTTCTTCGAAGTCGGCCGGTGGTCGCTGCTCGCCTATCTGGTAACGGCGGGGATGATCGAGTTCGTCTTCGTCCACAACCATCTGCGCGGCGGTCCGCTCGTCGTCCTCACGCTCTCACTCGCCGTCTTCGCGGTGCACGTCCCCATGCTCATCGCCTTCACCGTCGCGCGTTATTACGAGCCCGGCGAATTCGCTGACGCTCATTCGCTTGGCGCGGATGCGCTCGCAGCCGGCGGCATCAAGCCCAGCTGATCCGCGCGGGGCGCCTGGCTGACTTAGGCGGCGCGCTTGGGACGCGCCTTGGGCGCGGTCCCGAAGACGTGGTCCCAGAACGGGGCGCTGACGCCGAAGCCACGCTCGTGGTCCTGGAAGTGGTGGCGCATGTGGAGCTCGCGAAGCCTCTTGCCCAGGGGCGTGCTCGGGGTGTGATGGTGCACGTGGTAGTGGAGCATGTCGTAGAAGAGGTAGCCGGCGAGGAAGCCGGCGGCGAAGGGCAGGAAGGCGGGGCTCCCGAGGACGGCGTAGAAGGCCCACAGGAACAGGGCGGCCAGGGGCACGCTCACCGAGGGCGGCATGACCAGGCGCAGCGGGTCGTTGGGATGGTCGTGGTGGACGCCGTGGATGATCCAGTGGAGCTTCGCGCCGATGCCCTGCTCGGGCTCGAAATGGAAGACGACGCGGTGCAGCCAGTACTCGGTCAGGGTCCAGAAGATGTAGCCGCCGACGATCCACGCCGGCGTCGCCCAGCCCACGCCGTGCACGAGGCCCTCGACGAGGAGGAAGGTAATGGTGGGGATGAAGAGGATCGGCGGCACGCTGGGGTGCACGCGCGAGAGCTTGTCGAGGAGATCGTTCTCGAACATCCGCGGCGAGGCGCGGAGCTTCTCGGCGCGGCTCGCGCTCGTCAGTTCATCTGCCGGCTTGATCGCCATACAGGGTAAAGAATACCTGCCCGGTCGCGGCGGCCGAGCAAAGGCGCGAGCGCGCTCAGGTCAGGTTCGCCTCGGCCTCGTCGGCCTCGTCGTCGACGGGGGCCGCGAGGACGATCTGGCTGCGGGCCACGGCGATGAAGTTCCGGTGCTCGGCGTCGCCGGCGCCGCCGAGCGGCGTGAGGTCGACGTCGGTGAGGGCGATGAAATCCCGCTCCCCGGCGTTGAGGAAGTCGGTCAGCCGGCTGCGATAGCCGTCGCGGGGCAGTCGCAGGAGGCCGCTGATCCGGTAGCGCGCGGTTTCCAGCACGACCCGCTCGTCTTTGTGCTCCACGGGTGGCGACGATACCGGCTCGCGGCGGCCGGGGTGCGATGCTTGGACGGATGGCCAAGCAGGCCCCCGAGCGCTGGTGGGAGATCCGTCGGGCCCAGAACCGCAAGCCCGCGACCTATCGCTGCCCGCTCTGCCACCGCCATCTCCCCGCGCTCTCCGAGCACATGCTCATGACCCCCGAGGGGGACAGCTCGCGCCGGCGCCACGCCCACACCGGATGCGTGATGGCGGCGCGCAAGGCGGGACGGCTGCCGACGCGCGAGGAGTGGCTGCGCACCCAGCCGCGGCCCAAAGGGCGCCTGCGCGTCCTCATCGAGCGACTGCGGCCCCCTCGCTAATAGAGCGACCACTAGGGTTGCCGACCATGTCCCGCGATCTGCGCCTCGGCCTCAACGTCGGCTACTGGGGCTCCGGGCCCCCCGCCGGCGCCGCCGAGCTCATCTCCGAGGCCGAGACGCTCGGCTACGACTCGCTGTGGACGGCCGAGGCGTACGGCTCGGACGCGCTCATGCCCCTCGCGTGGTGGGGCGCCTCGACGCAGCGGCTCAGGCTCGGCACCGGCATCGTCCAGATCTCCGCCCGCACGCCGGCGGCCACGGCGATGGCGGCGATGACCCTGGACCACCTGTCAGGTGGTCGCCTGATCCTCGGCCTCGGGGTCTCGGGACCGCAAGTCGTCGAGGGGTGGTACGGGCAGCCGTTCGCCAAGCCGCTCGCGCGCATGCGCGAGTACATCGGGATCCTGCGCCAGATCTGGGCGCGCCAGGGGCCGCTCGTCAACGAGGGTCCCCACTATCCGCTCCCACTCCCGGGCACCGAGCTCGGCAAGCCCCTGAAGTCGACGATCCATCCACTGCGCGAGGACATCCCCATCTTCCTCGCCGCCGAGGGACCGAAGAACGTCGCGCTCGCCGGCGAGCTCTGCGACGGGTGGCTGGCCCTGTTCTACTCGCCCCACCACGACGACTTCTATCGTGAGGCGCTCAGCGAGGGGTTCTCGCGGCCGGGCGCGCGGCGCAGCGCCGCCGACTTCGAGGTCACCGCCAGCGTCCCCCTGATCGTCACCGACGACGTCGAGGCTACCGCCGATGCCATGCGTCCCATGTACGCCCTGTACTTCGGGGGCATGGGGGCCAAGGGCACGAACTTCCACGCCAACGTCGCCATCCGCATGGGCTACGAGGCCGAAGTCGCGAAGATCCAGGAGCTCTATCTCTCCGGGCACAAGGCGCAGGCGGCGGCCGCCGTCCCCACCGAGCTGATCGAGAAGCTCACGCTGATCGGGCCCAAGGAGAAGATCCGCCACGACCTCGAGGCGTGGCGGGACTCGATCGTCACGACGCTCCTCATCGCCGGCGACGCCGCTAACCTGCGCACCGCCGCCGAGCTCGTCCTCGGGTAGCCGCGCCCCCCGGCGCCCGGCGCCCGCCGGCCGCCCGATGCTCAGGCCTCGGGCAGGCGCAGGTTGGCGTCGAGGATGTGGTGCGCCTTGAGCCCGAGGCCGAGCCGCTCGCGGCCGTCGGACTCGTACGGGCTGAGACTCGAGACCTCCTGCACCCGTGCCAGGCGGTAGCCGACGGTGTGGCGGTGAAGGCTCATCGCCTCGGCCGTGTCCGTGGTCGAGCCGTGGTGGGCGAGAAAGGCCTCGAGGGTGGCGAGGAGCTCGGTGTCGTGCTCGGCGTCGTAGACGCTGAGGGGGGCGATGGTGCGCGCGCGGAGGTCCTCGAGCTGACTGGGATCCCTGAGGAGGATGCCGATGAGGAGCCGGTAGGTCTCCTCGTGACCGGCGAGGGCGACGTCGAGCTCGACGAGGACCTCGGCCTCGCGCAGCGCGTCGTGCAGGGTGGCGGGGTCGCGTTGCGGGGTCGA
Organism: Solirubrobacteraceae bacterium; assembly: GCA_035552815.1. Taxonomy (GTDB): domain Bacteria; phylum Actinomycetota; class Thermoleophilia; order Solirubrobacterales; family Solirubrobacteraceae; genus Palsa-465. The sequence continues at coordinate 5,105 of DASZKU010000192.1, read as the reverse complement.
CACGGCCACGTGCATGCCCCGGTCGGCGAGCTCGGCCGCCAGTTCCTCGACGCCGTCGCCCGCGGCCGCTGATCCGAGGGGCACGAGGCCGCACAGGCGCCCGGCGCTGACCTCGGCGATCAGAGCCCGGTGCCCTCCCGTGAGCTCACCGAGCGCGGGTGCGCTTCCGGGCTTGCGCTCCTCGGCGCAGATGGCCACGGCGCCGGAGCTCAGGTCGAAGCCGAGGCGGCGGGCGTGCTCCATGAACAGGGGGATCTCGGCGGGAGGGCCGACGCGCAGCGACTGGAGCAGGGCACGCCGCGAACGCTCGAGACCGCCCTCCTGGGCGTCGCGCATGACGGCGGCGACGGCGGCGGCGGCCGCCGCGGCCTCGAGCCAGGGCCGCAGCTCGGGGGCGGCGCCGGCGTCCCGGTTGCGCCGCACCGCGGCGACGATGCCGACGACGTCACGACCGAGGCGGACCTCGACGGCATCGGAGAGCACGGCCGGCGCCTCGGGGAGCTCGCCCCTGATCACCGCGGCGGCGTGCGCCACGATCGCCCTGATGTCGTCCTCGGAGAGCGCGCCGGCGGGGCACACCACCGGCTCTCCGAGGGTGGGGATGGCGATCGCCACCGGGCGCCCGAGCGCGTGCGAAGCCGAGGCGGCGACCTGGTCTAGGTCGTCGCCGGCGACGACGCCGGAGACCATCGTCAAGGGTGTGGACCGGGCGGCGGTCACCTCCGCCACCCGGTCCTCCTCTGGCGAGTCGCTCTCAAGCGGTCGGGCGCGCTCGACCATGCTCGCGCCTGCACGCCGGAGCTCCCGCCGCGTCGATCATGCGCTCGATGTGGCCGCTCCGGCAGCGCCCGAGGCCAGGCCCGGGATCCCTCCCGGGAATCCGAGCGACGGGACATCGGACGGGTACACCTCGTGGCCGTGTTCGGCGGTGTCGCCGATCTCCATGTTCTCTTCCTTCATCCGCAACGGTATGAAGATGCCGACGATCCTGAGGATGACGAACGTCATCACGCCCGAGAAGATGATCACGAACAAGCCGGCGAGGAACTGCCATTTCAGCAGCGTCCAGTTTCCGTAGATCGCGCCCCCGAACGAGGTGGCGTCGCCCTTGGTGGTCCCGGTGGGACCGAACGCCTCGATCATGTGCGGGTTGGCGAAGATGCCGGTGAGCAAGCCACCGGCGAAGCCCGCGAATCCGTGCGTGTAGATCACTCCGAGGGTGTCGTCCACGTTGCGGAAGGGACGCATACGGCTCAGGTAGTTGAGCGCGAAGTAGACGATCGTCGACGCGATCCCACCTATCGCCATGGCTCCGAACCCGTTGACGTAACCCGCCGCAGGGGTGATCCCCACGAGGCCGACGATCATTCCGTTGACTCCGCCGATGAGTGACGGCTTGCGGCCCGTGGCGTAGTCCCAGACGACCCAGACCAGGAAGGCGACCGCGGTGCACAGGTTGGTGTTGAGCACGGCCGCGGAGGACGCCAGACCCGCGAAGTACGGGTCACCTCCGTTGAAGCCGTTCCACCCCAGCCACAGCAAACCCGCACCGGTGGCGACCATGAGGACGTTGTTCGGTGCGTCGATCTCCCGGTCTCTCTGTAGTCGTGGTCCGATCACCGCCGCAGCGACGAACCCGGTTATCCCGGCACTCAGGTGGATCACGTACCCGCCGGAGAAGTCGATCGCGCCCTTATGGGCGAACCAGCCGCCGCCCCAGAGCAGGAAGGCGTCGATCGTGTACACGAAGGTGATCCACAGCGCGCAGAAGGGCAGCCACGCCTTGATGTTCACCCGCCCGAGTACTGACCCCAGGGCCAGGATCGGGGTGATGGCCGCGAACACGAACTGGAAGTACGCGAGCGTCGATTCCGGGAATCTGAAGTTCGGAGCCGCCCCGCTGAGCAGCGGGACGTTCGCGCGTCCCTGCTCCTGGGCCTGGGTGAGGATGTTCCCCGGCTTTCCCCAGAACGTCGAGAAGAAGCCCGTTCCATGGCCGATCGGATGACCGAAGCCCATCTTGAAGGCCCAGAGGACCCACACGATGAGGACGACCGAGAACGTTCCGAAGGTGAGCATCATGCTGTTGATCGCCCAGCGCTTCTGCATGACCCCGCCGTAGAGAACAACGAGGCCAGGCACGCTCATCAGGCCGACGAGGGTCGCCGCAGTGAGCTGCCACGCATTGTCTCCGGGGCTGAGCCACGGTGGGTATGGTGTGAATGGGGGCATTGATCTCCTTGTCCGGGGGAACGGGCGGTGCCCTCCGCTCGCGCGGCGGCCGGACCGACGACCCCCTGGTCCCAATCGGCCCTATTGTCTGGTGGCGGGAAGATTTGTCGAGGCCTAAAGAGGCTTCTATGGCCTCGCGTCCAGCAAACGGTTTGGCCACCTGGACATACGGATAAACGATTCCCGCTCACAGCGGGGTAACCCCCCTCTAAAGTCGTCAGAAGGCCCAGCAAACCGCGCGAAAAGGCGGGCAGGACGGCGTTGCTCACGGCGGCGATCCACCTCCACCTCCATCTCCATCTCCATTTCCATCGCTTCCACGGTCCGCCCTTCGACTACGCCGGCCTCGCCATCGGGGCCGCGCTCAGCTGGATCGCGGGAGTGGGCCCGGGCGAGCCGTTGCTCGTCGCCGCCGGCATCCTCGCCGCCAAGCACAAGCTCGACCTCACCGAGGTGCTCCTCATCGCCTGGCTGGGGGCCAACGCCGGAGGCATCATCGGCTGGCTCATCGGCTACAAGGCCGGCCGGGCCCTGCTCACCGCGCGCGGCCCGTTCCGTAAGGCGCGGCTACGCGCCGTCGAGCGGGGCGAGCGGGTGTTCGAGCGCGCGACGGTGGTCGCGGTGATATTGACGCCGTCGTGGCTCGCCGGAGTGAACCGCGTCCGCTGGACCGTCTACCTTCCAGCTAACGCCCTGTCGGCCGCGATCTGGGCGCTGTCCCTCGGTTTTGGGAGCTTCTTGATCGGACCGTCGGTAGCCGATGCCTTCGGCGATCTGGGCACCGTCGCGCTGATAATCATCGGTGCGCTGATCCTTGGAGGAGGGGTAGTGGAGTTCGCTCGCAGACATATCAGAGCCGGCTAATGGCAAGTCGTGACATTTTTCACGGAGAGATGTCGACGACCAAGGAGCCTTTCGAGCCTCAGCACGTGCCATTTCTGCGCCAGCTCGCGGCCCCGGACGCCGATGCGCTGCTCGGGCGCGTGCGCCGCCGCATCGTTCCCAAGGCGTCGCCCGTCCTCCGCGCCGGCGCGGCCGGCGAGGACGTCATCGTCGTCATCGAGGGTCGCGTGAAGCTGGTGGCGGCGGGGGCCGGCGGTCGCGACGTCGTGCTCGCCATCCGCGGACCGGGCGAGCTCATCGGCGAAATGGCCGTGCTCGGGGGGATCCGGCGCACGGCGACGGGCGTCGCCGTCGACCGGGTCGAAGTGGGGAGCATCGGCGGCGAAGACTTCCGCCTCTTCCTCGCCGAGCACCCGGACGTCGGCCTCGTGCTCATCCGCATGCTCGTGCGCCGCCTCGCCGAAGCCGATCGCGACCGCATCGACCTCGCCACCCACGACAGCATCGGCCGCGTGGCCAAGCGACTGCTCGAGCTCGCCGCCGATCATGGTGTGCCGGCGGAGGTGGGCCGGCGCATCGATCTCTCCCTCAGCCAGGACGAGCTCGCGAGCTGGACGGGCGCCACTCGCGAGACCGTTTCCCGGGCCCTGCGGCTCATGCGCGCGCTGGGATGGATCGCTACCGATCGGCGCGCGATCACCGTGCTCGACCCCGCCGCGCTGCGGAGGCGCTGCCGGGGGGCGTAGGGCCGTGAGCACGGTGGTGCTCACCCTCATCGCCGTGGCCCTGCCATGGCTCGTGGTCGGTCGCCTCGTCCCTGCGCCGTGGGAGCGCTCCCCGCATCTCGACCGCCGGGCCCTGGCCTGGAACGCCTACCTGTGGGATCCTTGGTTCCTGGTCTGGGGGCTGCTCGTGGCCATCGCCCTGGCGATGGCGCGGCCCGCCGTGCGCCCGGAGAACAGGCAGCCGCCGAGGAAGGTGCCCTCGAGCGCGCTGTAGCCGTGCATGCCCCCGCCGCCGAAGCCGGCGACCTCGCCGGCGGCGTAGAGGCCGGGGATCGGTTCGCCGCCCGGCCGCAGCACATTGGCGTCGAGATCGGTCTCGAGGCCGCCCAGGGTCTTGCGCGTGAGGATGTTCAGGCGCACGGCGATGAGCGGTCCCGCCTCGGGGTCGAGGAGCCGGTGCGGCGCGGCCACGCGGCTGAGGCGATCGGGGAGGTAGCGGCGGGCGGCGCGGATCGCCGTCACCTGCATGTCCTTGCCGAAGGGGTTGTCGAGCTCGCGATCGCGGGCGAGGATCTCGCGCTCGACCGCCGCCCGGTCCAGGAGCGGCTCATCGGTGAGGGCGTTCATCCCGCGCACGAGCGCGGCGAGGTCGCGCTCGACGACGAAGTCGGCGCCGTGGTCCATGAACCTCTGGACCGGACCGGGGACGCCCGGCATCAGGCGCGAGCGGATCGTTTCGACCCTGCTCTTGCTCGTGATGTCGGGGTTCTGCTCCGAGCCCGAGAGCGCGAACTCGCGCTCGATGATCCGCTGGGTGAGGATGAACCACGTGTGGTGGTAGCCGGTCTTGCCGATGTGGGCAAGGGTGGCGAGGGTGTCGAAGCCCGGGAACAGGGGGACGGGGAGCCGCTTGCCGGTGGCGTCGAGCCACAGCGACGAAGGCCCGGGGATGATCCGGATCCCGTGGTTGCTCCAGATCGGGTTCCAGTTGCGCAGGCCCTCGGTGTAGTGCCACATGCGGTCGCGGCCGATCAGGCTGGCGCCCGCCCGCTCGGCGATCTCGAGCATCCGCCCATCGACGTAGCCGGGCACGCCGGCGACCATGTCCTTGGGTGGCGGTCCCAGGCGCGGGGGCCAGTTCTTGCGGATGAGGTCGAAATTGTGTCCGATCCCGCCGGTGCTCAGGAGCACCGCCGGCGCCTGGGCGGAGAACTCGCCGACGACCTCTCGCGAGCTCTCCTGGCCGCGCCTGATGTGGTCGGGAGCGAGCACCGAGCCGCCCACGCCCTCGACGCCGTCGCGCCC
>DASZKU010000191.1:0-24481 GCA_035552815.1 Solirubrobacteraceae bacterium | reverse complement strand
GATCGCTGAGTCCGCTGGACACCGGGCCGGCGACGAGGGGCAGCTCGCCCGGGTCGAGGGATCCGTCGCAGTCCATGAAGCAGACGATCTCGGACTCGGCCGCGAGGAGTCCTGCGTAGCAAGCCGATCCGAAGCCGCGCCGAGGCTCGACGATCACCCGCGCCCCGCACGCCGCCGCCACCTCAGCCGTGCCGTCGACGGAGCCGTTGTCGACGACGAGCGGCTCGAACCCCGGGGGCATGGCCGCGAGTACGCCTGGGAGGGCCTCGGCCTCGTCGAGCGCGGGGAGGATGACTTCGATCATCGGCCCGCAGCCTACGGTGGAAATCGTTACGTGAGGCTGAACAAGGCCCCGGGGTTGATCTGAGTGGGCTCGGATGGCGTACGTTGGGGGTGATGATTCTCGTCACCGGCGGCGCCGGCTTCATCGGCTCCCACATCGTCGACGAACTGGTGGAGGCCGGACACGAGGTTCGCGTCCTCGATCTCTTGCTCGACGCCGCGCACTCGGTCACGCCCGACTACCTCAACCCGACCGCCGAATTCGTCCAGGGCGACGTTGCCGATCGCGACGTCATCTACGAGGCACTGCGCGGGGTGGATGCGGTCTGCCATCAGGCGGCGATGGTCGGCCTCGGGCTCGACATGGGCGACATCACCGACTACGTGCGTCACAACGACCTCGGTACCGCGGTACTGCTCAGCGGGCTGGCCGAGGCCGGGTTTGGGGGACGGGTGGTGGTGGCGAGCAGCATGGTTGTGTATGGGGAGGGCGCTTACCGATGCAGGCGCCATGGCCCGGTGACGCCGGGGCCCCGCGCGCGCGCAGACCTCGAGCTCGGCCGCTACTCGCCGCTCTGCCAGGTGTGCCGCGGCGAGCTCGAACCCATCGCGGTCGACGAATCAGCGCCGCTCGATCCTCGGAACGTCTACGCGGCGACCAAGGTGCATCAGGAGCATCTCTGCTTCTCCTTCGCGCGCGAGACGGGAGTCCCGGTCACCGCGCTGCGCTACCACAACGTCTACGGACCGCGCATGCCCCGCGACACGCCGTACTCGGGCGTGGCAGCGATCTTCGCGAGCTCGCTCGCCGCGGGCGACCCGCCGCTCGTGTTCGAGGACGGCGGTCAGCTCCGTGACTTCGTCCACGTGCGGGACGTCGCGCACGCGAACGTGATCGCGCTCACGCGTGAGAAAGCTCTGAGCGGCGCGTTCAATGTCGCGAGCGGCGATCCGCGGAGCGTCGGCGAGATGGCCGAGGCGCTCGCCGACGCAGCCGGCCCGGATGCGCCGCGGCCGATCATCACCGGGCAGTACCGCCTCGGCGACGTGCGCCACGTGTTCGCGTCCTCGGAGCGGGCCGAGCGCGAGCTCGGCTTCAAGGCTCGTGAGGACTTCCGCGCCGGGATGGCCGAGTTCGCGCGCGCGCCGCTCCGCGCTGCCTGAGCCGTCGGCGCTAAGCGCGCGAGGCGCCCGGACCGGTGTCGCCAGGCGCGGGCCCGGTCCCGGGCGCGGGCGGTTCCTGGTCGGGGCCCGGCGGCCGCGTGGCATCGTCGTTGATCCCGGCCCTGTCCGCTGTTGTCGCGGGATCGGCAGGTTCGCTGTGCGCGGTCCGTTCATCAGGTGGCGTCGGAGGCGAGGCATCGGCGCGCGGCGCCACCACGCCAGGCTCTCCCGGCGGCGACGGCGCCCCACCGGCAGGCGGCGCCACCACGCCAGGCTCTCCCGGCGGCGCGGACGGCGCCCCACCGGCAGGCGGCGCCACCACGCCGGGCTCTCCCGGCGGCGCGGACGGCGCCCCACCGGCAGGCGGCTCATCAGCCGACCCGCGCGGCGACATCGGCCGCGCCCCGGCGGCCAGCCGCCCGGCGGCCGGCCGCCTCCGCCCCCGCCCCACCGCAACCCCCCAAGCCACCCCCGAGAGCGCGAACATCACCCCGCTGGCGATCAGCCACCGCGCCAGATACCCGCTCTCGGCGATCCCGCTCGCTGACAGTTCCGTCTGAGCCCCGAACCCGAAGATCACCGGGAAGAACACCACCAGCAGCAGCCCGCTCAATATCGCCGGAACCCTGAGATATGGGGTCGAGTTAACGGCACCGATGACCGTGCGCCCAGGCCCACGATCACGCCGCAGCCGCCCGAACGCGATCCGGTCGAGCAGCGAATACAGGGGCAGCGCCACGAGATCGTGGAGCAGGATGGCCGCGACGAACCACTCGATCACCGTCACGACATCGCGCGGGCGCTGGAACCAGCCCACCACGGCGAACCCGGTGATCGCGAAGCTGAAGAGGACCACGAGCAGGTTCAGCGGCCCGGCGCCGTAGAGAGCCCGGAACCGGTTCATGCGGCCATCCCCGTGAACTTCATGTTCGTCACCCACTTGGTGCAGTGGTCGCCCGGAATCGCCGGGCAGATGATGCGGGCGGGGTAGCCGTGATCGAGCGAGAGGTCGAGGCCGTTGACGCGCAGGGCGAGGAGGGAGCGGTCGTCGGCCACCTGCTCGTGCCCCAGCGTCGCGTGACCGTACGTGCCCGGGTCGAGCGAGGCGGTGTAGACCCGAGCAGGTCCGCGGACGCCGCACAGGGTGGCGAGGTCGCGGAGGCGGACTCCGCTCCAGCGCTGGGTGGTGGACCAGCCCTCAACGCAGGCGATGGGGAGATCGTAGGTGTGCTGGGGCATCGCCAGGAGCTGCTCGCGGGTGAACGAAACCGAGCGCGCGCCGGCGATCCGCAGGCGCCAGGTCGCGCTCACGCTTGGGCCGGTGATGCCTGCCGCGACGGCGGTCTTATTGACGGGGAAGCCGAGCGGGCCGGGGCGGACGCGCCCGCGGGGGAGCAGGAACGCCAGCGACCTCAATGGCCCGCCGATCGACTGGCCGGCGCCTTGGACGAGCAGAAGCATCGATCCGGCCGCCACCGTCCCGAGCAGTGCCCGGCGGGACATCGTCGCCGGCGCCGGCGAGACGGCCACCAGTGAGGGCTCGTCGAGCGCCGGGTCGTGCGGCCCCCGCGACGGCGCGCCCGCACCGCCACCCGCGCCCGCACCGCCACCCGCACCCGCACCGCCACCCGCACCCGCACCGCCACCCACACCCGCACCGAGCCCGACCCCCGACGCCGTGCCCACGCCGACCCCAGCGCCACCCACCACCTCACGCCGCATCTTCAGCCCCCGCCGCATCGTCCCGAACTTGAGCGACACGTGGGCGATGAACGCGCCGATGAACACCCAGGCGCCGTAGTAGTGCGCCTGCACGAAGGAGAACGGGAAGGCGTACCAGTACTGGATGTTGAGGATCCCGGTGACGAACTCGAAGAGGGCGCCGCCGACGAGCAGGGCGAGCGACAGGCGTTCGAGTGCGTGGGCGGGGCTTCGCACCGGCGGCCACTCGAAGAGCCGCGGGATCACCGACCAGAGCTTGGCGAGGACGACGGGGAAGAGGGCGAGGCCGATGGTGACGTGCAGCCCCTGGCTGAGGGCGTAGAGCCAGGACGGTCCCGTCGGCCACCCGAACAGATAGAAGTCGAGGGGACCGCTGATGTTGCGCCCGAGGGCGTTCCCGAATAGCCCCGGCTGGTAAGCATCGTTCGACAGCAGCCCGGTCACCATCACTACCGGCAGGCCGATCAACAGGACCAGCCCGAGTACCGCGGTGAGCCATGGACCGCGCAGGGGGCTGCGCCAGAACTCGGGGCGGAAGGGACCTGGCGGGGGCTTCGAAGGATCGACTGCGGGGAGAAGCATCGCGATCACCCTGACAGACGATTTGCCGTACGAGCGCGAACGGGCCGCCTCGTTAAGTCACTGTTCACCGCTCGCTGCGGAGAAGCGAACAGAGTCTTACGGGCAGCCGGCGGCGGGCGCTTTTCCACGAAGATGGGGTTAGCTTCCGTCGGTGGAATCCACCGCGCTGGCGAGCGTCACCCCGCACCACCCGCCCGCGACGGCGCGCAGAGCAGTCCCGCGACCGAACCCGGCGGTCGTGATCACCGCCTTGGCGGCAGCGGCCCCGATCGTCATCTACCTGTGGATCGCCCTGCACCGCGTCGGCTATCCGTTCGAGCTCGACTGGATGGAGGGCGGATCGGTCGAGCTCGCCGGGCGCGTCCTCGGCGGCCACTCCCTGTACTCCGCCCCCTCGATCACCTTCGTGGGCTGGACCTACCCACCGCTCTACTACTGGCTCGCCGCCGGGGTGGCGAAACTGACGGGCCTCGGCTTCCTCCCGCTGCGCCTGGTCTCGCTCGCCGCCTCGCTCGCCGCCATGGGCATCCTCGGCTGGATGGTCGTCAAGGAGACGGGCAACCGGACGGCCGCGGTCGTGGCCGCGGGACTGTTCGCGGCGACCTTCCACATCACCGGCGCCTGGTTCGACACCGGCCGCGTCGACTCGCTCTTCCTCGCCCTGACGCTGGGCGCGATCGCCTACGGACGCTGGGCGCGCACCCCGCGCGCCGGGATCGGGCTCGGGGTCCTCGCCTTCCTGGCCTTCTTCACCAAGCAGACGGCCCTGCTCGCGCTCGCCCCCGTGCTCCTCTATCTCGTCCTCACCCGGCGCCGGGTGGGGATCCCGGCCGCGCTCACGCTTACCGCCCTCATCGTCGCCTCGACGCTCATCCTCAACGCCACCACCGGGGGCTGGTACGGGTACTACATCTACGCCGAGCTCCTCCATCAGCAGGTCGCGCATACGCTGTGGCTCGGCTTCTGGCGCGACGACATCCTCCACCAGCAGTGGCCGCTCCTCATCCTCATCGCCGCCGGCGGCCTCGCCCTCGCGAAGCACAAAGCCGACCGACGCACCAACCGCCGAGCCGCCGTCTACTACCTCATCGCCGCCGCCGGTCTCCTCGGCTCGGCGTGGGCCTCGCGCGTGCACACCGGCGGCTACCTCAACGTCCTCATGCCCGCCTACGCGGCGCTCGCCCTCCTCGCAGGACTCACCTACGGCGCCCTCAACGAAACCAAGCGCAAGACCATCGCCGCCCCCGCCACCGCCGCCGCCGTCCTCGTCCAGCTCGCACTCCTCATCTACCCGATCAACGCCCAGCTCCCCACCGCCGCCGACCGCACCGCGGGCGCTCAGCTCATCGCCCGCCTGCGCAACCTTCCCGGCCGGGTCATCGTCCTGCGCCACCCGTGGTACGCCACCGAGGCGGGCAAGGGGACCTTCGCCCAGGAGGAGGCGCTCGGCGACGTCCTGCGGTCGACCGACGCCAAGGGCGCGCGCCCCCTCTCGGCATCGCTGAAACACGCGCTGAGGACCGACCACGTCCAGGCCGTCGTCCTCGACGGCACCTTCGACGCCCACTTCCTCGAACCCGAGCTCTCGCGCGACTTCCGCCTGGTGCCCGAGCCCATCACGCCGAGGCGCCTCTACCCCCTGACCGACGTGCGGACCTCCCCCACCCTCCTCTACCTGCGCAAGAACCCGTCACCCCGCCGATGACTTTCGCGCCTCGCATGCGTTCCCATTTCGTAATCGGATTTCGCACCCCCAGTCACTAGGTTGAGCCGGGTGGAGAGTGTCGCCCTGCTCGTCATCGCCAAGGAGCCTCTGCCGGGCCGGGCCAAGACCCGGTTGACGCCGCCGTGCACTCCGGAGCAGGCGGCACGGCTCGCCGGGGCGTCGCTGCTCGACACCCTCGATGCCGTCAGGCACACCCCGGCCGCGCGCAAGGTGCTCATCTTCGAGGGCGACCCGATCCGCTGGCGCCCTCCCGGCTTCGAGGTCATCCGCCAGCGCGGACACGGGCTCGCCGAGCGCCTGGCCGCCGCCTTCGAGGACGTCGGCCAGCCCGCCCTGCTCGTGGGCATGGACACCCCGCAGCTCACGCCCGCGCTTCTCCTCGACGGCGTCGAGGCCCTGCGCTCCTCGAACCACGACGCCGTCCTCGGCCCCGCGCTCGACGGCGGCTACTGGAGCATCGGCCTGAGAACACCGGACCGGGCCGCATTCGCCGGCGTCCCGATGAGCGAGCACAGCACGTGCATCCGCCAGCGCACGCGGCTCCACGAGCTCGGCCTGCGCGTCCACGAGCAGCCCTGCCTGCGCGACGTGGACACGATCGAGGACGCCCGCGCGGTCGCCGCCGCGTGCCCCGGCTCACGCTTCGCCGCCGTCCTCACCACCCTGCGCCGAACGACAACCGCCCCCAACCCCCAGGCCGCCTAGCGAGATGCACCCCCTCCACCTCTACGCCGACTGCCTCCGCGCCCCGACCCCCGGCGAGCACCAGGCGCGCTTCAGCGACGGCACCTCCATGCCCCTCCACCTCGAGCGCTACCTCGGCCCCGCCGATGCCACCGACGAGCGCCTCCTCACCGACGTGCGCGGGCCCGTGCTCGACGTGGGATGCGGGCCGGGCCGCCACCTCCATGCCCTCGCCGCGCGCGGCGTGTTCGCGCTCGGCGTCGACCTCTCGCCCGCCGCCGTCGACATGGCGCGGGGCGGAGGCGCGCGGGCCATGGTGGCCTCGATCTTCGACGAGCTTCCCGGGGCCGGCACGTGGCAGAGCGCGCTCCTCCTCGACGGCAACATCGGGATCGGCGGTGCCCCCGCGCGCCTCCTGGCCCGCATCGGGACCCTGCTCGGCGACGATGGCGAGGTCCTCGTCGAGCTCGATCCGCCCGATACCGCGACGGCGGCGATGAGCGCCCGGATCGAGGCCCCGGGTCGCGTCAGCTCGTGGTTCCCGTGGGCGCGGGTGTCAACCACGGGCATCGCAGCCGTCGCCGGCGCCGGCGGATTCCAGGTAACCGAACGGTGGTCGATCGCCGAGCGTTGGTTCGCCCGCCTGTCGTGCTGACGAGCGAGCAAACCGCTAGTAACCCACCCCCAGGTAATGGTAGGTTTCGCCAAGGGGCATGACACTTAAACGGAGTCCGTGCCCCGGGCAGGGCAGGGCGCCAAGCCGTAAGCGGCTGGGCGGGACCATCGGCGTCCAGGCGCCGCAAAATCACGGGAGGCACCATGCATATTCTCAGCCGCGCGGGGCGGCTCGGGTTGATCTCAACCCTGGCGGTGGCGGCGCTGTGCGCCGGACCGGCGGTCGGATCGGCGCTGGCGTCGGGACTGGTCCCGACGAGCACCACCGTCGTCGCCTCGACGGACATCATCGGACCGACGGACTCGGCGACGCTGACCGCGACCGTCCAACTCGGTCTCCTCATCACCCCGACGGGAAGCGTGACCTTCACCGACGTCACCAACAACACCGTGCTCGGGTCGGCGAGGCTGAGCAGCCCGTGCCTGCTCTCACTGAAGCAATGCAAGGCACACCTCACCGTCATCGGCGCCCAACTCACCGGCGGCGAGAACCTGATCAAGGCGACGTACGCCGGTGACGGGCTCTCCAAGCCGAGCAGCGGGACGACTCACCTCTACGCACCCGAGAACGCCGGTGACGACGTCACCTGCGGTCCCGATCAGTTCTGCCAGGCCTCGGACACAAGCCCGGACGGGACTGCCGCGCTCGACGTCCAGGCGGGCCCCTCGAGCACCGGCGAGTCGGTGTTGATCGCCTTCGGGACGACGCCGCTCACGTGCTCGACGCCGGACACGGGCGACATCGGCGTGTTCGACGTCTCCGACCCGACCTCAGCCGATTTCGTCATCTTCGACTCGCTTGGGGCGGCCGGGGCGGCGGCGCAGGCGGCGCACCCGATCGCCGCGGACGGGAGCGGCGGCTACGTGTGCTTCGACGCGCCCACGTCGTTTACCACCGCGTCGGGAGCCCCCGCGGCCCAGCAGCCGGACGGCTCCTTCCAAGGTGTGCTCGCTCCGTGCGTCCCCACCGCCGGCGCCGTCGCGAATCCACCGTGTTACGACGGCGGCAGCTACACGCCCAACGAGCGCGGCGGCACCTACGAGACCGACGTGATCGTGGTCCCCGGCCCGACCCAGCCGAGCGACCCACGGATCGGGCACTGAGCTCAGGCCTCGGGGCGCCCGGTCACGAGCCGGGCGCCCCGACGGCCACGAGTCCCAGCGAACGCTCGAGCTCGGCGAGCTCCGCCCGCCACGCCGGCGCCTCCCCGGCCCCGATACCGGCCCCGATACCGGCCCCGATACCGGCCCCGATGCCCGCCCCGAGCAGCGCCCGCAGGGCAAAGGCGATGTCGTGACCGGCCTCCCGGCTGCGCGCGGCGGCGAGGCTCAGGCGCAGCGCCGCCTCGGCCTCTGCGCGCCGGCCGAGCCCGAGCAGCGCGGTCCCGCGCACGCGCAGGAGCAGCGCCGTGTATGACCCGCCTCCCGCCGCGCTCCCCGCCCGGCGCAGCGCTCGGTCGGCCACGCCGAGCGACTCCTCGTGCTCCCCGGCCAGGGCGTGACACTCGGCGATGAGGCCGTCGGCGAGGATCACCTCGCCCGATTCGCCGGCGGTGGTGAAGTACTCGCGCGCGGCTGAGAGCCGCCGCAAGGCCTCATCGGTGTGCCCGCGCCGCGCCGCAACCCTTCCCAGCTGGAGCTCCCCAAACGCGAACTCCCCCGCCGCCGCGACCCCTCTGAGGATGTGCATGGCCTGCTCGAGCTCGGTCTGCGCGGATTCGAGGTGGCCCTGGTCGGCGAGGACCTCGGCCACGTTGCAGGCGCTGTTGGCCGCCGCCCACCGCTGTCCCGAGCGCAGGTAGGCGTCCTCGGCGGCGCGGTAGTGCGCCACCGCCTCGGGCCAGCGGCCGCGGAAGTAGGCGAGCACGCCGAGGGTGTTCCGCCCTCTCGCCTCGCCGCCGAGGTCTCCGAGCTCGGCGTAGATGGCGATTGCGCGCTCGGTCCGCGCCACCGTGTCGATCACGCCGGTGGCGATGGCCGCGAGGTCGGCGAGCTCGAGGGCGTCGGCGAGCGCCCGGAGGTCCGAGGACTTCTGCGCCGCCTCGATCGCCTCGGTGGCGACTCCGAGCGCGGCGGCGTGGCGCCCCTGTAGATACCTCACACGGCCGCGCCGCGCGAGCAGCCGCCCCCGGAGGAGCTCGGCCGCGGCATCGTGGCTGGCATCGATGGTGCGGGCGGCGCGGGCGATGCAGCGCAGAGCGGCGTCGAGCTTTCCCGTGGCCTCGCGCAGCTTGGCGAGCTTGAGCTCGACGGTCGCGGCCAGGGCGGGCGCCGCGACGGCCCGCCGGCGGGCGCGGAGCAGCGAGGCCTCGGCGGCGCGGAAATCCCCGAGCTCGTAGTAGGTGTCGCCGAGCGCCTCGTCGACCTCGGCGAGGTCGAGGAGCCCGAGCGTGGGCACCTTGGGGGCGACCGCCACCGCGCGCTGGAAGCACTCCGCGGCCTCGGCGTTCGCATAGCGCGCTCGTGCCCGGTCCGCCGCCACGCACGAGTAGCGCCACGCCGCCTCGAAGCGCGCGCCGTGGAAGGAGTGCAGCGAGAGGATGTCCGCGAACTGGTCGGCGTCGGTGGCCGCCCCGGCGATGCGCTCGAGCACCTCCGCAGTGCGGGCATGGAGGACCTCGCGCCGGCCGTAGGGGAGGCCCTCGTAGGCGACGGTGCGCACGAGCTCGTGGGTGAAGCGCCGGTGGCTCCCGTCGACGGGCTCGAGCAGCTCCTCGAGCGCGTCGAGCTCGCGCACCAGGCTCGCACCGCCGCCGCCGCCTCCGAAGCCCTCCCCCAGCACCTCGGTGAGCAGCGGCACGTCGACGACGACCCCGAGCACCGAGGCCGAGCGCATGAGCCGGCGCTGGTCGGGCGCGAGCCGGTCGATGCGCGCCGCGATCGCCGCCTCGACCGACTCCGGCAGGTCGTCGGGATCGCCGCCGTCGCGCACCTGGGCGACGAGCTCGCGGAGGAACAGCGGGTTGCCGCCGGCCCGGCGCGCGAGCGTCGAGAGCCTGTGGGGAGGGAGCGGCACATCGGCGGTGATGCGCTGCAGGAGCGCCTGCACGGCCTCGGCGCCGAGCGGTTCGAGATCGATCCGCGCCCACCCCTCGCCGGCCAGGGTGCGCGCACCCCCCGGTCGCGAGGTGAGCACCACGAGCCAGGGACGGCCTGGCGCATCGGCGGCGAGCCGGGCGATGAGGTGGGCGGAGGCGTCGTCCATGAGGTGAACGTCGTTGAAGACGAGGGTCAAGGGCGCGTCGAGGATGGCGGCGAGGAACGCGCTGGCCAGCTCTTCGAGCCGCTCCCTGCGGATCGCCGGGTCGGTCTGCTCGACCTCGGGGGTGCTCGGGAGATCGAGTCCGGCGACGATTCCGAACAGCGGTAGCCAGGGGACGAGATCGGGGGCGTGCTCTCGACAGCGCGCCTGAAGGGTGGCGGCGATGACGGCGGGACCCGGATCATCGCCGAACCCGAGGCGCTCGCGGATGAGCCGCTCGAAGGGCGCGTACGGGTTCGCCGCCGCGTAGATGTCGCCGTCGGCCTGGAGGTACTCGCCGCTCGTGCGCGCCCGGAGCTCGGCGAGGAGGCGCGACTTTCCGATCCCCGGCGCTCCGAGGATCGAGACCACCCGGCCGCGCCCGGCCGCGGCGTCCTCAGCCGCCTCGAGGAGCACCGAGAGCTCGGCCTCGCGCCCGATGATGGGATCCGCCGCCGCCACCGCCACCGCCGCCACCGCCGCCCCAGCCGCCCCAGCAGCGCCAGCCGCCCCAGCCGCCCCAGCAGCCCCAGCCGCCCCAGCCCCAACGACGCCCCGCGCCTCGAACGAGTGCCCGAGGGTGAAGGCCTGAATCGGCTCGCGCTTGCCCTTGACCGGGAACGGCCGCGTGGCGGTGATGACAAAGCTCCCCGTCGCACGCTTGATCACCGGCCCGGTGGTGAGCACCTCCCCCGCCGGGGCGTGCTCCATGAGCCGCGCGGCGAGGTTGACGCAGTCGCCGAGGATCGAGTAGGTACGGCGGTAGGGAGGCCCGCAGTTACCGGTGAAGGCCCGCCCGGAGTTGACGCCGGCGCGCAGGGTGAGCGGACCCCCGCAGGTGAGCACCGAGCGTACGGTGGCGAGGATCCGGTCCTCGTCGTGGCCGAGCCCGCGCGGGGCGCCGGCGACCATCATGAGCTTGCCGCCGTCGGCGTAGATGTCCGAGCCGAGCAGGGTCACCTGGTTGGCGAGCGACGCCTCCTCGGTGGCGGTGACGATGCGCTCGACGGCGTCGGTCAGGGCCTCCGCACCATGGCGCCGCAGCAGCCCATCGGCCCCCGAGAACTTGAGGAACCCGACGGTGACCCGGCGGTGCTCGCTGTCGATCTCCCCGCCGAGGATGTGCTCGCGCAGCGAGGCGGACATGGCCACGCCGAGGTCGAGCTCGCCGTAGTCGACGTCGAGGAGAGGCGCGGGCACGCGGTCAGCCGGCGGCCGGGTACCGAGCATGAAGCCTTCACCGGAGACGGCGGAAGGGCGCCGCTCCCCCGCCCGCGCCAGCGCGTCGGCGGTCGCCGGGCTGACGACGATCTGCCCGGGCTGGGCGATCGCCTCCATGTGCGTGATCGTCGTCACCGCATCGCCGACGACCATGAGCTCGCGGTGGTGGGCGCCGACGAGTAGGAACTCGAGCCGGCCGGTGTGTACGCCGACCGACATGCGCAGCCTCACCGGCCCGCGGCTCGTGAGCACGCGGCCTTCGCGCCGGATCACCGTCTGCATCTCGGCGGCGGCGCGACAGCCCCGACGCACGTGGTTCTCGCCCTCGAAGAGCATGAGGAGGGCGTCGCCGCCGTACTTGATGACCCCGGCTCCGTAGTCGTAGGCGGCCGATTGGAGATGCTCGAAGAGCACGTCGATGAGCCCCGCCATGTGCTCGGCGCCGACCTTGCCCTCGGTGGCGAACATCTCGGTCATGCGCGTGAAGCCGGAGACGTCGGCGAAGACGAGGGTGCCGTCCATCACCCGGTGCCGCGAGGCGGGCTCGTCGCGCAGCCAGTCGGCGACCAGCGAGGGCACGTACGGCCCCAGCGGCGCTAACTCATCGTCGAACGACCGTCGCGCAACCCCCGCGCCCCGTTCCATGGGCGCAGGTTACTACTCGCCCTCACCTGAATCCGACGAGCGCGACATCCCCGCTGACACTCGAGCTCCCGGCAATGGTCACGTGGGCGGCGAGCTGGTTGCCGCCGGCGCGGGCGAGCAAGGACCGCCCGGCGGCGGTCAAGGTGAAGGCAAGGTAACCGGCCTGGTTACCGCCCAGAGACTCGGACCCGGTGGTGGCGATCACCGTGCTCCCGGCGGCGATGGTCATCTGCTCCGTGCACGGGTTGGGCGAGGAGCAGGCAGCGAGGATCCCGCCCACCCCGATGTCCGAGCGCACGAAGTCGGTGGCGCCGAGGAGCCGGAGCGCGCCGGCAGCGCTCGCACTGCGGTGCGGTCCGGCGCCGCGCGTGCCAAACCCGACCAGGGTGAGGGGCACCGTGCTCCTGAACCCGGTGGCGTTCTCGGCGGTGACCGACGCCGAGAGCCGCCCCGTCCGCGAGTGGGCGAGCGCCGCCCGCGCGCCGGGCGAGAGCCGGAAGTAGAGCAGGCCGCTGGCGTTGGCGGGGATGGTCTCGCGGCCGCTGCGGGCGAGCACCGTCCGCCCCGAGGTGACGGTGGTGACGATGCTGCACGCCCGGTTGGCGAAGCAGCTCGCGGGAACGCCGGCGAGCCCGCTCGCCGAAGAGACGAACGCGCTGCGGCCGTAGACGGCGATGCGCTGCCCGGCGCCCGCCACCTGCGTGCGCCCGAGCACCTGTCCGGCCGGCCCGAGCGCCTCGGCCTCGAAGTCAGGGTCGCCGCTGTGGACGGTGATCGCGGTCTCGAAGCCGTGGCGCGGCACGTCGCCCACCGCCTGGAGCGACGCGCCGCCGGCGCCGGCGCCGGCCCCCGCGAGGACGCGCCACGCGGAGACGCTGGTGGCGCCGTTCCAGCTCGCGTACACCGACATCGTCCCGTCGGGGTTGGGAGCGATGGCCAGGGCGGGAGCGGTCGCCGGTTGGCCGCTCCACGGGAGACGGTAGGCGCGGTAGCTCGACGTCGGCGCGACGAAATGGGCGTCGAAGTCCTGCACGCCGCTGGCGGTGCTCTCCGAGAAATAGGGTTGCTGCCCCCATCCCAGGAACAGGTCGCCGCCGGGGAGCGCCTCCATGCTGCCCTCGAACGCCGCCGACACCTTGGGCGCGTGCTGGTACTCGTGGACGAGCGTGGCAGTCATGTGGGTGAGGTCGATCGCCACGCGGATCCCCCGCGAGCTGGCGTGGACCTTGGGCGGTCCGGCGCCGTCGTCGAAGGCAGTGATCGTGCCGTCGGGCTGGACGATGGCGTTGTGCTGGAAGGCGGTGGTCGTCCCCGGCCCCATCTTGAAGCTCGAGCGCTTGCCGCCCAGGCGCCAGAGGATCTGGCCGGTGGTGGTGGAGATCTTGTAGATCGCCGAGGTGTTGCGGGCGGAGACGACGAGGTTCCCGTCGGGGTCGAGGTCGAGCGAGTTGAAGTGGTAGGGATCGAGGTAGTGGCCCGGGGCGTGGGGACCGAAGGTGAACGACTCCTGGACGCCGATGTGGTCGAGCGCGTGCCACTCGAAGAGCACGAGGCCGGTCTTGATGTCGATCTCCTGGATCACCGAGTCGATCACCGGGCGGCCGATCTTGGGGAGCCACACCGGCGCGGCGCTGAGGATCAGGGCGTCCCCGTCGTTGGTCACCGTGAACTCGTGGAGGTCCATGGCCATGCCGTCGGCGGCCTTGACGACGTACTCGGGCCGGTAGTCGCTGCCGTAGATGTATCCGGCGCCACGGCCGGTGCCCGAGTTGGTGTAGCCCTGCCACCAGGTCAGCACCGGCTGACCGAAGAGCGTCTGGGTGCGGAAATCGGTGGTCAGGAGCTTGCTCGACACCGACGTGGGGTCAAACCACACGACCCGGCCCTGGGGATCGAGGATCATCGGGCCGTCCTCCTCGGGCCCGAACTGGGGCGCCACGAAGATGTCGCCGCCGCCCGCGGGAGCCGAGTTCTTGGTCACGTCGATCGCGGGCGCCCGGAAGCTCGGCTGGGATCGGAAGCGCTGCACGCCGTTCGCTCCCGCCGGGACCACAGGCAGCGGTGCCGGCGGTATCGCCCGCGCGGGATGGGCGATCTGGAAGCTGAACGTGCCGGCGGAGGCGCCCGTGACCGCGAGCCCGGTGGTGACCGTCACCGTCTCTCCCGGATCGAACGGCCTCGACGGGATGAAGCTGCCCCCGTTGCCGTCCGAGTCGGCGTCGATCGCCCCCGTATGCGCACCGCTCTTCGAACCGGTGACGGTAATCGCTCCGATCTGCCCGGCGGCGACGCCGCGAAAGGCGATCTGGGTCGCCGGGAACTCGTAGCGCGCGCCGGGAATCGGGTACACGGTGACCGCGGCCGTGGCACCGTCCGCGAACCAGCCCGCCCCGAGCACCAGCGCCACCGTCGCCGTCAGGAGCCCGACTGCCCGCCGTCTACGCACCGGATCCCCGCAGGGGACGTCCGATCATCCCGTCGTCCTTTCCTCGCTTTCCATGCCCGGCCCCGCAACAACCTAGGGGCCAGAGGATAAAGTCCCGGTAAAGGCGACGTGCATGGCCGTCCAGCACTCGGGTCCCGTGTGGCAGTTCTCGAGGCGCACGAGCTCGGCGTGCAGGCGCGAGAGCTGGGCCTTCGACAGCGTGCCGGCGAGGTTGTCGAGCTCTGAGGGATCGTGGACGAGGTCGTAGAACTCGCGCTCGCCATCCGCGTACTCGACGTAGAGAAAGCGGTGGGTGCGCATCGCCTCGTAGGTCGTGGGGTTGCCGCTCGTGCTCGCCTGCGCGTCGGGGTCGGCGGGGTTGGCGTCGGGGCCGTGATGCTCGACGAGGATGGCGTTGCGCCAATCGGCCGGCGTCTGTCCGTGAAGGAGCGCCATCAAGCTGTGACCGTCTCCGGGTAGCGTGGTCCCGCCCATCGCCGTGAACGTCTTCGCGAGATCGACGTTCTCGGCCATCGCCGCGGTGGTCGTCCCTGCCGGGACGTGAGGTCCGGCGACGACGAGGGGGACGCGGATGTCGGTGTCGTAGGCCGTGAGCTTGCCCGGCATGAGCCGGTACTCGCCCGTGTGCAGGCCGTTGTCGGAGCTGAAGACGATGTAGGTGTTATCGAGCAGATGCCGGGCGGCGAGCTCGGCCTCGATCGCCGAGAGCATGTCGTCGACGGCTTGCACGGACTGGACGCGGCGCCGGAAGACGCGGTCGATGCGGAGGATCTTCGCGGCGGTGAGCGGCGGGTGACCGGCGAGCCAGCGCGGAGCGTGGGTCGGGAGCACGTCGAAGCTCGGCGGACGGGGCGCCTTGAGCCCGGGGAACAGGCCCGCGTCGCGCGGCGCCGGCGTATACGGCCGGTGCGGGGCGAAGGTCGAGAGCTCGAGGAAGAAGGGCCGGCCCGCCGCCGCCGAGCGGTCGATGAAGCCGATGCCCGCGCGCGTGAGGACGTCGGTCAGGTAGTCCTGCGGCTGGTACCCGTAGGAGTGCAGGAGGCCGTCCTCGTTGAGCTGGTAGCCGAACTCGCGGTACCCAGAGCCCGCCACGTCCCAGGCATTCCACCCGGGCGGGACGTAGGTGGCCGGGGCCGGTGACTGCGCGGGGCCGCCCAGGTAGCCGTTGAGGTACTTGCCCATGAGCGCGGTGCGGTAGCCCGCGAGCTGGAGGGCCACGCTGAAGGTGGACTGCGCCTCGCCGCGGTCGTAGAAGAGGCGAAAGCCCCCGTCGGCGCCGACGTTGCTGAACACGCCGGTGTCGTGGGGGAAGTTCCCGGTAAAGATCGACGAGCGCGACGGGCAGCACAGCGAATCGGAGACGAAATAGTTCGTGAAGCTCAGTCCTCGCGCCTGCAGCGCCTGAACCTCGGGCATGTACTTGATCAGGTTGGTCGAGAGATCGTCGGTGAGGACGAAGACGATGTTCGGCCGCCTGGCGCTCGGGGCCGCGCCGGCGCCGCGGGGAGCGCTGACAGCCCGCCCGGCCCGCGACCCCACCGAGGCGCCCTCGGTGACCACGGACAGGACCCAGCCGACCAGCGCCGCGAACGCCAGGAGCACGAGCGCCGATCCCCATCGCCCCCACGGGTGCAGCCGCGATCGCGTCGAGAGCATCCAACCATGAACACGCGGCGACGACGATGGTTTCGCGCCGGGCGGCGGGAGCCGCGTACGATCCCGCGCGATGCCCCCGAGGACCACGGTCGCCGACGTCGTCGGCGCCACCATCGCCGCCCAGGGCGTGGTCGACGCCTTCGGCGTCATCGGCAGCGGCAACCTCGTCGCCACCAATGCGCTCTCGGCCGGGGGCGCGCGCTTTCACCACGCGCGCCACGAAGGCGGCGCCGTGTGCATGGCCGACGGGTACGCGCGGGTTACGGGCCGCGTCGGCGTGGTCAGCGTGCACCAGGGGCCGGGGCTCACCAACACGATGACGGGCCTGGCCGAGGCGGCGAAGTCGCGCACGCCGATGCTCGTGCTCGCGGGCGAAACCCCCGCGGCGGCCCTGACCAGTAATTTCCGCGTCGACCAGCACGACCTCGTCGAGTCGGTGGGGGCGATCGCCGACCGCGTGTTCTCGCCGGCGTCGGCGGCCGGCGACGCCCAGCGCGCCTACCAGCGGGCCGTCGTCGAGCGTCGCCCCGTGGTCCTGATGATGCCCATCGACATCCAGGCCGTGAGCGCGCCCGCCGCCGCGACGGTGACCCCGTCCGCGCTCCCGCCGCTCGCTCCCCCGGCTCCCGCCCCCGAGGCGATCGAGGCCGCCGCCCGCGTGCTCGCCGAGGCCAAGCGGCCCGCGATCATCGCCGGCCGCGGCGCGGTGATCGCCGACGCCGGTGACGAGCTCGAAGCGCTCGGGGCGCGGATCGGCGCCGTCCTCGCCACCGCCGCCCCGGCGAACGGGCTCTTCGCCGGCCTCCCCTACGCGCTGGGGATCTCGGGCGGGTTCGCCTCGCCCCTGGCGGCCGAGCTCCTCCCGAGCGCCGACGCCGTCCTCATCGTCGGTGCCTCCGCCAACCACTGGACGACCAAGCACGGCGCCATGATCGGCCCCGACGCCACCGTGATCCAGGTCGACGTCGATCCCCGGGCCATCGGGCGCAACCGCGCCGTCGATGTCGCCGTCCTCGGCGACGCACGAAGAACAGCTGCCGCGCTCACCGCGCGACTGGCAACGCACACCAACGAGGGCTTCCGCACCCCAGAGCTCGCCGGGGAGATCGCCGCCCGGCGCTGGTGCCACGAGCCCTACGAGGACGGCTCGACGGACGAGTGGATCGACCCCCGGACGCTGACCATCGCCCTCGACCGCCTGCTCCCCGCCCAGCGCCAGGTGGCCGTCGACTCCGGTCACTTCCTCGGCTACCCGTCGATGTACCTCGACGTCCCCGACGCGCGGTCGTGGGTCTTCGCCAACGGCTTCCAGGCCGTCGGGCTCGGTCTCGGCAACGCCATCGGGGCGGCCATCGCCCACCCCGAGCGGACCACGGTGGCGGCGATCGGGGACGGCGGCGCCTTCATGGCCCTGGCCGAGCTCGAGACCGCCGCCCGCCTCAAGCTCGACAACCTCCTCGTCCTCATCTACGACGACTCCGCCTACGGGGCCGAGGTGCACCACTTCGCCCCCATCGGGCACGACGTCGGCCTCGTCCGCTTCCCCGACGCCGACCTCGCGGCCATCGCCCACGCCGCGGGCGCCCACGGCGCCACCGTACGCAGTAGCGACGAGCTCGAAGGAGCGGTGACGGGCTGGCTCGACGAGCCCCACTTCCGGCCCCTGGTCATCGATGCCAAAGTGAACCCGGCGATCTGCGCAGAATGGCTCGAGGAAGCCTTCCGCGCCGGCTGATCGCGCCCCGCCTACCGAGGAGCCCCGAGATGTCCACCACCCAAGTTGCCTCGCTGATCGACGACCTCGCCTCGGGCGCCGTCGAGGTCGTCGACCTCACGCAGCCGCTCAGCGAGTCGACGCCGGTGATCCAGCTCCCGCCCCCGTTCGCCAACACCCCGGCCCTGTCGCGCACCGAGATCAGCCGCTACGACGACCGCGGTCCCGCCTGGGCCTGGTACACGCTCGAGCTCGGCGAGCACACGGGGACCCATCTCGACGCCCCCATCCACTGGGTCACGGGCAAGGACGGCGCCGACGTGGCGTCGATCCCGCCCTCCTCGCTCGTCGGTCCGGCGGTGGTGATCGACAAGACGGCGGAGAGCGAGGCCGACCCCGGCTACCTGCTCACGGTGGAGGACCTCGAGGCCTTCGAGTCCGAGCACGGCGCCGTCCCGGAGGGCGCGTGGGTGCTCCTACGCACGGGCTGGGGCTCGCGCGCCCACGACGAGGCCGCCTTCCTCAACGTCGGCGACAGCGGCCCCGTCACCCCGGGGCCCGACGTCGAGGCGTCGCGCTGGCTCGCCACCGAGCGGCCCATCTCCGGCTTCGGGGTGGAGACGGTGGGAATCGACGCGGGCTCCGCGGGCGGCATGGACCCCCCGTTCCCCCTCCATAGCTTCCTCCTCGGCGCCGGGCGCCTCGGCCTCACCCAGCTCGCCAACCTCGACAAGCTCCCGATCACCGGCGCCCTCATCGTCGTCTCCCCGCTCAAGCTCGTGGGAGGGACAGGGAGCCCGTCGCGCGTGCTCGCCTTCGTCCCCAGGACCTGACCGACCATGAACGCACGTCGCAACGCCATCATCCTCATCCCCGTGAGCACCGGGATCGGCATCGTCGGCATCTTGGTGGGGAACTGGCCGCTGTTCGCCCTGATGATGGTGAGCGTGGCCGTCCAGGCCGCGAGCCTGGCGATCAACCGCCGCCGCCGCGGCTGAGTCCCCGCCTGGAGGGGCCGATGACCGACCCCGAGGCCGAACGTCGCGGCGGACGGGCGTACGCCGTCAACGCCCCCGAGCTCGCGCCGCCGATCGGCTTCGCCCACGCCGTCGTCGCCGGTCACACCGTGTACCTGGGACGTCAGACCGCCCAGGCCAAGGACGGGCACGTCGTGGGAGCGACCATCGTCGAGCAGTTCGACCGCGCCGCCGCCAACCTCCTCACCGCGCTCACGGCCGCCGGGGGCGAGCCCGACGCCGTGGTCGTGCTCCACGTCTTCGTTACCGACATCGAGGAGTACCGGGCGTCCCTGCCCGAGCTCGGGCGGGTGTGGGGCCGGCACTTCGATAAGCACTACCCGGCGATGCGCCTGTTCGGGGTCACGCGGCTCTTCGACGAGGCCGCCAAGGTCGAGCTCACGGGAACCGCCTGGCTCCCCCGGGCTTGACCGCCGACGAGCTCGCCCGCCACCGGGCCGAGCGGCCGGTAGCGGCCGGGTACCGCTTTCAGCGATCATGTGAGAGCTCATGCCGCACGCACCCGACCTGTCCGGCCGTGCCCTCGACGGCCGCTATGAGCTCCACGCGGTAATCGGCGAAGGAACCTTCGGCCGGGTGTACCGGGGGCGCGACCGGCGCTTGGCGCGGGCGGTGGCCGTCAAGGTGATCAAGCCCTGGTGGGCCGAGGACCCCGAGTGGGTGCGGAGCTTCGAGCTCGAGGCGCAGCTCCTGGCGCGGGTGAGCGATCCCGGGATCGTGCAGATCTTCGACGTCGGGCACGCCGAGGAGGGCCTGTACTACGTCGCCGAGCTCGTCGAGGGGGAGAGCCTGGCCGACCGCCTGCGGCGCGGGCCGCTCGCGGCGGCGGAGGCCCGCGGCATCGCCGAGCAGCTCTGCCGGGCCCTGACCCGCGCGCACGCCCAACGCGTCATTCACCGCGACATCAAGCCGGCCAACGTCCTCATCTCCGCCGAAGGGCGGGTCAAGGTCGGGGACTTCGGGGTGGCGCGGCTCGCCGAGGGCAGCACCGACGGGGCGGGTGCGACGATCGTCGGGACCCCGAGGTACATGGCGCCCGAGCAGGCCCGCGGCAAGTCGACGGGTCCCGCCACCGACGTCTACGGGGTGGGCATCGTCCTCTACGAGATGCTCGCGGGCCACCCCCCGTTCACCGAGAAGTCGGCCGTCGAGTTGGCCCTTCGCCATCTCAACGACCCGCCGCCCCGGCTCGGCGCCCGGGCCCCGCGGGCCTTGGCCGAGATCGTCGATCGGGCGCTGGCCAAGAAGCCCGAGGACCGCTACCAGAGCGCCGGGGCGATGGCCGACGCCCTCGCGGGCGCCACCGGCGCCGTCGCCGGCGAGCACGCGCGGGAGAGGGCGCCCGCGGTCACGCCCCGCCGGTCCCGCGGGTCCCGCGGGTCCCGGGGGTCCCGCGGGTCCGCGCCCGCCGGGGGTAAGCCGGGCCCGGCGATCGCCCACGCGACGACCGCCCACGCGACGACCACCGCCGCGACCGCCGCCGCGACCGCCGCGACCGCCACCGCCGTGCTCGACCGCGCCCCGGCCGACGTCGACGCCACCCGCGTCCGCGTCCCCACCATCCCCCGACCCGACGCCGCCGCACCCCCGCACCGCCGCTTCAACCGGGGCGGGCCTGCCGCGGGCATCCTCGTCCTCCTCGCCGCCGCCGCCGTCGCGGTCACCCTGATCGCCACCTCGGGCACCGACGTCAGGGTCCCCAACCTCCACGGATCGCGGCGGGCCGCGATCACGGCGACGCTGCGCCGGCTCGACCTGAAGCCCGCCTTCGGCGCTCGCCACAGCGCTGCCGCGAGCGGCTCTGCCGTCGCCCAGAACCCGAAGGCGGGACGCCGCGTGAGCGCCGGGACGACGGTGCGCGTGGTCCTGAGCGACGGCCCGCCGCCCGTCCCCGTACCCCCGCTCGTGGGCCAGCCCGGCGGCCAGGCGAGCACGCTCCTGCACGGGCTCGGACTGAACGCCACCCTGACCGCCGTCCCCGCCCCCGGGGTCGAGCAGGGGATCGTGACCCGGGAGTCACCGGCCGCCGGCGCTTCGCTCGCCCCCGGCTCGAACGTCGTCCTCCAGGTCGCCGAGCAGCCGCGGTGGCGGGCGCTCACCTCGCTCTCGGGCACCGCGAGCGGCCATTCCGTCCCCTTCCGCATCCTCGGCAGGCAGTGGCGCGTCGTCTACAGCATGGGTTACCAGGGGATCTGCACCTTCGTGTTCTTCTGCTCGGGGCCGAGCGCCCGCGTGCTCCACCCGGCCGCGAACACGACGGTGACGCAGTTCGACCTCGGCGAGGGCAGCGGCGAGACCCAGGTCTTCCACTCGGGCCCGGGCCTCTACCAGATCGCGATCACCCCGGGATCGGACACCGCCCAGTGGTCGATCCACGTCGAGGACTACTACTGATCTAAGGGGTCACGAGGAAGACGTAGTGGGTCCCGCCTCGGGCTCGAGCCCCTCGTCGCGGGCCAGCGACACTCCGATGCGGTGCGCGAGCTTGGGCGAGGCGAGGACCACCGCCAGGCCGACGGCGAGCCAGATCCCCACCACGAGCGGGAAACGGCTGTAGGGGAAGGCGACGCCCTGGACGTTCTTGTACAGGGTGTAGATGAGGAAGGCGATGCCGAGCAGGGGAAAGACGATCTCCCACAGGGGGGCTCGGCGGGCGCGCACGAAGAGATGGCGGATCGCGCCCACGTTGGTGACGAGGTAGGCGACGAGGAGGCTGAGCACGCCGATCGTCCCCGGGTAGAAGAAGGCGTTGACGGCCGAGACGCCGGCGATGCGCTGGCCGGCGATCGCCCCGACGCCGATGACGAGGACGACGGCGAGGGCGCCCGCGGGAGCACCGGTCCGCGTCGATGCGCGGCCGAAGACCGGCCCCAGGGCCGTGTCGCGGCTGAGGGCGAAGAGGATCCGGGCGCCGGCGACGGCGGCGCCGAGACCGCTGGCGAAAGCGCTCACGGTGGCGCCGAGATTGATGGCGTCGGACATCGACGGCCCGATGTAGCTTCGCGCCAGGTCTCCGAGGGGCGCCGTCGAGCTCGAGAACGCCTTGGCGCCGGCGGCGTTGGCGCCGAAGCCCCACGTCTGCACGAGGATGCAGATGATGTAGAAGATGCCCGAGGCGACGACCGCGGTGCGGATCGCGCGGGGGATCTCGCGGCGGGGATTGTTGGTCTCCTCGCCGAGCGCGGCGGCGCCCTCGAACCCGGCGAAGGAGAGAAAGCCGAAGACCGCCGCGCTCGCCACCGCCGAGAGCGAAGTCCCGCCGGGGATCTTGAACGCGTCGAGGGTGAGGGTCTGGCCGTGGGGAGCGGAGCCGCCGGCGAGCTTGCCCACGATGATGACCATGAGGATGACGATCAGGGTGACCGAGATGCCCTCCATGGTGAGGAGAAGCCGAGTGGCGACACGGATGTCGCCGAAGGCGAGCGCGGCGATGATGACGCCGGCCACGGCGGCGATGACGAAGTAGTCGGCCGATTTCCAGATCCCCGTTCCCTGGAGGAAGGCGACGCCGAACGTTCCCGCCTCCGCCGTGGACGCGCACGTGAAGGCAAAATAGGTGCCGAGGAGCGCCCACCCTGAGAAGAACCCCGCGCGCGGGCCGAGGGTGACGCCGGAGAAGGCGAAGACCGATCCCGCGTGACTGAAATAGCGCGACAGCCTGATGAAGGCGTAGGAGACGAAGAGGACGCCGACGGTCGCGAAGATGAAGGCGAGGGGCACGGCGCGACCGATCAACCCCGCCGGCGCCGTTCCGTTCAGGGCCATCGCCGCGGTCGGGGCCATGATCGCGATCGACAGGGCGATCGCCTCCCAGAAGCGCAGCTCGCGCCGGAGTCCGGGCGAGGCGCCGGCGGGGGCCTCGGGAGCGGCGCTGGGTGCCGAGCGAGTGGAGATGGCTGGCGTCTTACCCGCTTGCGCGCGGTGAGAACCCTGCCAGTGCGCTCGGCGGGCGACCCGGCGCTCTGAGGGGGTCAGGCCGCGGGCCCTTCGGAGCGGTCCCTAGTGCTTGCGCTTGCGCTTGCGCTTGGGCTTGGGCTTGGGCTTGGCCTTGAAGGCGACGGCCTTCGTGGCCGTCACCTTCTTCGCGCCCGTGGCGGTGAGCGCGAGCTCGGCGGGGAGCTTGCGGAACCTGGCGAGCAGGGCCTTGCCCGTCGCGTTGAGGGCGATGGTCACGGTGATCCCGCGGCCGCCGGTGACGCGGTAGCTCGCCTTGCCCGCGGTCACCGTGCGCTTGCTCTTCTTCGCCTTCCTCTTGGCGGCGGTGATCGCCGTGACCTTGTGGCCGGTGAGATGCTCGATGGTGGTGAGGAGCAGCCTCCCCGTGCACCTCTGAAGCGCCGTCCCCGCGCAGGTCACGGTGATCGCGACCTTGGCGGACGTGACCTTGAGGGCGCCGAGGCTCGCGGTCGCGGGCCGCGGGGCGCTCACCGAGATCGACAGGGCGACGCTCGCCTGCTGCGCCGGAGGCCCAGAATCGCTCACCGCCGCGGTGAACCTCGAGGCGCCGCTCACCGCCGCCGACGGCGTCCCCGAGATCAGCCCCGTCGAGGCGTTGAGCCTGAGCCCGGCGGGGAGCAATCCGGCACTGATCGACCACCCGTACTTGGCCGTCCCGCCCGTCGCCGTCAGCGTGGCGCTGTACGGCACCCCGGCAACGGCAACGGCAGCGGCCAGGCTCGTCGTCGAGACGGCGAGCGAGGGAACCGAGCTGAGCGTCATCGCCTGGCCGCCGCCGGCGGCGTCGGTATAGCCTCCCACCGCCAGGCAGGCGCCTGCGCCCGTGCAGGTGACGGAATCCAGATAGGCGTTCGGACCGGCGCCGCCGGCCGCGCCCGAGGGAAGCGCGACTCCGGCTGCCTGACCCCAGGCGCCGTCCGCCTCGCTCGCCACCATCGCCCGGCCGCCGGGGGAGCCGTTGGCGCCCGTGTATGAGCCGGCCGCGACGCAGCGTCCCGGCGCGGGACAGGTGACGGAGTCGAGCTGCGCAGCCTGGGCGGCCCCGCCGGCGGCGTCGGCGGGGAGCGTGAGCTGGCTCGCCGTCCCCCACACGCCGCTCGCTTCCGTGACCGACATCGCTTGACCACTGACCGAGTCGCTGTAGAAGCCGGCGGCGACGCAGTTCCCCGGGCTCGTGCACGTCACCGAGAGCAGATCGGCGTCTTGCCCGGTCATGGGCGCCCCGCCCGGCAATGCGACCGCGGTCGCGGGGCCAAACACGCCCCCCGTCGAGGTCGCGAGCATCGCCTGGTAACCGCCGCTGCTGGCGTAGTAGCCGCTGGCGACGCAGCTGTCGTCGGCCGGGCACGTCACCGATTGGAGAGAGGCCTGCTCATTGCCGGTAGTGACGGGGATCGCGTCGCTGGGGAGCGCGAGCTGGTTCGGCGGACCCCAAACGCCGCCCGTCTCGATGACATACATGGCGAGGGAGTTCTCGAGCGCGTCCGAATAGTCACCGACGGCGAGACAGTTTCCCGGGCTCGTGCACGTCACCGACCTGATGGAATCCTCGGCCGTCGTGCCGGTAGGCGGCGGCGACGTGGTCGCCTGCCCCCACACCCCGTTGGCCTCGGTGACGAGCATGCCCTTGGTGACGAGGGCGCTGTCGATGTAAGAGCCACCTGCGACGCAGTTCCCCGGACTGGTACAGGACACAGAAACGAGGCTGGCGCCCTGAGCGGTCGGGGCG
>DASZKU010000190.1:0-3279 GCA_035552815.1 Solirubrobacteraceae bacterium | reverse complement strand
ACGCGCTCGGGGTCGGGGACGTGCTCGATCGAGTGCACGGAGATGACGCAGGGAAAGGCCTGCGCGGGAAAGGGAAGGCGGCGCATGTCGGCCACGTGGGTCTCGCGCTCCTGCCCGGCCAGCGCCGCGGGCTCGATGTCGACCCCCACCGTCTCGCGGGGGGCGAGCGCGGCGAAGGAATGGCCCACCCCGCAGCCGAGGTCGAGCACGGGCCCCTCGCCGAGGAGGGGCGCGCACAGGCGGTAGGCGGCGACGTGACGCTGGAAGGTGGGGTTGAAGCCGGCCTCGGGGACGCTGACCCGCTCGCCGGTGATCATCGCTTGCGCGCCTCGAGGTAGACGGTGCCCCCCGCTCCGGCGCGCACCTCGGCGGCGGCGAGGGCGAGGGCGAGGGGGGCGAGGGCGACGCCCGCGGCCAGCGTGGCCGCCCGGCGGCCGGGGCTGATGGCGCGCTGGCGGCCGGCGGGACGGCGGATGGCGTCGTAGAGGTCGGGCGCGCCCGGGAGAGACGCCACCAGCCCCTGGAGCCAGCCGAACATGACCTGGCCGCCGCGCCAGTAGCTCACCCGCTCGACCTCGAGGCCACGGGCTCTGAGCCCCTCGATGAGCGCCGGGGCAGGGAGGTGCACGAGGTGGCGGGGGAGGTCGAGCGCGAACCAGCGTTCGCCGAAAAGGCGGGCCTGCCAGCTCGCGAGGTTGGGCACGGCGATCACGAGCACGCCGCCGGGAGCCAGGAGCGCGCCGGCGCGGTCGATCGCCGCCGCCGGCTCGCGGAGATGCTCGAGCGAGTGCCAGAAGACGACGGCCGCCCATCCGCCCGGGCGCTCGGCGAAGGCGGTGAGCTCGGCGGCGCGGACGTCGGGGCGGGTGCTCGTGCGCTCGAGCCCGACCGCCTCGCGCCCACGGGCCCGCACCGCGTCGAGGAGCGCCCCGTCGCCGCACCCGACGTCGAGCACGGGCCCGGGCGGGGCGAGGGTGTCGAGCCGGCCGGCGAGGGTGGCCCTCGAGCGGCGCAGGAGCTCGTCGCCAGCGCTCGAGAAGCGCCCGTCCGCGGGGCGGTACCAGTCGGCGTAGGCGGCGCTAAGCTCGTTCTCGTCGGGAGCTGGGTACGTGGTCGCGGTGGCACACGCCGCGCACGTTGCCAGCCGCCCCCGCGTGGGCCGGGCGCTCGCTCCGCACCAGGCACAGCGGGGCTCGGTCGCCGGAGCGGCGGCCACGGTCATCGCATGAGCTTGCGTGAGCGCCAGATCCCGTGTCGGTGGAGGATGAGGCGGGCGGCCGTCCACAGGGTCTTGAAGCCGTACATGGTGGCGACCCCGAAGGTGATCGAGGAGGAGTCGTCGAAGTAGCGCGACCGCGCCGGCACCTCGGCGATGCGGAAGCCGAAGTGGACGGCCTGGGCGAGGAGCTCGGAGTCGAAGGGGAAGCCGAGGGCGTTGCGCAGGAAGGGCACGCCGAGGAGGAGGTCGCGCGAGTACGCGCGGTAGCCGGTGTGGAGCTCGCTCATGTTCGTGCCGATGAGGCGGTTCTGGATCGCGGTGAGGATGCGGTTGCAGACGTACTTGTAGCGGGGCATCCCGCCCGCGAGGGCGGCGCCGGGCTCGAGCAGGCGCGAGCCGAGGACGAGGTCGGCCTCGCCGCGGAGGATGGGGGTGACCATGCGGGGGATGAGCTGGGGCTCGTACTGGCCGTCGGGGTGGAGCATCACCACCACGTCGGCGTCGCGGCGCAGCGCCTCGAGGTAGCACGTCTTCTGGTTTCCCCCGTAGCCGACGTTGTGGGGGTGCCAGATCACGTGGATGGGGAGGGTGCGGGCGAGCGCCACCGTCTCGTCGCTCGAGTTGTCGTCGACGAGGATGATCTCGTCGACCCAGTCCATGGGGATCGCCTGGACGGTGCGCTGGAGGGTGCGGGCGGCGTTATAGGCGGGCATGACCACGACCACCTTGCCCGGAGGGCGAGCATCTGCCCCGGGCCCTTGGCTCCCCACCTCTCCAGACACGGTGTTCAGGGTGTTCATCTCGCTCGGATGGGGCGCGTGGCGGAGCGTCGGGGCCTCGGAGGAGCGAAACTGCGCACCACTTGCGCTCCGGACTCCAACACGCGCTGACGCGGGCCGCCGCCGGGAAGGTTAGCCGCCGCGAGGCGTATCTGCTCCTGGCGGCGATCGCCGTGGGCGTCGCCGCCCGCATCGCCTACGTCCTCGCCACCCGGCACTTCGCGCTCGCCGGGGACGAGGTCGAATACGACTCCGAGGGCTGGCTCATCGCCCACGGGCACCTCTTCTACACGCGCCTGCCCTACGGGATCCTCACCAACGGGGCGTGGAAGCCCCCCGGCTATCCGCTGTGGGTGGGGGTGTGGTACGCCATCGTCGGCCATCACCCGCTCGTCGTCCGCTTCGCCCAGGTCCCCTTCGGGGCCGTCAACATCTTCCTGAGCTGGATCCTCGCGCGGCGCCTGTTCGGCTCCCGCGTGGCCATCGCCGCCGGCTTCGTGGTCGCGCTCTACCCGCTCGCCTTCCAGTACGAGGAGCTCCTGTACTCAGAGGCGCTCGCCACCCCGCTCACCCTCGCCGTGCTCATCGTCATCTTCACGGGCACGCCGACGCGGCGCCGGGCCGTGCTCTGCGGCGTGCTCCTCGGGGTCTCGCTGCTCATCCGCGCCAGCGACGTGTTCCTCCTCGCCGGGGTGCTCGTGGCCTGGGGGACCCGGGCGGGATGGCGCCGGGGCATCGCCCTGACCGCGCTGGCGACGCTGGCGGCGGCGCTCGTCGTCGCGCCGTGGACGGTGCGCAACGCCGTCGTCCTCCACGGCTTCGTGCCCATCGCCATCGACGACGCCGCGCTCTACGGCACCTTCAACGCGCAATCGGCCAACGACCCGGTGTACCCGTACGCATGGCGCACCGAGCCGCCGGCGGCGGCCCCGCTCTTCAACCCCCGCCATCCCCTCGACGAGCTCACCCTGCATGACAAGCTCCTGCACCTCGGGCTCTCCTACATCAGCGCCCATCCCACCTCGGTGCTCGGAGCCTTCTTCTGGAACGGCCTCTCGCGCCTGTGGGACATCAGGCGCCGCTCGCACTCGCTCGCCGAGGTGCCCTTCGAGGGCCGCAGCAGGCTCCTCACCAACCTGGGGCTCGACGTCTACGACGTGCTCCTGCCCCTGGCCCTGATCGGGCTGTGGCGCGCGCGCCGGCGCCGCGAGCTCGTCTTCGGCGTCCTCGCCATCGCCCTGGCGGCGGCGATCGTCTTCACCTCGGACTCGGGGACGCGCT
>DASZKU010000189.1:0-20778 GCA_035552815.1 Solirubrobacteraceae bacterium | reverse complement strand
GAGTGAAGCGCCCGGTCTCAGCAGGTGCCGAGACGGGCGCTCCAGAATCTTCCAACCAGAGACTCAGTCGTTACTGGGGCGGCGGCTGCGGCGCACGACGAAGCCCGCACCCACGAGCACGAGGCCCATGGCCGCGACCTCGACGACGTTGATCCCCGTGAACGGCAGCGTTGACCCGGAGGTCGAAGCGCTGGTCGTCGAGGAGGTCGACGAGGAGTCGCACAGGCTTGGCGTCGAGCAGACGCTGCCGTATGCCGACGTCGCCGGCGAGGCCAGAGCGGCGGGGGCAAGCGCGAGCATGAACGCACACACGAGTGCCACCGTTGTAGTCCTTGCTGCTTTCATGCGATACCCCCAAATTCAGAGTGGTGAGCGCGACCCAGACGTGGACGCGACCGGAAGCCTAGCATTGAAGGCAGCTGGTGTTCAAGTTCGCGCCTGCAAGGTGTGCTTAATTCCACCGACCACCTGCTCCTGCTCGGCCGCGGTCATGTGGGGATAGAGAGGTATGGTGAGCTCTGAGGAGGCTGCGAGCTCGGTACGGGGGAGGGAGACGCCGGGGAAGCGCTCCCGGTAGGCCGAGAATTCGTGCACGGCGGGGTAGAGGATGCTCGTCTGGATGCCGTGCTCCTCGCGCAGGACCCGACGCAGCGCCGCTCGCTGCTCGGGCCGGCGCAGCATGATCGGCATCACGTAGCAGGAGGACCGCGAGACGTCCTCGGCCGTGAAGGGAAGGATGATGTCGGGCACGCCCTCAAGCCTGTCCCTGTAGGTGAGGGTGAGCTCACGGCGCCGGGCGATCTCTGCCTCGAGGCGGGGCAAACGGGAGAGGGCGAGCGCCGCTCGGGGCTCGTCGAGGCGGTAGTTGAAGCCGATGTCGACGACGTCGTAGCTGTCGGCGTGACCGCGGTGGCGGTCCCAGGTTCCGCTCGTCATCGCGTGCGAGCGCAGACGCCTGACCCGGGAGGCGACGTCGTCGTCGTCGGTCGCCAGAAGCCCTCCTTCGCCGACCGAGAGGACCTTGTTGGAGAAGAGCGAGAAGGCGCCGGCCAGCCCGAAGGTCCCGAGCTTGCGCCCGCCGAGGGTGGCGCTCGGAGCATGGGCGGCGTCCTCGATCAGGGCGAGCCCCCGCTCCCGGCAGAGCTCCGCGAGGGCGTCTACCGCCGCCGGATAGCCGCCGAAGTGCACGGCGGCCACCGCGCGCGTGCGCGGGGTGATCAGGCGCTCGACCTCGGCGGGATCGATGCAGGGGTCCTCGAGCCCGGCGATGTCGGCGAACACGGGCTGCCCGCCGCAGTAGAGGACGGCGTTGGCGGTGGCCACGAAGGTGAAGGCGGGGACGATGACCTCGTCCCCGGGTCCGATGCCGGCGGCCAGGTAGGCGAGGTGCAGGGCGGCCGTGCCGCTGGCGAGGGCGAGGGCGTGCCGGACCCCGAGATGCTCGGCGAACGCCCCCTCGAACGCCTCCGTGCGCGGGCCCATGGTCAGCCATCCCGAGCGCAGGGTGTCGGTCACCGCCTCGAGGTCCTCGGGCTCGAGCTCGAGGTCGAAGAGGGGAATGGTCGGGAGCGCCGGCTGTCCCAAAGCTCTCGATCTCGGCGCATCGCTCATAGGTTCGTCCATCGTAGTAGCGGCGAGAGCGAGTCCGGCAATTCCGCGACCGATGAGTGACCAGCAGCCGCAGGGCTGGCAAAACAATAAATAGCGACTCGTTACCGAGAAAGGCAAACCGTCCGTGAGGGCGGGACGCAAAGCCACGGGGCTCAGATCGAGCTCGCCGGGCTACCGAAGAACGAAGTGTCCTCGTGACGGGTCAGAACCGAGAGAGGTCTGACGATGCGTCGAGTACGAGGTTCTGTTGCGCTCCGTGGTGCGATCGCGCTGGCCAGCGCCGCCACCCTCGTGGGAGCGCTCGCCGTCGGTTCGGCGCAAGGCTCGTCCTCGGCGCCCTCCTGTGCCCTGGTCGCCTCCCCCTCGGGGTCCGATGCCAACTCGGGATCGCTGTCCAGCCCCTTCCAGACTCCGCAGAAGCTCGCGGACTCCCTCCAGGCCGGCCAGACGGGTTGCCTGATGAGCGGAACCTACGACCTCGCGGGCGGCTCGAGCGGCTCCCAGCTCAAGTTCAACCACGGCGGCGCCAGCGGCGCTCCCGTGACCCTCGAGAGCTATCCGGGGCAGACGGCCACTATCACCGATGGACCGGTGTACGTGCCCCACGGCTCCGACTACGTCGACGTCACCAACCTAACCATCAACACACAGGGGGTCGGCGAGGTCGGGATCCAGATCATGGGAGCCAACGACCAGCTCACCGACGACAACATCACCAACATGAACACCAAGGGCAGCTGCATCATCCTCGGCTCGGATACGGGCTACGGCCAGGCGGTCGCTCCGCTGGTGGCCGACAACGTCATCCATCAGTGCGGCTACTTCCCGACGGACCCCTTCGAGGATCACGGCGTCTACGACGACAACACGGTCGGCTCGGTCATCACCAACAACATCTTCTGGGGCATACCCTACGGCTGGGGCGTCCAGCTCTACCCCGACGCCCAGGGCTCGCAGGTCACTCACAACGTGATCGACAGCAACGGCAACGGCATCGTGGTCGGCGGCAACGCGCTCTCGGCCTCCTCGAACAACACGGTCGCCATGAACATCATCACCAACTCCACCAACGAGTACAACATCCAGACCTGGTGGGGCGGCGCCGTCGGCACCGGCAACGTGGCTCAGAACAACTGCGTGAACGGCGGCAACCAGGGCAACGTCGAGTCCCCCATGTCCGGCCTGACGGCGACGAGCAACGTCACCGCCGACCCCCACTACACCAACGCCACCGCCCAGGACTACACGCTGCCCTCCAGCAGCCCGTGCCTGTCCGTCGTCGGCTACGACACCGCCGCAGCCGTCGCCGCCAGCATGAGCAGCGGGACTCCGACGACGCCGACCACGCCGACGACGCCGACGACGCCGACGACGCCCACCACCCCGACGACGACGACCACGCTGACGACGATCACGCCGACGATCACCACGCCGACGACGCCGACGAGCGCGCCGGTCAGCCAGCCGATCGCCACCGCGCCGATCCCGATCGCGACATCGCCGACTGCGACCCCGACCCCCCCGGCTTCCACGCATACGACGACCACGACCCACCGCCATCACCACCGGCGGCGCCTGACCCGGCGGATCCGGGTCTCGCACAAGCGCCACCACGCCTGAGGGGGCGAAGGCGCAAAACGCCCGTCATGTGCGACGGGCCCCGGCGCCAATGGGTATCTTGTCCGCCGGCTGATGCGTTGGCTACGAGGGGCACTCCCGCTGGCGACCGCGGCCGCGGTCGCCGGGGCGCTCGCGGTCGGGTCGGCCGACGGTTCCTCGGCGTCGTGCGCGCTGGTGGCCTCGCCAAAGGGGTCCGATCAGCACGTGGGCTCGGTGAGGCGCCCGTTCCGGACCGCGCAGAAGCTCGTCGATGCGCTCAAGGCGGGGGAGACGGGGTGCCTGATGGGGGGGGCCTACGACCTGGCCCGCGGGCGGAGCGGCTCCCAGCTCAAGTTCAATCACGGCGGCTCGAGCGACGCGCCGATCACCCTGCGGAGCTATCCCGGGCAGACCGCGACGCTGACCGGCGGGCCCGTGTACGTCCCGGCATGGGCGAACCACGTGACGATCACCGATCTCAACATCGACACGCGCGGCGCCGGTGAGGTCGGCGTGCAGATCATGGGCGCCGGCGATCAGCTCACGAACAACGACATCACCAACGAGGACACGCCCGGGAGCTGCATCATCCTCGGCTCGGACACCGGCTACGGGCGCGCGGCGCACCCCCTCGTCGAGGGCAACATCGTCCACCAGTGCGGCTACAACCCCGGCGATCCCTTCGAGGACCACGGGATCTACGTCGACAACGCGATCGGCGCCGTCGTCAGCGGCAACATCTTCTGGGGCATGGCCTACGGGTTCGCGGTGCAGCTCTATCCCGACGCGCAGGGGACGCAGGTCACCCACAACGTGATCGACGACAACGCCAACGGCGTCGTCTTCGGCGGGAACGCGGCCTCGACGTCGTCGAACAACGTCGTCGCCGGGAACATCATCTCCGGCTCCACCAACGAGTACGACATCCAGGGCTCGTGGCAGGGGACGGCGGGGACGGGCAATGTGGCCGAGAACAACTGCGTCTCCAGCGGCAACCAGGGGAACGTCTCCCCCGAGAACGGGTTCGCCGGCGTCGGCAACATCAGCGCCGACCCCGCCTTCGTGAACGAGGCGGCGCACACCATCGCCGGCTATGAGCTCCAGCCGGGCTCGGCGTGCCTCGGCGTCGTCGGGTCCGATGCCGCGGCCGCGCTCGCCGCGGCCAGGCAAAGTTTGGCCCAGCCCGCCGCCGGCGGCCCCGCGAATCCGGCGCCGGTCATGAACGGTTCCCCGACCGCCCAGCCCACCTCGGCGCGGGCTCGGTAGGCGGTCGCGGTGGGATCGCGAGTGCTCACCGCCTCGCTGGCGGCGTCGACCGGGCTGCTCGCCTTCGGCTATCCCGGTGCCCCCGCGCGGCGGGCCGTCGTGCACGCGCGCCAGGCCAAGCTCTTCCGCTGGCCGTCGCCCGGCGGGGTGGCGGCCATCGGCGATTCGCTCACCCTGGGAGCGAGCTGGCCCAAGGCCGGCATGCTGAGCCGCGACTCCTGGCTCTCCCACGCCGTCGCCGCCGGCATCCCGTACTGCTTCAACGCCGCGGTGGGCGGCTACACGACGGGCATGGTCGCGAATTCGCTCGCGCGCGTCCTCGCCTACCAGCCCGACGTCGTCGTCGTGTGCACGGGCGGGAACGACCTCGTGTGGGGAGTTGGGGCAGCGCAGACGGTCGAGCTCGTCACTCAGCTCGTGGAGCGGATCGCGAGCAGCGCGAGCCCCGTGCTCTGTACGCTGCCGCCGATAACCGGCGGGCCAGGGCCGGAGGCCATCGAGCTCGGCCCCATCCTCGACTTCAACGGGCGCCTCGCGGAGCTCGCCGCCCGCGACGATGCGCCCCTGATCGACTTCTACGCGCCCGTCGACGACGGAACCGGGCGCTACCGGGAGGGCTTGGCCTTCGACGGCGTCCATCCCACACCGGAGGGTGCCGCGGCCATGGGGGCGGCGGCGGTCCCAGTCCTGCGGCGCGCCCTCGCGCAGCGACGCCGCCCAAGCTAACCCGCCGTTCGTACACGCGTCCACGGCCGGGGCAAGAGGGCAAGGCCGCGCTCTCGGCGACCGATGATGGGACCAGAAGATCAGTGGTTGTCCCGGAGATGAAGAGTTTCCGCGACAACCTTGGTGGACGGATGTTCCATGCTTTTGCACGGGAGCGTCCAGAGAATTGGACGGTCAGTACACCCTACGGAACGCAGGGTTTGGGCCGTCCCGTTGCCACGGCAACGGGAAACAACTCAAGAGAAGCGACTCGTTACCGAGAAGGGCAAACCGTCCGTGAGGGCGGGACGCAAAGCCACGGGGCTCAGATCGAGCTAGCCGGGCTACCGAAGAACGAAGTGTCCTCGTGACGGGTCAGAGACCAATAGGAGAGTCTGATGATGCGTTGGGTACGAGGTGCTGTCGCGCTCGCGAGCGCGGTCGCCGTGACGGGATCCCTGGCCGTGGGCTCGGCCGAGGCGTCCTCCCCCGCCTCGTGCGCCTTCGTGGCGTCGACCTCCGGGTCTGACTCGAACGCGGGATCCGCGGCAAGCCCCTTCGGGACTCCGCAGAAGCTCGTCGACTCCCTCCACCCCGGGCAGACCGGCTGCCTGATGGGCGGCACCTACGACCTCGCGGGCGGCTCGAGCGGCTCCCAGCTCAAGTTCAGCAATACCGGTGCGGCCGGTGCCCCCATCACCCTTCAGAGCTATCCGGGAGAGGTGGCGACGCTCACCGACGGACCGGTGTACGTGCCCCACGGCTCCGACTACGTAGACGTCACCAACCTGAGCATCAACACCCACGGCCTCGGTCAGGTCGGGGTCCAGGTCATGGGCGCGCATGACCAGATCACCGACGACAACATCACCAACCTGAACACGCCGGGCAGCTGCATCATCCTCGGCTCGGACACCGGGTACGGCCAGGCCGCGTACACCCTGGTCGAGGACAACGTCATCCATCAGTGCGGTTACAACCCGGGCGATCCCTTCGAGGATCACGGCGTCTACGACGACAACACGGTCGGCTCGGTCATCACCAACAACATCTTCTGGGGCATGCCCTACGGCTGGGGCGTCCAGCTCTACCCCGACGCGCAGGGCTCGCAGGTCACTCACAACGTGATCGACAACAACGGCAATGGCGTCGTCATCGGCGGTAACTCGGCCTCGACCTCCTCCAACAACACGGTCGCCGAGAACATCATCAGCAACTCCTCCAACGAGTACAACATCCAGACCTACTGGGGCGGAGCGATGGGGACGGGCAACGTGGCCAAGGACAACTGCGTCTACCACGGCAACCGCGGCGACGTGTCCACCGCGCCTGGGTTCGCGGCGAGCAATAACCTCACCGCCGACCCCCTGTACGTCAACGCGGCCGCTCGCAGCTACACCCTGCGCGCCGGTAGCCCGTGCCTGTCCGTCATCGGCTACGACCCCGCCGCGGCGATCGCGGCGAGCATGAGCAGCGGCACCCCGACGACGACGACGCCGACGGTCACCAAGCTCGCGCGCTCCGCGTCCCGGGTGGCGCGGACCGCCCAGGCCAAGCACGCGCGCAAGGCCAAGCTCCACAAGGGGCGCGCGAAGTCCCACCAGAGCCACAAGAGCCATAAGAGCCACAAGCGCTCGCACCGCGCCACCCGCAAGCACGCCTGATCGTCGCCGGTATCCTTCTCGCCCGGCACAACGCCGGGCCCACGGACCAACGAGCGACACGCATTCGACACCGACTCGGCAGAGCCAGCGCCTTCGATCTGCCCCTCGGGGTGCACTTCCAACGCGGCGCCGTCAAGGGCTATCCGGTCGATTTCCGCGAGAAGGCGCAGTCCCCGGATTGGCCGCCGGCCTTTCTCTCGGCTGGGGGCTTCCACCGCTCGATCGGCGTCGCCCAGTGGGGGCTCGGCGCCTACGAGCGACATCTCGCCGGCGACGCCGGGGCGTGGCTGGGCGGCGCGCTCGCCGCCAGTGAGTACCTGCTCGCAGGCCAGGTGCGCTCGGGCGCCCAGGACGGCGCCTGGCTCGAGCCCTCAGAGCTCCTGCACACCTATCGCGTCCGCGCGCCATGGCCCTCGGGCATGGCGCAGGGAGAGTGTGCCAGCCTCCTCGTCAGGCTCCATCTCGAGACGGGCCGAGCCGACTTCGCCGAGGCGGCCAGGCGCGCCCTGAGGCCATTTACCCTGCCCTCCGCGACAGGCGGCGTCGAGGCGCGGCTCGACGGCCGCCCCTTCCCCGAGGAGTACCCGACCGACCCGCCCTCGTTCGTCCTCAACGGGGCGATCTTCGCGATCTGGGGCGTGTATGACGTATGGGTGGGGCTCGACGACGGGGACGCCGGGCGGCAGTTCGCCGAGGCCACCGACATGCTCGCGGCGAACATCCGCCGGTGGGACCTCGGGTACTGGTCGCGCTATGACCTCTATCCGCATCCCGGCCTGTCCAATGTCGCGAACTTCAACTACCACCGGCTCCACATCGATCAGCTCCGCGCCTTACACCGCATGGAGCCGCGACCGGAGTTCGAGGCGGCGGTGGCGCGCTTTGAGAGGTACGAGCGCCGGGGCCTCAATCGCGCACTCGCCTACCTCCACAAGGTCGCCTTTCGCCTCATCGTTCCCCGCAGCGAATTCCTCACCGAGATCCTGCCCTGGGCGGGCGTCCAGCGGGATCCCTAAGCAGGAATTGTCAGGATTCGATAGCCTGCTCGCCAGCAAAAACAGGCGGGCCGATTCCGACGCATCCAGGCGCCGGGGAAGCACGTGGCCAAAGGGTCACGAGGCCCTTCACGGTCGGCTGCGCTTCCATCCTGGTCGTAGGCTCGGTCGGCACTGAGTGTGAGTCCCGCGGTCTGAGCCCGTCGGGAGGAGAGAAGGGAGCGAACCGTTGTCCGCTACTCGGTCGGTCCTGGCGCGCGCGGCGCGCCTGTGGACGGTGCTGTCGTTGCTTTTCGTCGCCGCCCCGTCGCCGTCGGAAGCACTCCAGATACGCGCCGTGCAGGCTTCTCGCCCAGCCGGTTGTGAC
This sequence comes from Solirubrobacteraceae bacterium, assembly GCA_035552815.1. Classification (GTDB taxonomy): domain Bacteria; phylum Actinomycetota; class Thermoleophilia; order Solirubrobacterales; family Solirubrobacteraceae; genus Palsa-465. Next base: position 12,571 of record DASZKU010000189.1, on the reverse strand, counting down.
CTGTTCGCCTCGCCTAAGGCTCGCGGCTGGCGTCGCATCGGCCAGGCCCTGGGATCGCGAGCCAATCCATTCACGACCGCCCAGGCGCTGATAGACGCCCTCACTCCCGGCCAGACAGGGTGTCTGCGCGGAGGCGTGTACAGGCTCAGCGGCGAGCTCAGGTTCAGTCACGGTGGCAGTCCGGGCTCGCCCATCACCCTTACCGGTTATCCGGGTGAGACGGCGAGGCTGCTCGGGGGGCCCGTGGCCCTCCCGAGCGGATCCGACGACGTGAACATCACCAACCTGCACATCAACACCGCGGGGATCGATCAGGTCGGAGTTCAGATCATGAGCGCCGACGACCAGCTCACCTACGACACCATCACCAACGCCAACACCCACGGCAGCTGCGTCATCCTCGGCTCGGACACCGGCTTTGGCCAGGCGGCGAACGTCTTGGTCGCCAACAACGTCATCCACAACTGCGGCTACAACCCTGGTGACCCGTTCGAGGACCACGGGATCTACGACGACAACACGGTGGGTGCGACGATCGCCGGCAACACCTTCTGGGGTATGCCCTACGGCTGGGCCGTCCAGCTTTACCCCAATGCTCAGGGCACGCAGGTCACCCACAACACGATCAACAACCGTGGTCAGGGAATCGTCATCGGCGGTAACAGCAGCTACGCATCGTCGGGCAACGTCGTTGCCTACAACGTCATCAGCACGACGATCCGCGGCTATGCCATCCGATCGTGGTGGAGCGGGACTGTCGGGGCCAGCAACCTCGCCGAGCGCAACTGCGTCTACAGTCCGCACTCCCCGGGAATCCAACATCCGATGGTCGGCTTGAGCGCAGTCGGCAACGTGATCGCCAAGCCCCGCTATGCCAATCCGGCCAGGCACGACTTCGGCTTGCGGCCGGGGAGTCCGTGCCGTCCGGTCGTCGGAAACGTGCCCTAGTCCTCGTTACCTCCGGCCTCGCGGGCGAGTTCTTCGTAGAGCTCACCGAAGCGCGCGGCCACCGCCTCGAGGGTGAAGCGGTCAAGGCGGCGGTAGGCCTCGTCCGCGATGCGCTCGCGCTCGGAGGGATCGGCGAGCAGCCGGGTCAGGGCGGCGGCGAGCGCCGCCGGGTCGCGCGGCGCCACCAGCAGCCCGGTGCGTCCGTCGTCGATGACCTCGGGCACGCCCCCGACCGCGGTGGCGACCACCGGGGTGTGGTTGGCCATGCACTCGGCGATGAACAGCGGCGTTCCCTCGAAGTCCGAGGACAGGGCGGCGACGTCGGCGGCCGCGAGGATCGAGTCGACGTCGCTGCGCCTACCCAGGAAGTGCACGCTGTCCTCGAGCGAGAGTTCGCGGCAACGCCGCTCGAGCTCCTGCCGGCACGCCCCGTCGCCGGCGATCACGAGATGGGCGCCGGGGACCCGGTGCAGGACGAGCGCGTGGGCTTCGAGGAGAACGGTGAGTGCCTTCTGGGGACGTAGCACGGCGACGATGGCGACCAGCGGGGTGTCGCCGGCGAGGCCGAGCTCGGCGCGGAGATCACTGCCGGCGGCGTCACCCACGCTGGGTATGTGCACGGTGGCGGGGATGACGGTGACCTTGTCCCTGCTTATCCCTTCGATGCTCACCATGCGCTCGCGATCTGCCGCGGACACGGCTACGTAGCGAGTGGCGAGGCGACCGGTGACATTGCCGTCGAGCCATACCCGGACCGGGTTGCCCTCGTAGGTCCACGTGTGCTCGTGGGCGATGACCACGGGGACACGGCACGCACTGCCGATCACCGTACCCCACAGGTTCGAGCCGAACTTGTGGGCGTGGAGGACGTCGAAGCGCTCACGACGCAGGAGGCTCGCGAACCCCCACATGCGGTGCACATCCCATTTCGCCTGGCGGCCCAGCGTGACCATGGGGATGCCGGCCTCGGCCACGGCTGCGGCGGTGGCGGCGTCGGGCTCGCGCGAGGAGCAGATCCACGCCTCGAAGCGCTCGCTGGGGAGATGAGTGGCCAGACCCACCGCGAACCGCTCAGCGCCGCCCTGGCTGCTCGCGCGGTCGATCAGTGACAGGACGCGAAGGCGCCGCCCCTGCGCGCGGGTCACGACGTCCGCGTCGAGCCGGCGCCCGGTCGGGCGGCCGCCTCGCGCTTGGCGACCGCGAGGAGTGCCGGGCCGAGCGCGAGCTGGAGCCACAGCGACTTGCTGTACTGGTCGGAGATGAAGAAATCGGTCGCTAGTACCCCCACGGTGGCGACCACCATGGCTCGGGAGATGATGTCCATGGGTCGATCACCTGCTTGGGCGAAGATCCTCGCCGCTTTCAGCGCGCACCGCATGAGGAAGGCGACGATGCCGAAGAAGAGGACGAGACCGATCACTCCCGTCTCGGCGAGGGTCTCCAGGTAGATGTTGTGCGCGACCTGCGGCTTATCGACGATGAACAACGACGAGTCGAGGCTCCCGGGCTGGAGCAGGTAGTCGATCGTCGTATCCGGGAAGTTGCCGACGCCGATGCCGGTGATGGGATGGGCCTTGACCATCCGCCAGCCCACCGCCCAGATGTCCGTGCGTCCGGAGCCGCCCTGCACGGTAGTGATGCGTGCGCGCGCAGCGGGCGAGGCCACGCTCACGTAGTACGCGACCACGGACAGTGCGATAGCCGCCGAGATGGCGACGAAGACGAAACGGCGACCGCGGCCCGCGAAGACGATTCCGGCCACAAGCGCGGCTCCGAGCCCGACCATGCCGCTGCGCGAGACGGTGTCGATGAGCCCGACGAGCATGACGAGAACGGCGACGAGCGCGAGGACTCTGATCCGCGGTGACAGGCTTCGAATGCTCACCAGGGCCACGGCGAGGACGATGCCGGACACGAGGAGCGACGCCAGGTAGTTGGCGTCCTGGCCGGCCCCGGACAAGCGCGAGGTCCCCTCGGCCAAGGCGCTCCCCCGCGCCAGCACCATGCCGTAGAGCGCCGAGAGCGTCGCCCCCGCGACGAGGATGCCGACCAGCCAGTGGGCGTGGCGGCGGTTCCTGATCGCCGCGTAGACGATCGGGAGGAGGAGGAGATTCAGTCCGTAGCGCGAGATCGCCGTGATCCCCACGGAGGGCTGCTTGGCCCAGGCGAGGCTGATCACCGTCCACGCGACGAAGAGGACGGCGGCGAAGCTCAGCGTCGGATGCGTCACCACGAACCCGCGCCTGACCGCGGGGCGGATGGCGAGGGTGGCGAGCCACGTGAGCGCGACGAGGACGCCCGCCAGCTTGGCGGCAGAGACCGTCCCGCTCACGCCCGGCAGGTCTTCGAAGAAGGCGACGAGCCCGAAGCACAGCAGGCCTACGGTCACGTCGGAGAGGATCAGGGCGACGAACACGGCGGCCGCCGCGCCTCCGATCACGGCGACAGGGTTGACGCCCGCGGGAATGCCGATGAGCCCGAAGGCGAGGACGGCGGCGACGACCACCAGCACCGCCTCGCTACTGACTTCACGAGGCGAGATGAGCCGCTGCGAGGTCGCCATCCCGTTGTTGCCAGCCACGATGACCGCGACTATATCTAGTCAATATGAACGCGAACCCAGGATCGGATAGGCCTCGACGAGGCGGGCGGAGAACTCGCCGAGCTGGGCCTCGGGAAGGACGCGCCGGGCCCGCTCGAGCGCCCGGACGCTGAGCTCGGCCAGGCGCGCGGGGTCTCGCGCGAGCTCGGCGAGGGCGGCGGCGAGCGCCCCCGGATCGCCGACCGGGACGACGACGCCTTCGCCCCCGCGCAAGAAGGCGGGAATGCCTCCGATCGCCGTGGCCACCACGGGCACGGCCCGGGCCATCGCCTCCACAAGTGAGTGCGGCAGGCCCTCCGAGCGCGAGGGGAGCACGAAGACCTCGGCGGCGTCGAGGGCGGCAACGAGCCGGGGCCCGTGGGGGATGAAGCCCGAGAAGGAGACCTGTTCGCGGATCCCGAGCTCGTGGGCGATCGCCTCGAGATCCGCTCGATCGGGACCCTCGCCGACGATCTCGAGGGTGGCGGAGGTGCCGAGTTCGCCGAGCGTGGCCACGGCGCGCAGGAGGTCGTCGATTCCCTTCTCGCCGGAGAGCCGAGCCACCGTGACGAGGGCGAGAGCGCCGGGCCGCGAGTGGTTGGTGCGTGGCGCGTGCGCGACGGGGAAGTCCCGGCTCAGGGCGGGGTAGAGATCGTGGAGGAGGGCGCCGGGCGCTCCGTAGCGGTCCACCAGCTCGTGCCCGGCGACGAACGTCGGCACCCCGGACCGGATCCAGTGGCGCACGGGAGCTTCCATGGCCCGCAGCGCGGCCACGTAGGGGCGGGCGCGCCGGTCGCCCATCATCCACCGGACGGTGCGCTGCTTCTCGCCGCGGACGAGGAGAAAGGCGGGGCGGCGGCGCAGGCGGGCGGCGGCGATGAGGATGGTGCCGACGACGCTGGGGACGACCGCGCCGGCGATGTCGAACTCGCGGGCGGAGGTGGCGGCCATCCACACCGTGGCTGGGGCGATGACGTGAATGCGGCGCACGAGCATGCGTGCGCTGCTCCAATGCGGGAGTCCGTAGACCCGCACATTGGGCGGCAGCGTGACGGTTCCGTAATCGGGATTCCTCACTCCGCCGCGCTTGAGCGGGAGGACGAGCACGGTCTCCGCGGTCCGGGTCCCGAGGGCGAGGAAGAAGTCGAACAGGTGCGGGTAGCGAGCTGTGTACTCACCGTTGACCTCGTGCATGGGCATGTTCAGGAACACGCCCAGCCGTACCTGATCGAGGGGTGAGTGCTCTATAGAGTGTTCGCTCATGCGGATTCTCTTCGTAAGCCATTACTTCCACCCAGAGGTGGGAGCACCACAGACTCGCATACTGGAAACGGCTCAGGTGCTGAGCGAGCGCGGCCACGAGGTGACAGTGCTCACCGGGTTCCCCAATTACCCCGACGGGGTGATTCCCGAGGCTTACCGGCGACACGCCGTCATGCGCGAGCGCATCGGGCGCATCCGCGTGATCCGCTCGGCGGTGTATCCCACCCCCAACCGGGGGTTCGCGCGCCGCCTCGTCAACCACGCGTCCTTTGCCCTCACCTCGATCCTCGCCGCTCCCCTGGCGCGTCGTCCCGAGGTGGTGATCGCTGAGAGCCCGCCGCTGTTCACGGCCGTCTCCGCGGTCGTCATCGCGCGCGCGATGCGCGCGCCGCTTGTGCTCAACGTCGCCGACCTGTGGCCCGAATCCGCAGTGCAGTTGGGGGCACTGAGCAACCCGCGAGCGATCCGTCTCGCCGAGCTCCTCGAGCGCTTCGCCTACCGCCACTCGGCCGCCATCACCGTCCCCACCGCCGGGATGCGCACCACCATCATCGATGGCGGCGAGCCCGCCGAGAAGGTCGTCCATCTCCCCAACGCCGTCGACCCGGGCCGCTTCTCCGGCGACCCGCCGCGCGGCTCTGACCCGCGGCGGGTCATCTACTGCGGAACCGTGGGCATGGCTCAGGGCGTCGGCACCTTGATCGACGCCGCCCGAGAACTGGCGAGCGGAGAGGATGGCGGGGGCGACCGCTACGAGTTCCTCATCGTCGGGGACGGCGCCGAGCGCGAGGAGCTCATGCGCAAGGCCAGCGAGCAGGGCTTGACCAATGTCCGCTTCGAAGGCCGGGTGGAGCGCAGCAAGGTTCCCGGGTTGATCGCCTCGTCTGACCTCGCCGTCCTCTGCCTGCGCGACGTGCCACTGTTCCAAGACGCGCTCCCGACGAAGCTCCTCGAGTACATGGCGGCGAGTCGCCCCGTGGTGGCCGCCGCGGTCGGGGACGCCGCGCGCTTGCTCGAACGCTCCGAGGCCGGCATTGCGTGCCCGCCCGAGGATCCCAGCGCGCTCGCCGCCAGCATCAGCGAGGCCACCCGGGACCCTGCCCGGGCCGAGCAGATGGGTGCGAACGGCCGCCGCTACGTCCAGGAGCACTGCAGCCGACAGGCGTTCGTGGACCGGCTCGAGGCGATCGCCGGGCGCGTCGCCGCCGGGCGTCAGTAGTACTCGGAGTGGCCTGAGGTCCCCATGACCACGAAGCCGGTGGGGCGGATGCCGTACTGGGCGAGCATCTCGGCGGTCTCGGTCAGGTTGCCGAGGTTGGTGTTCCCCAGGCGCACCACGAGAATCACGTCATCGACCATGCCCGACGCTGACAGGAGCTCCGGCGCGTAGATGAGCGGGGGCGCGTCGATGACCACCCAGTCGGTGATGCTGCGAGCGGCCGTCAGCATCGCCCGGAAGGCCGCCGGGGACATCGGCGGGGCGTCGGAGCCGTTGCGATGAGGCGCGAGGAGCATGCGCAGATGCGGTGAGTTCTCACCTTCAGCGAGGGCGGTGTCGACGAGCGCGTCCTCGAGCGTGAAGCGGCCGAAGAGCACGCTCTCATCGGTCTCGAGCGGGCTGGCGGCATCCTCGGGCATGGCGATGTTCAGGGCGGCTCCGATGCTCGGACGGCGGATGTCGCCCTCGATGAGCAGCACCCGCTCGTCGGAGGCGGCGAGCGTGGCGGCGAGGTTGATGGCCGTCGTCGACTTGCCGTCGAAGGGCGTGGGGCCGGTGACGAGGACGGTTCGGCCCCCGCGGTTATCGCTCTTGCGGCTGCTCAGCACCGCGCGCAAGGTACGGAAAGCGTCGTGGGCCTCGGGCGTCAGCTGGTTGGGGACCATCGGGCCGCCGCGGCGCTTGCGGGTGCGGCGGGGCGCTCGCGGCACGCGCGCGAGGATGGGCAGCTTGAATCCCTCGCGGAGTTCGTCCTCTCGCCGCAGCCGGGGATCGAGGAGCTGGATGAGGAAGACGAGCCCGACGCCCGCGACAATGCCGCCGACGAGTCCGGCGACGAGGGTGAGCGCCTTCTTGGGTGAGGTCGCCGAGGTGGGGAGGTTGGCGAGGGCCTGGACGCGCACGTTGGGGTTGGAACCGGTCTGCAGCGTCTCGTATTGCCCGAGCTGTGCCTCCAAGGCATTCTTGGCGGGTACGTTGTTGTTCCCGAGGCTGGTGATCTGTCCCTTGATGGTGGCGATGCGCTGGTTGAGCAGCGTGTTGAGGGCCGCCGTGCGGTCGGCCACCGTGGCGTTGGCGAAGGCATCGGCGAGGCGTACCGCCTGGGCGGGGGTGCTTGCTTGCGCGGCGATGTCCACGTCGTCGGTGTTAGCGACCGGGCTGACGGTGATCTCGGTGAGCAGATGCTGAGGTGTCTGCTTGCTCCCGAGGATCCCCACCACGCGTTGCGCCACGCTCGTGGTGGTCACGAAACCGGCACCTGTCTCGATGTCGTTCTGGGGCACGGCCGACTGCTGGATGAGGCCGAGACCGGCCACCGACGCGTTGGCGGGCAGCGGGGTGATGAGCAACTGGGCGTGCGCTTGGTATACCTTGGACGCCACCTCGACGTACGCGACGGCGCCGGCGAGCGCGGCCACGACGACGGCGATGACGATCCACTTCCCGGCCCAGATGGCACTGATGTATGCCGCGAAGCTCCGCTCGGTGTCAGCGGGGACGATCCAGTCGGCGCCCGGGCTTACAGCCGCGGCACGTTGCTGCTCAGTAGACGGTGTCTGTTCTGGAGAGGCCATCGAAGCTATCCCCTGTGCCTGATCCCGACTCCGGGGCGCCGGTCCGTGTCGGAGCACTCGTTCGAGGCTTGGCAGGTCATTCGCATTGTAGGCTCTGCCGGCGACGGATACATTCTTCTTCCGGGGGCCTGGCACCGCCTCGGCGACGGCCTCGCGGACGGCGCGGACCTCACTGACGGTGATCTCCCGGGTCGCGAAGAGCACGGCGATGAACACCACCACGCCTCCCGCGCCGCCTGCCAGCCAGCCGGCGGGGGTGAGGTGATGCGTCCCCGCCACGGCGAGCACGGCGGCGCCGGCGGCGCCGGCGGCGAGCGAGCGCACCGTCGAGATGAGGAACGGCCGCAGCGACATTGAGAGCAGGTACCGGCAGATGAGTAAGTGCCCGACGGTGTAGAAGACGTAGGCGACCGAGGTGGCGATACCCCCGCCTACGGCTCCGAGTCGCGGGATGAGGATGACCGAGAGGAGAATCTGGATCGCCAGGGCTCCGAGCGCGATGGGGATCCGGCGCCTTGATTCCCCCATGTAGCTCACGCCGACGGAGACCAGGGGCCCGAGGCCCTGGAAGTAGATGAACGGCGCCAGTGAGCGCAAGACCGGCGCCGACGGGCCGTAGTTCTTACCGAGGAGGAGGGCGATGATCGGGTCGGCCCACACGAGGACGACGGCGAGGACCCCGGCCTGGAGGATGACCAGGTAGCGCAGGGCGCCGCGGAAGGACTCGACGTCGGGCTCGACGCCCGGCCCCCGCGCCATCCGCGGTGCGACGCTGTTCTGGACCGCGAGGCCGGGATAGTGGAGGAGGTTGGCCAGGCGCATCGGGGCCGAAAAGAATCCGACCTGGGTGATGCCCACGTAGGCGCCGATGAGCAGGATGTCGGTCTGGCTCAGGAGCGCCCACACGCCGTTGACCACGAAGAGGACGCCCGCGTAGCGGCTGATCTGCATGATCTGGCTGCGGTTAGGGGCATCCGAGGCGCCGGCGCGGCGGTCGAACACGCGGTAGGTGAGCAGGGCCGCGGCTAGGGCGCCGACGATGTAGCCCGCGGCCCGGCCGAAGGTCGCGCCCAGGGCTCCGCCGCCGAACGCCACCAGGGCCACGCTGAGCGTCGTCTCGGCCGCGCTCTCGGCCGTGTAGACGCCGAGGTTCGCGCCGATACGCCCAATCGACACGAGTGCGCTCGAAAACAGGCTGAACATGGTCTGGCCGAAGAGGACGAGCGCGGCGGCTCGGAACGGCCACGTGAGCGAGTGGTTGCCGTAGGCGTCGGCCAGGGGCCCGGCGGCGGCGAAGAGCGCGCCGCTGACCACCGAGGCGGTGATCAGCTTCAGGGTCACGGCGTTGCGTAGGAACGCCGATCCCACCTTGCGATCGCGGCGCTGCTCGGCTAGGAAGCGGCCCGCCGAGGATGCGATCCCGAGGTCGGCGACGACGAGGAGCACACCCACGACCCCGACGACGAGCGAGAACTCGCCGAACTTGTGGGGGGCGAGCTTACGCGTCAGGTACAGGGTGAGGACGGCGGTGAAGGCGGCCGTGACGACCTGCGCGGCGATCGCCAGTCCGGTGTTCCGTACGACGTTCGGTTCGCTTGACGGCTGCGCCGCCGGCTCGCCCGAAGGGTTGGACTCGCTCACACGAAGGTAGTCAGCGCTGGTAGGTGCCCACGCGCGGGTAGGAGTCGAGGTCCGATCGGATCGCCGCGATGGTGGCGCTGAGCCCGTCGGTGAGGGAAACCTCGGGCTCCCATCCGAGCAACCGTCTCGCCTTGCTGGGGTCCGAACACAGACGCTCGACCTCGCTGCCCGGCGGGCGTACGCGATCTGTGTCGTGCTCGATGTGGGCGTGGACGCCGGATTGCTCGAGCAGGTCGAAGATGCGCGCCGCGAGATCGCCGATCGAGATGTGCTCGCCCGCTCCCAGGTTGATCGTCTCGCCGATGACCCCGGGCGCCTCGGCGGCGGCGATCATGCCCGCGGCGGTGTCGGTGACGAAGGTCAGGTCACGCGTGGGGTCGAGCGCCCCGAGGCGGACGGTTCCATCGGTCAGCGCCTGGGTGATGATGGTGGGGATGATGGCCCGCGCCGACTGACGGGGCCCGAAGGTGTTGAAGGGCCGGACGATGACGACGGGAAGATCGAAGGAACGGCAGAAGCTCCCCGCGGCCTGATCGGCTCCGATCTTGGAGGCGGCGTAGGGTGACTGGGCGACGAGCGGATGCGCTTCGGAGATCGGGATGGTCTGCGCGCTCCCGTAGCACTCGCTGGTCGAGACATGGACGATGCGGCCCACGTCCTCGTCGCGGGCGGCTTGGAGCACGTGCACGGTTCCCAGCGTGTTGGTGAGAAAGAACGAGTACGGGGCGAGGTACGAGTAAGGGATGGCGATCAGGGCCGCGAGGTGGAAGACCACGTCGCGCCCGCTGACGACGTCGCGCAGTGCGTAGGGATCGGTGATGTCTCCCGATACGACCTCGATCTCGTTGCGGATCTCCGAGGGCACACTGGCGAGGCGCCCGAGACCCCCGCGCCCGTTGTAATGCACGAGCGCTCGCACGGTGTCGCCGCGCCGTACCAGCGCCTCGCAGAGGTGGCTGCCGATGAAGCCGCTGCCGCCGGTTACGAGTACGTTCCTCGCCATGGGTCCGAGCGTAGCTAAGGGTTCAAGCGGAGCCGGGCCGCGCCCGGCTCACCGAACCACGTCTTCGTGAGTGCTCGCCAGCTCGGGCAAGAGCCGGTGGCGCATGGGCTCGAACTCGGTGATCGCGCGGTCATAGTCCTCGCGCCGGCCGAAGTCGACCCAGTAGGCATCCGAGCGCCAGGACCTGACGATCTGGCCGCGCTCGATGAGCCGGAGCACGAGATCGGGGAGGTCGAGATGAACGCCGGGCTCGATGTGGTCGAGCACCCCGGGCGAGAAGCAGTACACACCCATGGAGACGTCGTAGGTGAGCCGCGGCTTCTCGACGTAGCCGGTCAGGCGATCGGGATCCCGTGCGTCCTCGCACTCGAGCACCCCGAGGGTCACGTCGACGTGCCGCGTGGTGGTGGCGATGGTGGCGAGGGCATCGGAGGCGATGTGGTCGGAGACGAGCTTGCGGTAGTCGAGGTCGGTGAGGATGTCGCCGTTCATGACCAGGAAGGGCGCGGCGAGATCCTCGATCATGGCCAGCGGTCCCACCGTCCCCAGTGGATCGCTCTCGCGCACGTAGTCGATCTCCATCCCGAAGGTGTTGCGATGGTCGAGCACGGCCTCGATGAGCTCGGCCATATACCCCGTCGCCACCGTCACGCGCTCGAAGCCCGCCGCGCGGAGCTGGCGCAGGACGATGTCGAGCACCGGCCGGTCGCCGATGGGCAGCAGGGGCTTGGGAAGCACAGCGGTGTAGGGCCGCAGTCGGGTTCCTTGCCCCCCGGCAAGTATCACGGCACGTGTCATAAGTTGAGTTCGGCCTCCCGTGACCTTATCGTCGCGCGGGCCCTTGCGCTTTAGTCCCTTCCCGATCATACCGCTCGCCCAAGACCCTCCGGCGGGACTGGGCGCAAACGTGCGTTCGCGCGCCTGGCGGCGCATAGACCAGGAGCAACTTTATACGCGGGGCCAATGCCGAATCATCCCGAGATCTCCATCATCCTCGGCATGACTCGCCCACTTACCGCGTCCCGCGTGCTCCTCGTCGCCGATCGGCGCGAGCCGCCCTCAGACCTCAGGGCGGCGCCGCTGCGGCGTTTCCGCCTGGCGCGCCTGCGCCTCGATGGCCGCAACGCCACTCCCCGCTACGAGCAAGTAAAGAACGTCTAGGCCTCTGCGCTCGGGCGCGCTTGCGTGCCCGCGGGCGGTTCCTGGCGGGCCCGCTTGGTGGCAGCGCTACGCTACACGCATGGCATCGCTCCAACGCTCAAAAACTGATGTGCCGGCCAAGCCGCCGCTCGCGCGACGCGCCGCAGCCGCGCTCGTCCTCGCAGGTGTGGTCGCGATCGGGATCTTCCTGGTGATCAGCGTCATCAAGGCGATCATCGTATTCGCGCTCGTCATCGCCGCTGTCGTCGCCGTTCTCTGGGCCCTGAAGACTCTCGTTTGGTGAACGCCCGTGGCGGGTTGGCAGTTCCTGGTCATCATCACGTGGCTCGGTCTGCTCGGCGGGATCATCGGTAAACGCAAGGGCGGCTCGTTCGCCCTCTGGTTCCTCGTGTCGTTCTGCGTGCCCGTGATCGGGCTTCTGACCGCCATCGTCGCTCGGCCCGAGAACCGCGAGTTGCGCCGCCAGTGCCCGGGCTGCGGCAAGGTCGTCAAGCTCCACGACGCCATCTGCACGCGGTGCAGCACCGAGCTCGAGTTCCCGGACGTGGCGATTCTTTCCGAGGCTGCGGTGCGGGAGCGGGCCGTCTAGGGACGGCGTCCGCCCCGCGCGGCGTCTAGGGGCGGGGCCGCGCCCGCGCGCGCCGTCATCTGGGCGGGGCCGCGCCCGCGCGCGTCGTTTCGGGGATGGCGGCCCCCCCCGGCGCGCGAAGTGATGTCGATGAGTCCCGCACGTCGGGAACGATCGACAGCAGTTCGCTCCCCGCCGGCCCAACGATCGACAGCAGTTCGGGCCCCGCCGGCCCCTATGACCGTTCACGAAGCTCGGGCCCCGCCGGCCCCTATGACCGTCCACGAAGCTCGGGCCCGCCCGCGCCTATGACCGTCCACAGACCGCTGCTAACATCGCCCGCCCGACGCTCGCGGAACGGCTGCGAGCGCAGCGCTGCTCGTGTCACGGTCCTCCCGACTCGCCGGGCGCGCACGACTCAGGTGGAAGGAGGCGAGCTCACATGCGTGCGGTTGACGCTTTGATGGAATGTTTGAAGGCGGAGGGTGTCGACGTCGTATTCGGCCTCCCGGGCGGCGCCAACCTTCCCACCTACGACGCCTTCTACGACGCCGGCATCCGGCACATCCTCGTCCGCCACGAGGCGGGAGGAGGCCACGCCGCCGAGGGCTAC
>DASZKU010000188.1:0-7678 GCA_035552815.1 Solirubrobacteraceae bacterium | reverse complement strand
TGCTGTGGCTCTTCGTCCACCTCGCCTTCCTCACCGGCTTCAAGAATCGCGTCACCACCGTGTTCCACTGGGCGGTGAGCTTCATCGGCCGCGGGCGGGCCGAGCGCGCCATCACCATGCGCCAGTTCCTCGCGCGGCGCGCGCTCCCCGCGCCCCCACCGGAACCCGCGCACCTCCCGGCGCCCGCGCAACCGCCCGCGCAACCGCCCGCGCAACCGCCCGCGCAACCGCCCGCCGAGCCCCGTCAGCTCGGCTCGTAGACCCGCACCCAGTCGACGAGCATCCGCGCCGGGAACGGCGTCGCCGCCGTGGGCGGGCCCACCCCGGTGCCGCCGACGGCGAGGTTGAGGATGAGGTAGAAGCGGTGCTCGAAGGGCCACGTCTGACCGGCGCGCAGCGCCGAGCGGCGGACGGTGTAGTAGGGGCGCCCGTCGAGCAGCCAGGTCACGGCGTCGGGGCTCCACTGCACGCCGTAGACGTGGAAGGCGTCGGCGAGCGCGCCCGACGCCAGGGTCCGGTGGCCGCCGAGGCCGGGATAGACGAACCCGGGGCCGTGGACGGTTCCGTACACGCTGCGGGGGTAGGGGCCGAAGACCTCCATCGCGTCGATCTCGCCGGACAGGGGCCAGGGGAGCTGACCGGGGAGATCGCCGCGCATCCAGAAGGCAGGCCACAGGCCGGGTCCCGGGGGCACCTTGATGCGGGCCTCGAAGAGCCCGTAGGTCTGCGCGAACCTGCCCTTGGTGGTGATCCGCGCCGAGGTGATGTCGCAGGGCCCGTCGGGACACGGGGACATGCCGGGGAGCTGCTCGCGGACGGCGCTGATGGCGAGGTCGCCGCGTCCGTCCATGGAGACGTTCTCGGGGCGGTCGGTGTAGTACTGCCATTCCCCGTTGCCCCACCGCCCGCCGCCGAGGTCGTAGACCCAATCGTGGGGGTTGAGCCGCGCCCCGCTCGGCCCGTTGAACTCCTGAGCCCAGGTCAGGGTCCAAGCCGAGCCGCTCGTCGCCAGCGCATAGACGACCGCGGCGACACCGACGACGGCGAGGAGCGCGAGCACGGTCACGGCGGCGCGTCGGTTTCCTCGCACCCCAGGCAGTGTGGCGCAGTCAGACCGGCCTTGAGGCACGCGGCCAGCGATTAGTGTGGGGCCCGTGAGGCGAGCGTGGTGGGTGGTCCTGGGGGCGATCGTCGTGGTCGCGGCCGTCCTGCGCCTGGAGGGGATCGGCGCCCATCTCTCAGATGCCGAGGGCTACTCCTACCTCGTCGGGTCGGCGCCGAGCGCCAGTGCCTTCCTGCGCCGCCTCGCCGCCTACGAGAACACGCCCCCGCTCTTCTACCTGCTCCTGACGCCGCTGCCCCTCGGGCACACCGCCTGGCTCCGCGCGCCCGCGGCGCTCCCCGGCGCCCTCATCCCCCTCGCCCTGTTCGCGGCCCTGCGCCGCCCGCTCGGGGTCCGCCCCGCCCTGCTCGCGGCGGCGATCGCCGCCGTCGCCCCCTTCGCCGTCTCCTACTCGGACTACGCGCGTGGCTTCATGCTCGAGGGGCTCGGGTGCATCGTCGCGCTGTGGGCGATGCTCCGCCTCGGCGACGGCGCCTCACGGCGCTGGTGGCTGCTCTATCTCGGCGGCGCGGTGCTCGCCCTCTACGCCGAGTACGACGCCATCGTCTTCGTGGCCGCGCTCACCGTTGCCGCGCTCGCCTGGGGCGGGCGCAGCCGGCTCGAGACCGGCGCGATCGGCCTCCTCCCGATCGTGGCGCTCGTGCCTTGGGTGGGCCAGTTCGAGCGCGCGCAGGATGCGCTCAACCACACCAAGGTCGCGCCCACCTTCCCGGGCTTCTCGGTGAGCTCGCTGCGCGACGTCACCGACCGCCTCGTGCTCGGCGAGCACGGCACGGGCGCGGGCGCGGGGGCCCGCTGGCTCGAGTTCGCCGCCCTCCTCGCCATCCTCGTCGCCGTCGCGGTCGTCCTGCGCCGCGCCCGAGCCAACCGGGCGGTGCGCGTGATCGCCACCACCGCGGCGCTCACCGCCGCCGGGCACGCGCTCGCGCCGAGCTTCGGCACCGAGGTCTTCAACGAGCGCTACCTCACCGTCCTCATCCCCCTCGGCGCCGCCCTCGTCGCCGCCGCCGTCGAACACACCGGCGCGCGCCGGCGCTGGCGCGCGGCCGCCGCCCTCGTCCTCCTCGTCGCCGTCGCCGTCTTCGTGCAACGCAACGGCCGTGAGTACGAGCCCGACCTCGCTCCCGTACGCACGGCGGTTACCGCCCTGCACCCCCGCACCGTCCTCACCAACAGCGCCGTGGTCGCGTATTACCTGCGTCGCCTCCCCGTCACCGTCGATAAGCCGTTCGGTCTCGGCCCGGGCCGCGAACCCGAGTGCGCCTCGCCGTGCGTGATCGTCGACGACTCCCGCGTCCCCGGCGGAGCGCGAGCGGGTCCGGGCCCCGCGAGGCTGATCGGGCCCTTCGTGGTGCGGCTCCGGTAGTGTGCACCCCATGCCGATCTACGAATACGAGCGCGAGGACGGGACCCGCTTCGAGCTCCGTCAGAACTTCTCCGACGACGCGCTGGAGAGCGACCCCGAGACCGGGGAGAAGATCCGCCGCATCATCAGCTCGCCGCGCATCATCTATAAGGACACCGTCAATCACTTCACGTCCTACACGTCCCGACCCAAGGACAAGAAGGCCCTGAACTAGGGGTAGGGCTCACAGGGGCAGGGTAGGGTTTTGCCCGCTATGAGCAGACGGACGACACCACCGTTTCGCGCCGACCACGTCGGCAGCCTCCTGCGCCCGCCCGAGCTCATGCGGGCGCGCGAGGATCTCGCGGCGGGGCGGATCTCCGCCGAGGAGCTGCGCGCCGTCGAGGACGAGGCGATCCGCTCGGCGGTGACGATGCAGCAGGAGGTCGGGCTCCAGTCCGCCACCGACGGCGAGTTCCGCCGCGCCTCGTGGCACATGGACTTCATCTACCAGCTCGGCGGGATCGAGCAGGCGGCGGGCAACATCACCGTCCAGTTCCAGAGCGAGGCGGGCGCCGTCGAGTACACACCGGCGGCCATCCACGTGGGCGAGAAGGTGCATCTCGAGCATCCGATCTTCGCCGAGGACTTCGGCTTCCTCGAGGCCGCGGTGGGCGAGGGCGTCACCCCCAAGCTGACGATCCCCTCGCCGAGCATGGTCCATTACCGCGGCGGTCGCGCCGCCATCGACCCCGACATCTATCCCGACGTCGAGGAGTTCTGGAGCGACCTCGTCACCGCCTACGCCGACGAGGTGCGAGCGCTCGCGGACGCTGGGTGCACCTACCTCCAGTTCGACGACACGAGCTTCGCCTACCTCAACGATCCTCGCCAGCGCGAGCAGATGGCGGGCAAGGGCGAGGACGCCGAGCACCTCCACGAGACCTACATCCGCCACCTCAACGAGGTCCTCGCCGGCCGTCCCGAAGGGCTGGCGGTCACCACCCACATGTGCCGCGGCAACTTCCGCTCCTCGTGGGCGGCCGAAGGCGGCTACGACTTCGTGGCCGAGGCGCTGTTCGGCGACCTCGACGTCGACGCCTTCTTCCTCGAGTACGACGACGCCCGCTCGGGCGGCTTCGAGCCGCTGCGCTACGTCCCCAGCGACAAGCTCGTCGTCCTCGGACTCCTCACCACCCAGCGCGGCGCCCTCGAGGACGCCGATCTCCTCAAGCGGAGGATCGAGGAGGCGTCTCGCTACATCTCCGTCGAGCAGCTCTGCCTCTCCCCCCAGTGCGGCTTCTCCTCGACCTCGGAGGGCAACACCCTGAGCTATGACGAGGAGGTGGCCAAGCTCGAGCTCATCGTCGAGACCGCCGCCGAGGTGTGGGGATGACCCGGGCTTCGCTTGCCCGCTGAGGGACTGTTCGCCGGGACGTATGCGCGCGGCGGCGCCGCGGAGCAGACCGGCGAGCGCTGCTGGCTCCAGGCCCTGCTCGACGTCGAGGCGGCGCTCGCGCGCGCGTGCGCGCACGAGGAGCTGATCCCGGCGCCGGCCGCCGAGGCGATCACCGCGGCATGCCGGGCCGAGGCCTTCGACGCCGTCGCCATCGGCCGCGAGGGCGGCGAGCACGCCTCGGTCGTAGTTCCCCTCGTGTCGGCCCTGCGCGAGGCGGTCGGGGACGAGCTCGCCGGCTACGTCCACCTCGGCGCCACCAGCCAGGACATCCTCGACACCGCGCAGATGCTCGTGGCCCAGCGGGCGCTGGCGCCCGTGCTCGCCGACGCCGCCGCCGCCGCCGAGGCGGCCGTGCGCCTCGCCGGCGAGCATCGCACCACGCCGATGGCGGGGAGGACGCTGCTCCAGGCGGCCCTGCCCACCTCGTTCGGGCTGCGCGCCGCGGGATGGCTCACGGGCATCGACGAGGCACGCATCCGCCTCGACGACGTGCGCATCCTCGAGCTCGCCGTGGAGATGGGCGGGCCGGTGGGAACCCGCGACCCCGCGATCGCGGCGTGCGTCGCCATCGAGCTCGGGCTCGCCGAGCCGGCGCTCGCCTGGCACACGGTCAGGGTCCGGGTGGGCAGCCTCGCCGGCGCCCTCGGCGTCCTCGCCGGGGTACTCGCCAAGGTGGCCCGCGACGTCACCCTCCTGGCCGGCGACGGGATCGGCGAGGTGCGCGAGGGCGGCGGTCGAGCCCGAGGGCGATCGACGGCGATGGCCCATAAACGCAACCCCGTCGCCGCCGTCTCCGTGCTCGCCTGCGCCCACCGCGTCCCCGGCCTGGTGGCCACGGTGCTCGCGGCCATGGAGCAGGAGCACGAGCGCGCGGCCGGGGCGTGGCAGGCCGAGTGGGGCACGGTGTCCGATCTCCTCACCCTCACCGGCTCGGCGACGGCGTGGGCCCGCGACCTGCTCGAGCATCTCGAGGTCGACGCCGAGCGGATGCGCGCGAACCTCGAGCGCCTGGCCGCGGCGGGCGTCGAGGAGGCGGCCGACCCCGAGGGCCACCTCGGGGCGGCGAGCGAGCTCATCGACCGCGCCCTCGAGGCCCATCGCTCGTGAGCGCCGTCGCGCTGCACCATGAGCCGGCCGGCCCCGAGGAGGGTCCCCCGCTCCTCCTCGGCGCCTCGCTGGGCGCGACGCTTGAGATGTGGGATCCGCAGGTCCCGGCCCTGGCCGCACACCGGCGCGTCATCCCCTTCGACCACCGCGGCCACGGCGCCTCGCCCGTCGTGCCCGGCCCGTACTCGATCGCCGACCTCGGCGCCGATGTCCTCGCCCTCCTCGACCGGCTCGCGATCGAGCGCGCCTCCTACTGCGGCCTCTCGCTCGGAGGCATGGTGGGGATGTGGCTGGCCGCCCACGCCCCCGAGCGGATCGAGCGCCTCGTCCTCATCTGCACCGCCGCCCAGGCGCCCGTGCCCTCGCTGTATGGCGAGCGGGCGGCGCTCGTGCGCGAGGCCGGGACGGTAGACGCGATCGCCGACGCCGTCGTCGCCCGGTGGTTCACCCCCGCCTTCGCCGCCGAGCACCGCGACGTCGTCGCCCACCATCGCGCGATGATCGCCGCCACCCCGGCCGAGGGCTACGCCGGCGGCTGCGAGGTCATCGTCGCCCTCGACCTGCGCGCCGCCCTGCCCTCGATCCGCGCGCGCACCCTCGTCATCGCCGGCGCCGAGGATCCCGCCCTGCCCCCCGCGTGCGGGCAGGCGATCGCCGACGCGGTTCCCGGCGCCCGGTTCCGCGTGCTCGACTCGGCGTCCCACCTCGCGAGCGTGGAGCAAGCGGCGGCGGTCACCGAGCTCATCGCCGACCACCTCGACCACCGGGAGGAACCATGAGCGACCCGACCTACGACGCCGGCATGGCGGTACGCCGCGAGGTCCTGGGCGACGACTACGTCGATCGTGCCCAGGCCGCCGCCACCGAGTTCACCGCGCCCTTCCAGGAGTTCATCACCCGCTACGCGTGGGGGGGCGTGTGGACGCGCGAGGGCCTCGACCGGCGCACCCGCAGCTGCGTGACCCTGGCCGTCCTCACCGCCCTCGGACAGGAGCGCGAGCTCGCCCTCCACCTCCGGGGAGCGCTGCGCAACGGCGTCAGCAACCAGGAGATCGCCGAGGTCCTCATGCACACCGCCGTCTACGCCGGGGTGCCGGCGGCCAACGCCGCCTTCGCGGTGGCCCAGCGCGTACTCGACGAAGAAGGGGGCTAGCTTGCTGGCGGTCACAGCAGTTCCCTCGTCGCCGCCCCTCGCCGCGGCCGGAGCTTGAGCGCCGCCCCCACGCACGCGCCGGTGACGATGACCACGCCGGCGATCTCGCGCGCGGTGAGGCCCTGACCGAGGGTGAGGAGGCCGACGACGACGGCGGCCGCCGGCTCGAGGCTCGCGAAGACGCCGAAGAGGTCCTTGGGCAGTCGCTTCAGCGCGAGGGTCTCCAGGCTGAAGGCGACCACGCAGGTCAGCGCGGCGACGATCAACCCATTGATGAGCACCGAGGGGCGCACGAGCGCCGAGCCCGAGGCCGCGACACCCGCCGGGAGGGAGATGACGGCGGCGACGACGACCGCCAGCGCCAACCCCTCGAGGCCGGGGAGGGCCACGCCGGCCCGCGCGTTGAGAAGGATGTAAACGGCCCAGAGAACGCCGCACCCGAAGGCGAAGAGGAGCCCGATGAGACCGACCGAGCGGCCCGAGCCGTACTGGCTGGCGAGGAGGGCGACGCCCACGGCGGCGAGGGCCGGCCACAGTCCCCGGCGCCGGCCCGTCCCCGTGGCCACCGCGACGGCGAGCGGGCCGAGCACGGCGATGGTCACGACGATGCCCATGGGGATCCGCGAGATCGCCTGGTAGAAGGCGATCGACTGCACCCCGATCGTCACCCCGAAGAGGAGCACGAGCCCGAGCTCGGCGCGCGAGAGGCGCAGAAGCCGCGGCCGGGCGAGGAGGACGAGCATCAGGGCTCCGAAGACGTTGCGCAGCGTCGTCACCCCGAGCGGGTTGATGTGCGTGGTCAGGCGGCTCGCCACCGCGTTGGCGAACTGAAAGGTCATGATCGAGGCGAGCTCCATCGTGAGCCCGACCCGCGTCAGGCTCGCCCCCCGCACCGCGGCGAGCACTCAGCGGGCTCGGGTCATGGCGCGTGCGCGAGCGCGCGCAGCGTCCCCGCGAGCACGCGCACGCCGCGATCGATGTCGTCGGGCGCGGTGTACTCGTGCGGCGAGTGGCTGACCCCGTCGACGCTGGGGACGAAGATCATCCCCACCGGGACCTTGGCGCTCATGAGCATGGCGTCATGGTAGGCGCCGCTGGTGAGCTCTACGTACTCGACCGCGAGATCGCGACAGGCGCTGCGCGCCGCCGCGACGATCGCCGGACTGCACGCCACCGGCGTGTCGCGGGCGATGGTCTCGAGCTCGAGCTCGAGGCCGCGACGCTCGGTGATGGCCTCGAGCTCGGCGACGAAGGCGTCGGCGACGGCGTCCCGCGCGGAGAGGTCGCGGTCGCGGATGTCGACGTGCAGCTCGGCCTCCCCGGGGATGACGTTGATCGCCCCCGGCGAGGCGCTGATCGCCCCGACGGTGGCCACCGTGGTGCCGCTGGGGGACTCGCGCCCCAGGCGCTCGAGCTCGACCGCCGCCTCGACCGCGCCCGCCAGCGCGTCGCGGCGGGCGTCCATGGGCGTGGCCCCGGCGTGGGCGGCGG
>DASZKU010000187.1:0-25230 GCA_035552815.1 Solirubrobacteraceae bacterium | reverse complement strand
TGCGCTGCAAGGCCATTCGATGCTGCGCTACGCCGACTGGTGCGCGGTGATCGCTGGCTTCGTGGTAACCCGGCTCGGCACGGATCCCGATGACCACATCCCTCAGGTCATCGCCAGCGCCGCCCTCGGCACCGCGATGGCGACTTATCGCCACTGGATCCGCAACGAGGACACGAACCTGCTGGTCCTGCTCGACCTCGGGTTCAGGCTTCTCAGCGCAGGATTCGACGAGCACGCACTTGGCCGGACCTGATCGAAGGTCAGGCCCCCGCGCGCGGGAGCCCGGGCTGGGCGAGCATCGTGGCCGCGGCGTCCCACCCGAGGCGGACGCTGTAGTTGGTGCCGCGGTCCTCGGGATAGATCTGGGTGGTGTTGGCGAGCACGAGCCCGGGGATGCCCGTGTCGAGCGCGGGCATCCGGTCGCGGTAGCCGATGGTGACGATGGGCTGGGCGTGCGGCTCGCGGAACAGCCACCGGTCGCGCACCCATTCGCGCGAGAACCCGGGATTCAGGCGCCGCAACCCCGGCTCGTAGGCGGTCAGGAGCTCGTCGGGTGAGAGCTCGAGGAGCTCGTCGTCGGAGGCCACGTAGTTGGCCACGTAGGCGAAGCGCCGCCCGGCGTAGCGGTCGGGCTCGATGAAGTTGGTGTGCTCGACGAGCCCGCAGAAGGGCAGGCCGGGATCGATCACGTTGGTCCAGTAGAAGCGCGTCATCGAGCGCTCGAGCTCGAGCACCAGGCACAGCGCCGTGTGGTATTCGCTGGCGCGGATACGGCGCCGGTAGTCCGAGCGCATGAGCGCGAGGAGCCGATCGTCGAGCAGCTGCACGAAGACCTCCGAGGGGACGGTGGCGATGACCGCGTCATAGCGCGCCGGCTCGCCCCCGCTCTCGTAGTCCCCGGGGTCGTGGCCGCGCCGGAACGACCCCGGCGCGGCCGGATGCACGAGGAAGCCGTCGGCGTCGCGCTCGATCCGCGCCACCGGACGGTCGATGAGCACGCTTCCCCCGGCCTCCTCGATGGCGCTCGCGAGGGCGGCGAAGATCGTCTCGAAGCTGCTCTTCGGATACCCGAGGAGCTCCTGGCGCGCGTCCGAGCCCTTGAGCTCGCGGCGCAGGGTGAGCTTGCTCCACAGCCAGGCCATGGCGATGGCGTCCGCCCGCTCGCCGAACTTCGCGCGCAGCAGCGGCCCCCACACCTTGTCCCACACCTCGCGGCCCATGTAGCGCTGGATCCACGCCCGCGCGGTGATGAGCTCGAAGGGCTCGACGCTGTGGCGGCGCTGGAGCAGGAGCACCGCCGCCCCCATCCGCAGCCGCGAGCCCGCCGAGAGGGGCGGGTAGCGCAGGAGGTCGAGGGGCGTCGTGAACGGGTGCGTGCTCCCGTCGCTGAACATGGCCACCGACGAGGGCCGCCACTCGAGCTCGTCGGGGAGCCCGAGCTCGCGGTACAGGGCCTGGATATGGCGATCGGTCATGAACAGGTGGTGGTAGTAGCGCTCGATCCGCACCCCGCCGCCGACGTCGACCGTCGCCGCCTGGCCCCCGAGGCCGGGCCAGCGCTCGTACACCTCGCACGTGTGGCCGATCTTCGACAGCCTGTGCGCAGCCGTCAGACCCGCCACCCCCGCACCGATCACCGCGACCCTCATGGCGCGCAGGCTATCCGTCATCGGGGCGAGGGCGCGGCCGGACCGGGTGCGCTGGCAGACTGCGCGGCGTGAGCGTCGGTGTGATCGTCCCGGTCTACGGCACTGCCCCCTACCTCTACGACGCGCTCGAATCCGTCCTCTCCCAGGAGCCGCCCCCCGAGGACGTGATCGTCGTCGACGACGGCTCCCCGCAGCCCGTCACCCTCGATCGCCGCCACGCCCGGGCCTGCCAGCTCGTGCGACGAGACCGCCAGGGCGGCCCCGGCTTGGCCCGCGACACCGCCCTCGCCCTGCTCGCCACCGAGCTCATCGCCTGCGCCGACGCCGACGACGTGTGGCTCCCGGGCAAGCTCGCCGCCCAGCGCCGCGCCCTCGAGCACCACCCCGAGGTCGGCCTGTGCTTCGGCGCCGCCGTCATCGTCGGGCCCGACGGGACGCCGACCGGCGAGCGCTGGGAGATGCTCCCCACCGGCGTCCTCCCCCCCCAGGTCCTCGCCCCCCTGCTTTTCGAGCGCAATCCCATCCCCACCTCGAGCGTCGTCGTCCGCCGCCAGGCCCTGCGCTCCGCCGGGGGATTCACGGGGCCGCCCCTCGGCGAGGACTGGGCCCTGTGGCTGCGCCTCCTGAGCCGCGGCGAGCACTTCCTCTTCGAGCCCCAGGCGGGAATCCGCTACCGCCGCCACCCCGACGGCGTCACCGCCGACATCGCCGCCCTCGCCGAGTCGGCCTTCTTCATCCACGAGACCCACGGCGAGCTCGTCGACGAGGCCACCCGCCGCCGCGTCAAGGCGGCCGACCTCACCGCCCTGGCCCGGGGCCGCATCCGCCAGCGCCGCTACCGCGCCGCCCGCAGCGCCCTGACCCAGGCGGCCAGGCTCGCGCGGCCCGGCCCCCGGGAGCTCGCCCTGCAGGCGGTGCTCGCGGTGCCGCTGCTCCGCGCGGTGCTGGGGCGGCGCGATCCCTACCGGAGGAGCTAGAGCACCGGCGTCCGGTAGCGCACGCTACCCCTGACCATGGCACCCGTCTCGATCGCGTCGTAGAGGAACAGGAAGGGCACCGCCCAGGACCCCGCTCCGGCGGCGCGGGCCCGCGCGGCGAGCTGCACGGCGTGGCGCATGAGCAGGAAGCGGCGCACGGGACCGGGCAGCGCGAGCGCGAGGAGTGAGCGGATGACCAGGTAGTGCCAGCCGTTCCAGAACAGCCGGCGGCTCAGCATCGACCGAGTCTGGGGATGGCGAGCGAACACGAGCGGCGTCTGGGTCAGCCGCCACGCCTCCCGCAGCGTGCGCACCGGGCCGAGCTCGTGCACGGCGTGGAACACGAGGGCGTCGGGGGCGAAGGCGCTGTTCCCGCCGGCCTCGAGCGCTCGCCAGGCCAGGTCGGTGTCCTCTCCGGCCGAGAAGCGGCCGAAGATCTCGTCGAACCCCCCCACGCGTTCGAGCACGGCGCGCGGATAGAAGATGTTGCATGCCTCGTACTGCGGCCCCAGGGTGTCGACGGTGATCGTCCGCGAGAACACGCCCCGGCGTCCGAGCTCGGAGGGGTTCGGCGCCGTGCGCCCCTGGACGATCGCGCCGGGGTTCCGGTCGCTGACCGCGAGGGCCTCGGACAGCCAGCTTGGCTGCGGCACGCAATCATCATCGGTGAACGCCACCAGCGGCGCCCGCGCGGCGCGCCACCCGCTGTTGCGTGCCGCCGAGGTGCCGCGTGCCCGGTCGTGGCGCACCGAGCGCACGTGGAGGGCGCCGCGGTTGGCCTCGCCGGCGAGGACCTCCTGGGTCCCCGGGGTGGCCGATCCGTCGTCGACGACGATGATCTCGAAGGCGTCCGCTGCCAGCGTCTGGGCCCGCAGGCCGGCGAGCACGGCGGCGAGGCGCTTGGGGCGGTCGTGGGTGGGCACGACGACGGACACCTGCGGCGCGGGCGCGCTCACGCCGCGATCACGGCCATGCGGTCGCGGAAGTCGGGAGCCCACATCCGCTCGGCCACGCCCGCGGCCCGCGCTGCTCGCGCCAGGGCCCGGCCGGCGGCGGGCGAGTAGCCGCCGATGCGCTCGAGGTAGT
Organism: Solirubrobacteraceae bacterium; assembly: GCA_035552815.1. Lineage (GTDB taxonomy): Bacteria > Actinomycetota > Thermoleophilia > Solirubrobacterales > Solirubrobacteraceae > Palsa-465. The sequence goes on along the minus strand of DASZKU010000187.1, from coordinate 21,518 downwards.
AGCCGACGGTGAATGCCTTCGGGGCGGTCGAGACCTCGAGCTCTTCGAAGCCCGACCGCGCGAGCAAGGTGGCCAGCGAGCCGCGGGTGAAGTACTGGACGTGGGTGGGGATGACCGACCACCAGCGCTTGCCGAGCAGGCGCGCGACGCCGCTGCCCGCGTCGGGGACGGCGAGCCACACGACACCGCCGGGGGCGAGGAGCTCGCGTAGGCGGGCGAGGGCGGCGGCCGGCGAGACGAGGTGCTCGATCACGTCGCCCATGACGATGGCGTCGAACGAGCCGGGTTCGAGCTCCGCCGAGAACAGGTCCCCGGTGATGACCTCGAGCCCGAGCTCCTCGCGCGCGTAGCGCGAGCCGAACGTGCTCGGCTCGACCCCCAGCGGCCGCTGCCACCCCCGGTCGCGGGCCTCGGCGAGGAGGAACCCCACCCAGCAGCCGAGGTCGAGGATCGCTCCCCGCCCCGGCGCGTGGGCCTCGATGCGCGCGAGCGCCCGACGCGCCGTCTCGCGCTGCCCCGCCTCCTCCTCGATGTAGGCGTCGGACTGCGCCTCGGCGTACGCCCCGGCGAGCATGGCCGCGTCGGGCATGGGGTCGAGCTGCATGTGCCCGCACCGCGGACAACGCACGATGTCGCCGAGCGCGCTGCCGAAGCGATCGGTGGAGGGAATGAGCCCGTCGGGGCCGATTTCGCCGGCCACCCGCAGGTGCGGACGGAGTCCGAGCCGGCCACACGCGGAACAGGCGCCTTGCGCGGACATCGGGCTATGTTCTCACGGCGATGCCCACGACGAGCTTTACCAACGAGCCCATCCTCGAGCTCCGCCGCGCCGCCGTGCGCGCGGGACTGGCCGACGCGCTCGCGGGCGTCGACCGGGAGCTGCCCCTCGCCGTGCCCGTGTGGATCGGCGACGATGCCCGCGCGGGCGAGGAGCTCGTGTCGACCGATCCCGGTGATCCCTCGCGCCTTGTCGCCGTGGCCGCCCGCGCCGGTCCGACCGACGTCAGCGCCGCGGTGCGGGCCGCCGCGGGCGCCTCGCCGGCGTGGAGCGCCACCCCCGCGGCGGAGCGGGCGGCGGTGCTCACCGGCGCCGCGGCGTGGATGCGCGAGCGCCGGCTCGAGCTCGCGGCGCTCGAGGTCCGCGAATGCGCCAAGCCCTGGCCCGAGGCCGACGCCGACGTGTGCGAGGCGATCGATTTCCTCGAGTACTACGCCCGCGGGGCGCTGGCCCTCGACGCGGGCCGCGAGCTCGTGCAGGCCCCGGGGGAGCGCAACGAGCTCCACTACGCCGCCCGGGGCGTCGCCGCCGTCATCTCGCCCTGGAACTTCCCGCTCGCCATTCCCTGCGGCATGACCGCCGCCGCCCTCGTCACCGGCAATACCGTCATCCTCAAACCCGCCGAGCAGTCGCCCGGATGCGGCTTGCGGATCGTCGAGGCGCTGCGGGCGGCCGGCGCGCCGGTGGGCACGATCTCCCTGCTGCCCGGCGAAGGGGACGCCGGAGCGGCGCTCGTCAGCCACCCCGGCGTGCACACCATCGCCTTCACGGGGTCGCTCCCCGGGGGCCTCGAGATCGTCCGCGCCGCGGGCGACACCGCCGCGGGCCAGGGGCATCTCAAGCGGGTGGTGGCCGAGCTCGGGGGCAAGAACTGCGTCATCGTCGACGCCGATGCCGACCTCGACGAGGCGGTCCCGGCGATCGTGTCCTCGGCCTTTCACTACGCCGGTCAGAAGTGCTCGGCGGCGGCGCGGGTCCTCGTCCACGAGGCGATCGCCGACGCCCTCATCGGCCGCGTCGCGGGCGCCGCGCGCACGCTCGTGGTCGGGCAGGCGGGCGAGCTCGGGACCGAGGTCCCGCCGGTGATCGAGCGCTCGGCCCAGGAGCGCGTGCACCGCTACACCGAGCTCGCGGCCCGCGACGGGATGATCGTCGTCAGCGGCGCCCGCGTGCCCGAGCACGGCTGGTTCTGCTCGCCCATCGTCGCCGCCGACCTCCCGGCCGGCTCGCCGGTGCTCGAAGAGGAGATCTTCGGACCGCTGCTCGCGATCGAGCGGGTGCGCGATGTCGAGCATGCGTGCGAGATCGTCGACGGGCTGCCCTTCGCCCTCACCGGCGGGCTGTTCTCACGCAGTCCCGCCACCGTCAGATACGTCCGCGCCCGCAGTCCGGTCGGCAATCTCTACGTCAACCGCGGCATCACCGGAGCCATGGTGGGCCGCCAGCCCTTCGGCGGGAACCGGCTCTCGGGCAACGGGACCAAGGCCGGCGGCCCGGACTACCTGCTGCATTTCGTCGAGCCGCGCGTGGTGAGCGAGAACACCATGCGCCATGGCCTCGTCGTCTGACCAAAGACTTGATTTAACGGCCGGTTAGGTCGATCATAACGGTGCGGCAATGGTTCTCGAGACGAACGTCTGGAAGGTGCTCCTCCTGGTCGGCCTCGCGGTGGCGATCGTCATGAGCCTGTGCTGGAGGGCGCCGCGGCGGGCCGTTTCCCGTAGCGACCTCCATCGGCTCGTCTTCTCCGGGGTGTGCCTGTACGCCGTCGGAGGGTTCGCCCTCGTCGTCCATCGCCATGCCCTGGCCGGATTCGTGTTCGCGGGCGGGATCTTCACCTGCGCGGTGGCGGTATGGCTCTCCCGCGGCGTCGACTCCGAGGACCCGCCCGACGACGACGACCCGCCGGCCGACGAGCCCTCACCGCCTCCGCGACCGGACGGGCTCTCGACCGTCGACTGGGACGACTTCGAGCGCGCCTTCCAGGCCTACGCGGCGCGCGACCGCGCCGGCACCGCCTGAAGCAGCAACTCGTGCACCCGAGCCTCTCCGGAGAGCTCGGGATGAAAGGAGACGGCGATGACGTTGCCCGAGCGGACGGCGACCGGGTGCTCGTCCACGCGCGCGAGCACCTCGACACCCCCGCCGACCTCCTGGACCCACGGCGCGCGGATGAACACGGCGCGAATCGGCCCGCCTTCGACGCCGGCGACGTCGACCTCGGCCTCGAAGGAGCGGATCTGACGGCCGAAGGCGTTGCGGCTCGTGCGCACGTCGAGGATCCCGAGATGATCGCGGTCGAGCATGATCATGCCCGCGCACGTCCCGAGCACCGGCGTACCCGACGCCGCCAGGGCCCGTAGCGGCTCGGCCAGGCCCTCGCGCTCGACGCCCAGGGTCATCACCGTGGACTCGCCGCCGGGGATGATCAGGGCATCGAGACCCTCGAGCTGCGCGGGCTTGCGCACCTCGCGCGCCTGCGCCCCGAGTCGCCCCAGCAGCTTGGCGTGCGCTTCGAAGTCGCCCTGGAGGGCGAGGATGCCGACGGTGGCCGCCAAGCGAGCTACCAGCCGCGCGGAGCGAGGAGCTGCTCGACCTCGAGCTTGGCGGTCTCGAGGCTCTCCATTGCCCGGCCCAGGCCCGCCGAAGCGGCGGCGATCCGCGCCGGATCGCGGAAGTTCGTCGTCGCATCGACGATCGCGCTCGCCCGCCGCGCCGGATCCTCGGACTTGAAGATGCCCGAGCCCACGAACACGCCTTCGGCGCCGAGCTGCATGACGAGCGCTGCATCGGCGGGCGTGGCGATTCCTCCGGCGCAGAACAGCACCACCGGCAGCCTTCCCGCCGCCGCGACCTCGCGGACGAGCTCGAGCGGCGCCGCAAGCTCCTTGGCGGCAGTGGCGAGCTCGGCGCTGTCGAGGTTGCCGAGGCGCTTGATCTCGCCGCCGATCGTCCGCAGGTGCCGGACCGCCTGGACGACGTCTCCGGTCCCCGCCTCGCCCTTGGAGCGGATCATCGCCGCGCCCTCGCCGATCCGGCGCAGGGCCTCACCGAGGTTCGTGGCCCCGCACACGAAGGGGACCTTGAACGCCCACTTGTCGATGTGGTGCGCCTCGTCGGCCGGGGTGAGCACCTCGGACTCGTCGATGTAGTCGACCTCGAGCGCCTCGAGCACCTGGGCTTCCACGAAGTGACCGATACGCGCCTTCGCCATTACCGGGATCGACACCGCCTCCTGGATGGCGCGGATCATCGCCGGGTCGGACATCCGGGCCACGCCGCCGTCCCGCCTGATGTCGGCGGGCACGCGCTCGAGCGCCATCACGGCGGCGGCGCCGGCGTCCTCGGCGATCTTCGCTTCCTCCGCCGTGACCACATCCATGATCACGCCGCCCTTGAGCATCTCGGCGAGGCCGGCCTTGACGGTGAACGTCGCTTCGTCGCGTAGTGGCTCGTCCATAGGCTTCGAGTTTACCCGGGCGCTGGACGGGCAGCGATCGGCCGGGACGATCGGCGGGTGCGAGAGGCCGGGGCGATCGGCGGGTGCGAGGGGCCGGGGCGACGGTGCCGCGCCGGTAGCATCGCCCGCCTTGTCCGATGCGGTCTTCATTCCCGCCGGTGAGTCGCCCGCCCCGGCACCCGGCACCGAGCGCCTGGTGGCCACCGACCTGGCGCGCGGGCCCTGGGATCCCCACGCCCAGCACGGCGGCGCCCCGGCCGCGCTCATCATGCGCGCCTTCGAAGGCCAGCCGGGTGGCGAGGAGCTCATCCTCGCCCGCGTCACCTACGAGCTCCTCCGTCCCGTTCCCCTCGGTTCGCTCGAGGTCAGCGCCGAGATCGTGCGCCCGGGGCGCCGCGTGCAGGTGCTAGAGGCCACCCTGCGGCGCGAGGACGGCGTCGAGGTCATGCGCGCGCGGGGGCTGAGGGTGCAACGGGCGAGCGGGGCGGACGCGGGGGCGAGCGGCGCGGGGGCGCGCGGCGCCGCGATGCCCGACGACGGCGGCTTCGCCGGGCCCGAAGCCGGGCGCGGCGCGGAGTTCTTCTCCTCGGGCGCGCGCATGTTCTCCACCGACGCCATGGACATCCGCTTCCTCTCCGGTTCCTTCCTCGAGCTCGGACCCGCCACCGCCTGGTTCCGCCTGCGCTGCCCCCTCGTCGCCGGCGAAGATCCCTCGCCCCTGCAGCGCCTCGCCGCCGCCGCCGACTTCGGCAACGGGATCAGCGCCGTACTCCCCTGGGACAGCAACGTCTTCATCAATCCCGATCTCACCATCTACCTCGAGCGCGCCCCGTGGGCGAATGGTTCCTCCTCGAGGCGCAGACGCGGATCGGCCACGAGGGCGTCGGGATCACCGACAGCCTCCTCTACGACGAGCTCGGGCGCGTCGGCCGCGCCACCCAGGCGCTGCTCGTCACCGCGCGAGCGCAGAGAGCTACTTGAGGCGGAAGGCCTTGATGCGGACGTCGTACTGCTGGGCGTCGCGGGCGTAGACGCCGTAGGCGAGCGCCTGGATGATCGCGAGCAGGGCGGTGTGCGAGCGCACGAAGGCGGGCGTGTTCGAGGAGTAGTAGAGCCTTATGCGCGCCAGCCGCGCGACCTCGGAGAGCGTCGCGTCGGTGATCGCCAGCGTCGGCGCCTTGCGGTGGCGGGCGAGCTTCATGGTGCGCGTGATCAGCGGATGCGGACGCCCGGCCGAGAGGCCGATCACCAGCGTCGTCTCGTCGATCCGGCTCAGGCGGCCGAGCGCCTCCTGCGATGGGCTGGCGACGATCTCGGCGCGCAGGTCGAGGAGCATGAGCAGGTGCCGCAGGTAGCTGGCGAAGAACGCCATCTGATCGGTTCCGGCGATCAGCACCTTCTCGGCGGCGGCGATGGCGTCGACTGCGGCTTCGACGTCGCCGCGCGCGAGCTTGCGCGCCGTGTCCTCCACGTTGACGTGATCGGCGGCGAGCGCCGCCTCGAACTCGGTGTGATCGAGCGAGAACAGCGGCGCGGCCACGATCGCCTCGGCTGTGGCCCCGAAGGGGCGGCGGCGGTACTCGTCCCGAGCCGCCTGCTGCAGCTCGGGGAACCCTTCGAAGCCGAGCGCCTGGGAGAACCTGACGACCGTGCTCGAGGACGTGCTCGCCCGTCGCGCCAGCTCCTCCGCGGTCTGGAAGGCGGCCTCGTCGAGATGATCGACGATGTACTGCGCCACGTCCTTCTGCGACCGCGAGAACTCGTCAAAGCGGGCGCGAATGTAGGCGGAGAGCGCCTGATGTCCGTTCGGGGACTCGGGCGTGGCGGTCGAAGTCGCGGCTCGCTTCATAGGCAGGCCATTCATTCGACGCCCTCCCGCCGCGTTCCTTCACCGACGTGCTTCGCGACCCATGAAGCGTGCGTCGGGAGGCTCGAAACCGAACCGCTCATACAGTCCATGGGCGTCCTGCGTCGCCAGCCACCAGCGCAGGCCGGAATGGGGCCCGTTGTCCACCGCCTCCCGCACGAGCTCGACCCCGACACCGTGACCGCGGTAGCGCTCGAGCACGTACACGTCGGCGAGATAGGCGATCGTCACCCCGTCGGAGACGACGCGCGCGAATCCCACCTGCTCCTCGCCGTCATAGAGCCCGACGACCCGCGCCGCCCCGGCCACGGCGCCTTCCATGTCCTCCCGGGAGCGCCCCCGGGCCCAGTACGACTGGTTGGCGATGTAGTCGTGGACCGCGTCGAGGTCGATCCGCGCGCGGTCGTCATCGAGCTCGAGGCCCCCCGCGATCAACCGCCTCGCCATCACCCGGCTCCCCGAAGACCGCCGGGGATCCCCTAGCCGCCGTGCCGCTGCTTGCGCTCCTGGTTCTCCCGGCGCTCGGCCATAACCTGCGCGACCGTATAGAAGATGAGCACGTTGGCGAGCACGCCGATCCCCCCGAACACCACGATCAGCGACAGCGTGACCCCGAGCGCCAGGGAGTCGAAGACGAACATGGCGGGCAGCTTACCTGAGCGACCCGGACCTACGCCAGCGGTGGGCGACCGCGCCAGCCCTGCTGATAGCGTCGGCGTCGCACACGGCCCGGTAGCTCAGTTGGTCAGAGCAGCGGACTCATAATCCGTAGCGCGCTGGTTCGAGTCCAGCCCGGGCCATCGGGAAGGGCTGGAAAAACGGTAGGCGTGCCGTCCATGGGAGACCTGAATCCTCCGACCGGGCACGTGTCTCGCGTCGAGCGCAAGCGCGGCCCGCAGTGGTACGCGAAGTACCGCCTTCCAGATGGGCGCCAGGTGCAGAAGCGCCTCGGGCCGGCGTGGACCGGGCGAGGACGACCGCCGTCGGGCTACTTCACGAAGCGCACGGCGGAGGACTGGTTGCGCTCGACCCTCGAGCAGGGCCCGCCGCGGCGAGCTGCCGGGAATGGTGCGCACCGGTGCGACATTCGCCGACGCGGCAGCGGAGTACCTACGCTACGTCGGCGAGGACCGCGGGCGCAAGGCATCGACTGTCGAGGACTACCGATCGATCATCCGCGTCCACCTGCTGCCGGCGTTCGGCGAGACGCGCCTGGAAGACATCACCCCCGCTGATGTCGAGGCCTTCGCAGCCGCGTTGGTACGGCGCGAGCATCGCGGCCGGCGCATCACGCCGCGCACCCGGGTCAAGGTAGTCAACGTTCTGCACGGGTTATTCGCGCGCGCAAAGAAGGTCTGGGGGCTGTCCACGAACCCAGCCGCCGACGTCGAGCGTCCTCCCCAGCGGCTCAGCGGCGACATCGACGTGTTCTCGCCCGAGGAGGTCTGGGGCCTTGTCCGGGCAGCCGGCGACGAGCGCGACGCCGCCATCTACCTCACCGCCGCTTTCACAGGCCTGCGAATGGGCGAGCTGCGCGCCCTGCGCTGGCGCGACGTCGACTTCCCGCGCTCGGTGATCAGGGTCCGCGCAAGCTACGCCGCCGGCACGGTGAGCGTTCCCAAGTCGGGGAAGGTGCGGTCGGTGCCAATGGTAGAGGAGGTCGCGCGGCAGCTCGCGGGCCTCTCAGAACGCGGCGACTGGATCACCGACGATGACCTCGTGTTCGCCGAAGCCGATGGCGGATGGGGCACGCCGACATCCAGACAACGATGCGCTATCTCCACTACCGCGATCGCGGTCAAGCCGCCGAACGCCTGGCCGCGGCGTTCCAGATCGCGCCGCCGGGCGCGTCGACCGTCAAGGCGTAGAGTCGGCGCCGGCGATCGGCCAACCGCTCCCGCGGGCCGGCGAGGCGTACGTCGAAGAACCCAAATGGGAGAAGTGGATCCTCGCTACCCCCGGCCACGGTGCGGACTGGCGACGCGTGTTCGGCGAGGTCACCGTGGATGCTGTCTGGTACGCCATCCGGACGGCGATCATGACCGCGCCGATCACCGACCTCCGCGCACTGGGCGAGCTCGGGATCACCTGCGGTGTCGACCTCTCGCTGACCCTCAACGACATCGCGGACGTCGTCCGCACGGCCTGGCACTACGAGTCGGCCGACGCCGCGCCACGCCTGGTCACCGCTTACCCAAGGACCTAACATGACTTCCATGGCCATCGTCCGACAGATCGCGCAGTACGACGTCGTCGAGCTGACCGAGCCCGTCCACGCCGCCCCGGCAGGCGCCCGTGGCGCCGTCCTCGAGCTCCTCAACGATGGCGGCGTCGCCGAGATCGAGATCACCGAGCCGACCCTCGACGGCCTCGACCGGATCGTCTACGCACCTGTGGCGAAGCTACGGGTGGTGTCGTAGGACAAGCTCGCCGACGGGCGAGCTGTCCATATATGTCCGTCTGGGTTTGGCCGCGCATCGAGCCCCGGCTCCGGCTGATCCCGCGACCACTCCCCCCGCTCAGCTCGTGCAAACCTTCGCGGACATCTTTGGGCGTCTTCGGACATCTCCGCGGAAGCATGTCAGTGCGTGGAGTGGGTGATCACAGACCGAGGGCTCGAATGTCATCGTCTCCGTGCGCGAGGATGCTGCATCGCGCACGGATGCGCGATCAAAGCGGCCGTGTCCGCGCACGTCTGACTTGTCGTTCGGCCCTCCGGGCGCTAGGGACGGCCCTCGGCCGGACGCGCGCGACGCTCAAGCCGAGCACGGACGCTCGGTCCGTTCTCCGTGCGCGACCTGGAAGCTGAGCTCTCCACCAGCGCGGCCACCTTCAAGGCGCCGTTCGCCGGGAGAGAACCGCAACGCGGGGAATGCGCATGACCCGCTGTTGAGCCCGCAGTACCACTATGTTGACGCCACACGGCCGGGATCCGCACGATCGACAGGTGGCCGTAGGCTTCGCCACACCCCTGTGCTGGCGATCGAGTTCGTGGCGAAGCGCTCGTGGGCGCCGGCGAGGCCGGGCTACCGGTCCGTCGCCATTGCGATGGCCAGCTCGCCGGCGCCCGGTCGAGGAAAGCGGACTCGTGACTGCCCGGCTGACGCCCGCCACTCCGGCGCATGCGGCGCGCGCGAGCCAGAGACTCGAGGACAGCAACCCGAGACGAGCGCTGGGAGGCTGGGCGGGTAACGCTACTCACAGGGACGTTTCCCGCCCAGCCTTGCAGCCAGCGGGACCTGGTGGATGTCCTCCGCGCCGCGTGCGGACCCGACGGCCTCCCGCCGCGGTGCTGCGCTTCGGCGGTGAGGGCGCGAAGGCGCTCGCCGACGGCGCGGGCGGTGTGGCCCCCGATGTCGTTGCTGCTGTTCGTTGTCGAGCGGTCCCGAGCCCGTGAACGCGAAAGCTCGCACCATCGGACCCGTGGCGGCGCACGCTTCCTCGGTTCAGCTCACGGCCAGCTTTTCCCATTTGTACCGCGAGGGCGCATACGATCTCCTCGATGTCGGGGGACCGCCTACTTCCGGGCCACACGGGCGAGCGCCGCGGATGATGATCCTCGTTGTGGGTGCGTGATCGCCGCCACCCGCCAAGCCGGCAGCCGGCCGTTCCCGTCCCAGCCGGTGCATACGGTCAATGCGGCGATGCCATTCGACCACTTGGTGGTCGTCATGTTGGAGAACCACTCGCTCGACAATCTGCTCGGCGCCATGCCGGTCACACACCCCGACGTCGACGGGCTGACGTTCGACGGGGCCGGTGAGGCCACGAACTCCAACCCGAACGGCGGCGGCGAGGTGACGTCGTTCCCGGTGGGCGACACCTCTCAGGCCAAGAACGTCACCCAGAGCTGGGACGCCACCCACCAGCAGATCAACAACGGCCAGATGAATGGCTTCGTCAGTTCCGAAAAGGGCGCCATCGAGGCGATGGGCTACTACACGCCTGAGGTACTGCCGTTCGCCTACGCGCTGGCTAGCACGTTCACGCTCGCCAACCGCTGGTTCTCCTCGGTGCCCGGTCCCACGTACCCCAACCGTCGGTTCCTGCTCGCTGGCACAGCCTACGGCGGGACGGTCACCGACCTGAGCGCGCTGCTGGACTCGGCCCCGCCGAACGGCACGATCTTCGACGTCATGTCCGACAACGACGTCAACTGGTGTGACTACTTCTCCGACGTGCCGGCGACGTTTGTCATCCCGTCCATCGTCGAGAAGCACTTCGACCATCATGCGCCGATCAGCAAGTTCTTCGACGACTGCAGGCAGGGAACCCTCCCGGCGGTGAGCTTCGTCGATCCTCCAGTCGGAGTGCTGTCCTCCCTGGGATCGGCCCTGGAGAGCCTGCCCGTGATCGCGCCTCTGCTGTCCCAGTTAGGCGTCACGTTTGGGGAACCCGCCGCCACCGAGGAGGATCCCCAGAGCATGTATTACGGCGAGAAGTGGGCCCACGGCGTCGTCTCGGCTGTCCTGCAGTCCCCCGTGTGGCCGCGAACCTTGCTCATCTACACCTACGACGAGCACGGCGGCTACTACGACCACGTTCCGCCGCCTCCGGCGATCCCGCCGGACGAGATTCCGCCGACCCTGCCCGCCGGACACCCACCCGGCGCCTACGACATGTACGGGCCGCGCGTGCCCGCGATCGTCGTCTCCCCCTACTCCAAGCCCGGCGGGGTGACCAATGCACTCCACGACCACACGTCTGTGCTGGCGACGATCGAGGCGAAGTGGAATCTCCCGGCTCTCACCGACCGGGATGCCAACGCTGCCCACGTCATGGACTTCCTGGACGCGAGCGCAGCGTCCCTATTGCACCCGCCGGCGATCCCCGGGCCCTCGGACACCGGTCCCACGGGCCCCTCCGGGCAGGCCAACTGAGCGGGACCGTCCCTGACCGGGACGGTGCCGCCATCCCCATCGCCAGGTGCGGCAGGCGGTAGCGGTCGGTCGGGAGGGCGGCGACCGTACCGAGCGGCCGGGGCACCGATGCGCTCGGCCCCGAGCTGGAGATCGTCAGCTCGCGGGCGCATCCTCGCCGCCCCGGCCATCACCAAGCGCCTGATCGCCCAGTTCGCGCGCTCGGCGCCGCCGAGCTCATCGTGAGCGATGCCATCGGTGAAGACCCACGTCACCCGCCTCCTCGGCAAGCTCGGCCTACGCGACCGCGTCCGAGCGGTGGTGTTCGTCTACGAGACCGGCCTGTTAGCCCCGGGGAGCGACTGACGCCGTCCGCGGGCGCGTCAGTCGTAGGTGATCAGCGACAAGCGCGCGAAGCGCAGCAACTCGTCGCGATCGCTGCCGGCTACCGGGAAGGTCAGCATGGTGACTGTCACCTCGTCGGCGGTCACCGCGCGGAGGGCTGTGGTTACCTGGACCGTCATGTTGATCGGGGTCAGCGGATGGGGCAGGCGTCGATCGAAGGCGTTCACCGGTCCCGAGCGGGCGTCGCAGTGTCCGGCGTCGCCCCAGCAGTTCCCGTGCGCGAAGAGCGAGAACGCGCCCGCGAACTGAGCGACCGCGCGCCCGGTGCGCTCATCCGCGTCGGGGAGGTTGAGGTACAGCATCACGTAGCAGGAGGGACCGTCGTGCAGGACGCCCTCGAACTCCAGATCCGCCCGCGCGTACGGCGCCGCGAGGTGGCGGGGCACGGCGAGCGGCTCAGAGGTCCAGCGCTGCATCTCAGCCGCCACCGGAACCGGGCGGCACTGTTCCCGCCACCTGGGTAACGGTTCCGGCGTAGTCGTAGCCGAGGCGGGTGACATCGAGTGTCTGGCGCACGGTCATGCCGTTCGGTTGCAGGGCAACGTCGAGCAGTGACGCATCGGGAAGTGCGCCGGGGTTCCGGGTCTGCCACAGGCGCCAGGAGCGGTCGATCATCACGTGGTGGGCGAAGAACAGGGGGTCGTAGGCAGCCAGCTCGATGTCCTGCATGATCCCGCCGACCCACACGTGGACGTCGTCGTGGACCGCCTCGATCGCGGTCTGGAAGCCGGCGAAATCCGTTGCCTGCATGGCCGCGTTCCAGCTATCGGCGTAGGGAACCTCGGGAATGCCCTGGGTCTCCCCTGGCGTGCGCGCAGGCGCCTGCTGCGTCTGTCCCGACTGGTAGATGGTGTACTGCCCGACGAGCAGCGGGTTCGCTGCGCCGGTGGCGTCGGTGGCGTCGGTATAAGCCGAGGGAATCGTGGATGCCGTCGTCCAGTCCCACCAGGGCAGCGTCACGCCGGGCACGAGCGCCTGGAGAGCGAGCTCGAAGTAGTAGAGATAGGCACGGTGCCAGGGGAGGAACAGGCTCGTGTGGTGCTGGCACCAGTCGAACGGCCGGCCGTGCCAGCCGGCGAAATACCCGAAACCCCGATTGTCGGTCAGGGCCATCGCCTGCGAAAACGCCTCGCGCACGGCCACGAGGTCGGCCGGCAGGAGCTTGTCAACGCTCTTACGCAGCTGGAGCGTTGCCACGGTCGGTGCCCCCGGGACTACCACCTGAACGGTCACGAGGGCACTCTACGAGAAACCTCGGCGCCGTGGGTTGGATTTCGACCGTTCTGCGGATCTAAAGCTTGCGAACGGGCGATTTGACGGTCGCCGACGACTTGAAGATCCAAGGAGCAGGACTGACATGACCAGTCACAAGATCGGCACACGCGAAGAGTGGGCTTGCGCACGTTCGGAGCTGCTCGAGCACGAGAAGGTGCTCACGCGGATGAGCGACGAGCTCGCACGCCGGCGCCGCGAGCTTCCCTGGGTGGCGGTGGAGAAGGAATACACCTTCCAGACCGCGGAGGGGGCGAAGACGCTGGGCGAACTCTTCGCGGGCCGCTCGCAGCTCGTGGTCTACCACTTCATGTTCGGGCCCGACTACACGGCCGGGTGTCCCACGAACTCGTCGATCGCCGACAGCCTCAATGGGCTGCTCCCGCACCTGGAGTCACGTGACGTGACCACGATCTGCGTCTCGGGCGCCCCGGTGCAGAAGCTGATCGACTATCGCGAGCGGATGGGCTGGAGCTTCAACTGGGCATCCAGCTACGAGAGCGACTTCAGCTTCGACTTCGGCATCTCGAGCACCCCTGAGGCGACGCGCGAGTGGGTCACCCCGATGCTCAGCGACGGGCTTCTCCCACCGATCGCCAGCCAGAACGCACGGGCATGCGGCACCGACATCGTCACCTACCTCGCCGAAGGATTCGGCGTCAATACGTTCGTCCGCGACCGGCACCGTCTACCACAGCTACTCCAGCACCTCGCGCGGCGTGGAATTCCTGATGGGCTACTACCCGATCTTGGACCGCACCCCACGGGGCCGCGACGAAGGCGACGCGTTCCAGACCTGGCTGCGCCGCCACGACGAGTACGACGGCGCGTGAACGGTGCAAGATGCTGCTCGGCACTACATCGACCCCGAACACCGCGGGCGGAACCCGTCCGCAATCCGTGCGACGTTGTCGGGCATGGACGAAACCCGAACCTACCCACACGGCGTCCCGAGCTGGGTCGACACCGAGCAGCCAGACCCCGACGGCGCCCAGGACTTCTATCACCGGCTGCTGGGATGGGAGTTCACGACCGTCTCATCGGCGGGCGCCCCCACCTACGCCATCGCGGCCCTCGCCGGCCGTGACGCCGCCGGGCTCGCGGCCGCTCAGGCGCCCCCGGCCGTCTGGAACACCTACATCGCCGTCGACGACGCCGATACCAGCGCCGCCCAGATCTCGTCGGCCGGCGGCGAGATCGTCGCCGAGCCGTTCGACGTGGGTGAGGCGGGGCGCTTGGCCCTGTGCCGCGACCCCGCCGGCGCCGCGTTTCGGATCTGGCAGGCACGCCGGCGTCTCGGAGCGCAGGTCGTCAACGCACCGGGCGCCTGGAACTTCAGTGACCTGCACACCGACCGCCCGGAGTCGCTGGCCTTCTACACGAAGGTCTTCGGCTGGTCGGCCGAGGATCTCGGGTTCGCCACCATGGTGCGGTCCCCGGGCTACGGCGACCACCTCGAAGCGACGGTCGATCCGGACATTCGCGTTCGCCAGCAGGGCGTCGTCGCGCCGCCGGGCTTCGAGGACGCGGTCGCCTGGGTGACCACGGCCGAGCCCGGCACCGGTCCGCACTGGCACGTGAGCTTCGCCGTCGCCGACCGGGATGCCACCGCCGCGAGCGCGAGCGGACTCGGAGCCGAGATCATCGCCACGGCGGACACGCGGTGGACGCGTACCGCGGTGATCCGCGATCTCCAGGGCGCCGTGTTCACGGCCAGTCAGTTCACCCCGCCCACGTAGCCACCGAAGGGCCCCGTGTCGCCGGTTTAGCGATTCATGTCACAAGTCCGAGCGATCCGGGCAAGGGAATGGTGATGGAGCCAACGCGATCGAGGTCAGACACCGAGGTGATCGCGGCGTCGCTCACCGATCCCGAGGCTTTCGGAGAGCTCTACCGCCGCCATGAGCGCACCGTGCTCGCCTACTTCCTGCACTGGTCGCGGTCTCCCGAGCTGGCGGCGGACCTCACCGCGGAGACCTTCGCCGCCGCCTTCGGCTCGCTCTCGGGCTATCGGGAGCAGCGAGGCGAGCCGCGAGCCTGGCTGTTCGGGATCGCCCATCACGTCCTCGCCCGGAGCGTCGAGCGGGGGAGAGTCGAGAACGAGGCACGCCGCAGGCTCGGGATGCCCGCCCTCGTGGTCGATGACGAGGCGCTCGAGCGGATCGAGGAGGTCGCGTCCCTCGACGGTGCCGTGTTGCCACTGCTCGAAGGCCTGTCCGTCCCAGTCCGCGCGGCCGTTTCCGGGCGGATCGTCGAGGAACGCGAGTATCAGGAGCTCGCGCAATCGCTCTCCTGCTCGCAAAGCGTGGTGCGCCAGCGCGTGCGCCGCGGACTCGCACGACTCGGCGACCGCCTGGAAAGGAAGCCATGACCGTCCTCCCCGAGCTCGAGCAGCAGCTCATCGCTGCCGCCCAGCGCGCGACCCGGCAGGGACACCGGCGCCGGTGGCCGATTGGCGCCGGAGCCCGCAGCGCGGCCGCAGGCCTGGCGCTCGCCACCATGGTCGCGGTGACGCTGGCGATCCTCGTCGGCGCGATCATCCTCCTCGGCGCCCACAAGCGGTCGACCACCGCCGCCCCCGAGCCGGCGGGGCGACAGGAGCTCATCAACATCATCGGCACGCTGCGCCGGCCCCAGACGAGCGCGGACCTGACCCCCGCGATCCTCCGCATCCTGAAACTCGGTCCCTCGCCGCTCGGGGGAGCGCCGGACCTACCGCTGGTCAGATTCGCAACCACGACGCCGTGGGGCGAACGGCTGTACCTCGTCCCCATGAAGCCACCCACCGCCGCGCAGCTCGAGAGCTTCGCCCGCGGGCGCCATCTGCCCGCGAGGGTTTTCGCCCGGGCGCCGTTGGCAGGAGAGACGCTCAGCGTGATGAGCACCCGAGGTAGCGGCGGAGCGGGGGACGCGGCGTCGATCGAGGCGGGTGCGGCGATCCAGAGCGATGGGGCCGGCCACTCGTTCGCCGGCGGCTCGACCCAGACGAGGTTCGTACTCGTGGTACCCGACGGCGTCGCCAAGGTCGAGTTCTTGGCCCCGAGACAGCCCCAGCCTGGAGTTCCGGGGGCTGCCACCTACCGCCACACGTTGACGGCCACCGTCGCCGTTCACGACAACATCGCCGCCGTTCAGCTCAACCGAGAGTTCGACGGCGCCACCCCCCGGATGATCTGGTATTCGGCCGCCGGTCAGGTGGTCAAGCGGATCGGGAACTTCGGCACGATCAACCGTGTCCTCGCGCCCCCGAAACCCGGTCCCGAGACCCCCCTCTCGCGTGCCGCCGAGCGCGACCCCTCGACACCCAACCGGCTCTCGGTGACCCCGGCGATCGGCGGACCGCACACGAACTTCAAGTTCCACTTCCGTCTCCTCCTGAGTGACGCCGACTATCGATACCGGCTCACCGGCACCCACTGCCCGGCGATCACCGCCAACGGCGGCGACGGCGGCGGGGCAGCCCTCGGCCTCCGCGGGCGCGTGTGGACCGACGTTGTCGACGCCGTGGCCGGCCAGACGTGGTGCCCGGGCACCTACCACCTGAGCGCCGCGGTGCTGGACTTCGGCCGCTCGGCAAGAATCATCAGCCCCCCCGCCAAGCCCTTCGGCACCGCCACCTTCACCGTGCGTCCCTGACCCCCCACCGGCGCGTCAACGCCGGGTCCAGCCCCGCAGCAGCCCGTGCACCTCGCCGGCCACCGTCGCGGGGAGCTGCGCCGAGCTGTCGATGACGGCATCGATCCGGCCCAGATCGGGAATCTGGAGCGCCAGAACGCAGGCGTGCGCGACGAGGTGCTGCTTGCCCGGCCACGCGTCGGGCTCCCGGGCCCCGACGCGGCCGGCGACGACGTCGGCCGGTGCGCGCAGGCACACCACCAACGTCCGCTCGGCGCCGATCGCCTCGATCACCTGCTCGAGCTCACCATCCGTTTCCGTCGTGGCGACGACGAGCGTCAAGCTGCGTCCAGCCTGCCGTTGCAGCGCTGTGACCGCCGCCAGCCGCGCCAGCACTTCGGGCAGCGGCGGGTAGGGCCACCCCCGCGCCAGCTCGTCGCACTCGACCGCCGCGAACGCGATCCCGTCGATCTCGAGCAGGGTGCCGACCATGCCCAGCACCGTCGACTTCCCCGAGCCGGGGGCGCCGGTGATCACGAGCGCCTCGCTTTTCACGGACCGGGATCTGGGCGCTCGACGCGGGGCGTCAGGGATCGGGTCATGAGCCTCCATGGGCGGCCGTCTCCAGCCCCGCGGTATTCGTCGAGCCCGTCCGCAGGCTTCCGGAAACGAGCACGATCCGACACGCCCTGTTCACCGAAGCCAGGCTACGCGCTCCGCTCCGGGCGGCGCACGTACCAACGCCGGCGCCGGCCGCTCTCGCCCGATTCTTACGCGCTTACCACGGCTCTCATACACGCCGTCACCACCCTGCCAGGTGAACCCGGGGCCAACCCGGACGAGGGAAAGGACGTAAACGCATGCTCAACCAAGTCAAGAAGGGGCTGATAGGCCTCACCGCCCTCGCCGCGCTCGCGCTCGGAGGCTCCGCCATCGCCAGCGCCGCCTCGTCACAGACCACGAGCACTCCCACCGCGACCACCACGAGCACGACGCCTCCGCCGGCGTTCAACGGTCCCGCCCACGGCACGGCGGCCCATGAGGACGCTGAGAAGGCGGTAACCGGGGCCGCAGCCGCCGAGGCTCAGGCCGCCGCGGTCAAGGAGGTCGGCAGCGGGACCGCCGGCGCCGTGACGACCGACTACACCGGCAACGGCTACGAGACCACCGTCACCAAGGCCGACGGGAGCAAGGTGGAAGTCCACCTCGACAGCTCCTTCAGCGCCCTCCAGGGGGCCGGCGGCCCGGGCGGTTCTCGCGGCCATGGCGGCCCTCCGCCTGCGGGCTACGGAGGCTGAGCACTCCGCTCCGCGACGAGGGCCCGTGTGGTTGCGGGCCCTCCTCGCGCCGGATGGGAGAATTCGGGCGGCGATGGGCAGTGAGCTGTTGTTCGAGACCGAGCGGCTGGTCGTTCGTGACCTGTACGCGGACCACGGCCTTGACCTCGGGTCTGAGGCGTGCGAAGGCCTCGTCACGCTCCTGCGCGACGCGGGACAGACAGCGGTCCGTGCGAGAGCGGTCGCGCGCAATCGCGCCTGTCGAGCGCTGACCCGGGACCTCGGGTTCGAGGGAGATCGCGAGCAATGGTGATGCGCTTCGGCTCCCACATCGTCGAGCGCCGGCTGTGACGCTCGGCGCCGAGGTCGGGCTCGAGGACCTCGAGCGCGATCCACACCCCGTGCTCGCGCACCTGCGAGAGCACGGACCCGTCTCGTGGATTCCCGCCCTCGATGGCTGGCTCGTCACCCGACATGACCTCGCCCTGTCGGTGATGCGCGACGCCGTGAGGTTCACCGTCGATGACCCGCGCTTCTCGACCGCGCAGGTCATCGGCCCGAGCATGCTCAGCCTCGACGGCGAGCGCCACGCGCGCCACCGCGCACCGTTCGTCGCCACCTTCAGACCGACCGCCGTGCGCGAGCGTTTCGCCGCGACCGCCGCCGAGGAGGTGGAGCAGCTCCTCGAAGCCCTGGCCTCGGCCGGCCCGGCAGCGGAGCTCCGCCGCTCATTCGCGGGACCGCTGGCGGCGTTCATCGTCTCCCGCGCGCTCGGGCTCGGCGACTCCGAGGTCGAGGATCTGCTCGCCTGGTACGACGCCATCGTGGCCGGCGTGACGGCGATCACCGCCGGAGAGACGGTGACGCCCGGTGCCGAGCAGGCGTTCCTGGCGCTGAGCGGCCGCCTCGAGGCGGTCATCGACGGGGCCGATCGCTCCTCGCTCCTCGCCACGGCGGCCGCCGATGGCGAGCTCACCTCGGGCCAGGTGGTGGCCAACGCCGCGGTGCTGCTCTTCGGCGGCATCGAGACGACCGAGGGGATGATCGCCAATGCCCTGCTCGCGCTGCTCGAGCATCCCCAAGCGCTCGAGCGCGTGCGCGCCGATGCCAAGCTCCTCGACCCCGTCATCGACGAGTCGCTGCGCCTCGAGCCCGCCGCCGCCGCGGTCGACCGCTACGCGACCACCGACGTGGCCCTGGCCGAAGCGCGGATCCGCGCCGGCGACCTCGTGCGGGTCTCGATCACCGCCGCCAACCGCGACCCCGCGGTGTTCGCCGATCCCGACCGCTTCGACCTCACGCGATCCGGCGTCCGCCGTCACCTCGCCTTTGCCAACGGCCCCCACGTCTGCCTGGGGATCCATCTCGCGCGCCTGGAGACCCGGGTGGCGCTCGCGCGCGTCCTCTCGAGGTTCCCGCGCCTGCGTCTGGACCCCGAGCGGCCCTCGGCCGTGGCCGGGCTCGTGTTCCGCAAGCCGCCCACCCTCCACGTCGTCTGGGACTAACCGGCGCGCGGGCGGGGATCCCGGACGCGCTCGTTTACGCGACTCCATGGGCGACGCACAGCCGCGCCAGGCGCTCCATCGCCTCGGCGGCGCGCTCGGGCAGCTCGTCGAGGGCCTTGGCGGCGGCCCGCACGTCGTCGATCGATACCTGCCGGCCCTCGAGCGCGAAGCGCCCGAGCCAGCGGACAGCCGCCCGCTCGTAGCGATCGGGGTCGCCGTTGCGCAGGACGAGGCAGATCTGAAGCGCGTCGTCGAGCGCCACGTGCGGGAGCTCGAGGGCGGCGGCGACGACGAGCGCCTCGTTACCGGTCT
This sequence comes from Solirubrobacteraceae bacterium, assembly GCA_035552815.1. Lineage (GTDB taxonomy): Bacteria > Actinomycetota > Thermoleophilia > Solirubrobacterales > Solirubrobacteraceae > Palsa-465. Next base: position 2,168 of record DASZKU010000187.1, on the reverse strand, counting down.
TGAGCGCCCGGCGGAACCGGACGTAGGGGCTTCCGTCGCTCGACACGAACATATGTTCGCCTACGTGTCAAGAGGCGTCAGGCGTTTCCTTCACGCGCTCGCGCGCAAGCCACAGCAGAGCGATGAGCGTCTTCGAGTCCTCGCACTCGCGAATGGCGCGGTCGAGCTCGGTCAGCGGCCAGGGCACGATCTCGATCCGCTCGTTCTCCTCGGAGCGCGCGGGCGGAGCGTCAGTCAAGTCCATGGCCAGGAACAGCCATACCCGCTCGTCGCTGAAGCCTGGGCTCGTATAGAAGACCATGAGCTCGTGCCAGCGTCCCGCCTGCTTGCCGATCTCCTCGGCGAGCTCGCGCTTGGCCGTGGCCATGGGCTCCTCGCCGGGGACGTCGAGCTTGCCGGCGGGGATCTCGAGCGAGTCCTCGAGACCCGCGGCCTCGCGCGGCTGGCGCACGAGCCACACGTGGGTTTCGTCGAGGGCGATGATGCCCACGGCGCCGGGATGGGTGACCTTCTCGCGCGACACCACCTCGCCGTCGGCGTGCCGGTAGCGCTCGACGCTGACCGTCACGATCCGCCCGGTGAACTTGGTCTCCCCTCCCAGGGGGTCGAACCTGCTCACGCGGCCACGACCTCCCCGGCGGCGTCGAGCAGGCTGATGGCGACCTCGAGCATGCTCTCGAGCGCGTTGACGCTGATGCGCTCTCCGGGCTCGTGATTGCGCTCGGTGCCATCGGCCAGGTTGGCGCATGGGAGGCCAGCCGCCTGGAAGGCGTTCGCATCCGAGCCTCCGCCCGTGACGAGATGGTGCGGCTGGTAGCCGCACGCTTCCAGGGCGCGTGTCGCGGCCACGATGTGCGGCGCGCTCGGCTTGGACCGGTAGGCCTGGAACTGGCGCTCGACGCTGACGTCGAGATCGCATTCGGCCTCGTTGGCGGCGTCCTGGAGGTGATCGACGATCTCGGTGACGACGGCGGCGACCCGAGCGTCGTCGAGCCCCCGGACCTCGGCCCCGATACGGCAGCGCTCGGGGACCACATTGGTGGCGGTGCCGCCGGCGATGGTGCCGACGTTGGCCGTCGTCTCCGCGTCGAGGCGCCCGAGGCGCATGGCGGCGATCGCCCGGGCAGCGGCGGCGATGGCGCTGCGCCCCTCCTCGGGCCTGATCCCCGCGTGGGCGGCGCGGCCGTGGAACACGGCGACGATCTGGTCGTAGGTGGGCGCGGCGACGACGATCCCGCCGATCGGGGAGGCATGGTCGAAGACGTACCCGAACTCGCTGCTCACCCGGCTCGTGTCGAAGGCCTGGGCGCCGCGCAGACCGTTCTCCTCAGAGACGGTGAAGAGCAGCTCGATCCCCACGGGGGGCGTCGCTCCACGACCCGCGAAGTGGCGGGCGAGCTCGATGAGGACGGCGATCGCCGCCTTGTTGTCGGCGCCGAGGATGCCTTCGCCCGCGTTCTCCCATCCCCCGTCGACGAGCACCGGGTCGATCGGCGCCAGCGGCGGCACGGTGTCGAGGTGCGCGCACAGGAGGATGCTCTGCGGCCGCGCGCCCGGGAGCCGGGCGAGCAGATTTCCCGCATCGGACTGCGCCACGGCGCCGGCATCGTCCTCCTCCACGTTCAGCCCGAGGGCGCGCAGCTCGTGCGTCACTCGATCCGCACACGGCCGCTCATGCCCCGAGGGGCTCTCGATCCGGCACAGCGCGGCGAAGGTCTCGTTCAGGCGCTCCCGCTCAGCGTCGGTCGCGCGCCTCACGGCGCTCCGATCACGACGACGTGGTCGAGGTGGCCGACTCGGTGGCCGGCGCCGCGGCGTGGCGGTCATCCGCGGCCGCGGGGCGGTCATCGGCCGCGGGGCGGTCGTCGGCCGCGGCGCGGTCGTCGGCCGCGGCGCGGTCATCGGCCGCGGCGGGGCGGTCATCGGCGCCGGGTTGCGCTCCTCGCGCCCGCGACAGCGCCGCCCCCACGAACTCGCGGAACAGCGGCGCCGGGCGCTCGGGCCGCGACTTGAACTCCGGGTGGTACTGGGAGGCGACGAAGAACGGGTGGGAGTCCGCGGGCAGTTCGATGACCTCGACGAGCCGGTCGTCCGGAGACGTACCCGAGAAGATCAGGCCAGCCGACTCCAGCCGGCGGCGCAGATGGTTGTTCACCTCATAGCGATGG
>DASZKU010000186.1:0-8950 GCA_035552815.1 Solirubrobacteraceae bacterium | reverse complement strand
CGCGACCACGGGATCGATCGCGGGCGGCGCATCGTCGTCGGGTTCGAGCTCGTCGCCTTCGATCTCTTGCTGCTCAGACATATCTTTCGAAGTCTAGGGAGGGGCGGGTGAGTGTGACCTGATGCCTTTTGACCACCGTATGAGGCTGTCGCGTAAATCTGGCGGTTCCGTCCGGCGCGTTTAAGAAGGTTCTGGGTATGGCCCAGAAATTCTTGTCGTGTGATCGTGATCAGGTGATGTTGTTGCCGCCGGATATGGCGGAATGGTTGCCCGAGGGGCATCTCGCGCGGTTCGTGATCGAGGTCGTCGATCAGCTCGATCTAAGCGCGATTTATGGGTGGTATCGGGTGGACGGGCACGGCCGGCCGGCGCATGACCCGGCGATGATGACGGCGTTGTTGTTGTTCAACTATTCGGTCGGGGTGTGCAGCTCGCGGGCCATCGAGCGGCGGTGTGTGGAGGATGTCGCTTGTCGGGTGCTCGCGGCGAATCGCCGGCCTGATCACGCGACGATCGCCAGGTTCCGCGTCCGGCATCAGGCTGAGCTCTCGGAGCTGTTCTTTCAGGTGCTGGAGTTGTGCAAGGACGCGGGAATGGTCAGGGTCGGGACGGTCGCGGTCGATTCGACCAAGCTCGCAGCGAACGCGTCGCTGGGCGCGAATCGCACGCATCAGCAGCTGCGGTTAGAGGCCGAGCGGTTACTTGGTCAGGCGGCCGAGACCGACGCGCGGGAGGACGATCAGTTCGGGGAGTGTCGCGGCGATGAGCTGCCCGAGGATCTCGCCGATCCCGGCACTCGGGCAGCCCGGATCGGGGAGCTGCTCGAGCGTGCCCGCAAGCGGGTGGAAAAGATCGAGGCTGAGCGCACCGAGATGCTCAACCGCCGCGCCGAGCACGAGACCGAGACGGGGAAGCGACCGCGTGGTCGCCGGCCTGGGGAGGGACCGGACAAGCAGCAGCGGCGGGTGCTTGAGCGCGAGAAATACAACCTCACCGATCCCGATTCGAAGATCGTTTCCCATCGCGGGATGCTGATCCAGGGGTACAACGTGCAGACCGCGGTCAGCGCCGGGCAGATCATCCTCGCGATCCGGGCTGGTGATGGCGCGGCCGACCCCGGACAATTAGCGCCGACGGTCGCGGACGCGATCGCGAACCTTCGCCGGGTCGGGATCGATGAGCGGATCAAAGATCTCCTGGCTGACCGCGGCTACTGGCATACGCAGCAGATCCTCGATCTGCAAAAAGACAAGATTCGGGTGCTGGTCCCGCCCTCAAACGGAAGGGCCCGCAGCCCCGAGCGCATGTCCCCCGAAGCGCAGAAGATGAACCAAACGCTGGCCAGCGAAGACGGCAAAGCCGCGTACCTGCAGCGACAACAGATCGTCGAGCCGGTGTTCGCACAGACCAAGCACCACCGAGGGATCACCCGAATCCTCAGACGCGGCCGCGAAGCCGTTCAGGCCGAACTCGACCTCATCGCCACCACCCACAACCTCCTCAAGCTCTACCGCAACCCCCAAACAGCCTGAAAAGGGCGCCAACCGCCCCCAAAACCCGCCCCCACGGCCCCTTCGCCGCCCCCAAGGCCGTTCCACCGCATCCTCGCCTCGACTCGAAGATCAGGCGGCGACGGCCACGATCCACCCCTCCCAGCCCACAACCCCGTCAACACGCCGCTCCCGACATTCCGCGACAGCCTCATACGGTGGTCAACAGGCGTCACGTCCGGCCAAGAGCGCCGGGTGCGCCCCGGCGCTCTACCGGGGACCGTCGGCTCGACCGCTGAGCTCCCGGGGCACGAAGGCCCCTAAGCTCGGCGCTGCACCATCGACCCCAGGATCCGCCACCACCGGTTATGACTCCATCAAACTCGCCGCGCAATTCGGAGGACGACCACTGAGTCAGTCCCCGAACTCGCTGCGCACGCCGTCGGGCTTGAGCGCGTCGATGTAGTACTGGGGGAGATGGTCGTTGACCGAGGCGTGGAAGGGGATCTCCCGGGTCAGGCTGATCTGCTTGGCCAAGAACGATAGAGGGGTGGTGAGGATCTCGACGAGGTTGCGCAGCTGCTCGCGGGGGCGCTCGTTGTGGTGCCAGGCGCCGTTGTCGCCGGCCGGCCGGTACCGGTACTCGGTGCCGAAGTGGGCGAAGGCGCCGGACTCCTTGGGCGGGAGCTGGGGGACGATGTCGTTCGCATACACGTAGCGGATGAGCTTGCGGTGCAGGAAGGCGTTCTTGTTGCACGCCCGGGCGAACTCGGGACTGCCGATCATCGGCGCCCCGAAGGTGTACACCGCCTTGAGCTTGGCGGCGATGCGAGCGAAGGCGGGGTCGGTCACGAGCATGGCCGCGAGCATGGCGGCGCTCGCCCCACCCAGGCTGTGGCCGGTGATGTAGAGCGCCTCGAGCTTGCCCGGCATGCGCCCGCCCGCCTTGAGCACCGATTGACCCTTGAGCGCGCGGTCGAGGGCGGCCTCGACGACGTAGCGGGTGGAGCGCACGTTGCGGTAGAAGCCGGCGTGAACGAGGTAGTCGGCCGACCCCTTGGGTCCGGGCATCCTCGCCTTGACGGGATCGATCTCGAGATCGGTGAGCCAGGTGATGAGGCTGGTGGGCGGCGTCCCCCGGTAGCAGAGGATGACCACCCGGCCGTCCTTGCTCTGGAGGAGAAAGGACGTCGAGGTGAGGAAGAGGACGTCGACGTTTTCGGCCACCATCAGGCAGCGGTTGTCCTCGAGTCCCATGCGGGCCATGATCATCGCCACCGTCCCCGTGTCCGAGTACGAGTAGGCGCAGCACACCGCCATCGCGTAGGCGACGATGTCGGCAGGGTGCTTGCTCGCGGCCACGAGCGTGTCGACGAGGTCGGGGAAGACCGGGAAGGTCGCGGTGCGATTGGGCTTCAGCGGCCTGAGCTGCGACGGGCTGGGGGCGGCTACATCGCGAATCTCCATGTCAACCTCCCGCCGGGCGCGAGGTGGTAGGCGGCCGGCGGGGCCTGCCGTTGCCGGCGCGCGTGGACTCGGCGGGCACCGATCCGGGGAACTGCTCGGCGCCCGTGGGTTCGATGTGAGGGGCCTGGTTCATCGATTGGCGCAGGTGTGAGAGCTCGGCGTAGACGCGCCGCCGTGCCCGGTTCGTGTTGCCCAGCGGCCGATGTTCGGGCTTGCTGTGCCACGGGTTGTACGAGAGGACGTTGGCGAACGCCAGCTGTTCGTCGGAGTCGAAGCGCTGACGGGGGAGCCGCAGCCGGGCGACCGGGACGTAGGGCGAAAGATCCTCGGGCCATTTGACGGTGGCGTCTTCGATCGGCATACGGCGCGGGTCGGTCTGGACCTGCACCATGAAGTCGAAGCTAACATCGCCGCCCGCCAGCGTCCGCGCCATCGCCGACCGCAAGTAGTTGTCCGCGGGCTTGGCCGGCACCTTGGTGCTTGCCGACGACCGCGGCTTGAGCGAGTACTGGACCGCCTGGCCGGCGCCCAACAGGGAGGGCACGGTGGAGTAGTACTGGACCTCGAGCGGACTGTGATGCATCCTCGAGTACAGCGCCTGCATCAGGCCGACGAGGAGGGGGCCGCGCGGGTCGAGGTAGTAGAACGGACTCGTCTCGTTGCGCACCGCGCGCTGGAGCTTGGCGTTCTCGCGGACGTTCGCGGCGACGCAGACCGGGGCGCTTCCCAGGAGCACATCCTGCGTGAAGCGCTCATCGTCCATGAGCTTGGGCCCGGGAACGTCCATCAGCTTGATCGCCATCGAGCACTGCCCGTAGTCGTCGAGGTCCGACGGTGCGTACGGGCCCGGCCCCGAGAAGCGTACCCAGGCGGGGTACGTCCTCTCGTGCGCGAGGACGCCGTGGCGGAGGTGGTCGGGCAGCCCGTCGAGGACGGTGAATTCGCCCTTGACGACGCCGAACGTCTTGGTGTTGCCGAAGCGCTGGACGCCGCCCGGGAGCCAAGTGTCCTTCATGAAGGCGGCGATCTCGTCGATGATCTCCTGGATGCAGCGCTCCTCATCGGGTAGCTCGCGTTCCTCGGCGAGCGCGAGGCCCTGGTCGGATTTGCCGGCGTTCGTCAGCGTCTGAGCGGCGGCGAAGAGCGGCGGTCGCAGATAGTGGTCGAACTGGTCGCGCCACAGGAACTCGGTGCGCCGCTCGAGACGCCATCCCCAGATCGCGAGCTCGCCGACGGGCCGAAGCGCGAAGTAGGTCAGCGAGTTCATGCCGTCGTCAGGGTGGTGGGCACGCTGCGCAGCTCGGAGCGGTCGGGCCACCGGTTCGAGGGGGTGTCGCGGTCGCCGACGGCGAGCTCGCGCCCGTGGATCATCAGGAAGGCGGCGCGCTCGGCCAGGGCGCTGATCGTCGCCGTGGGGTTGCGCGACAGGGCGGTGGGGATGGTGGAGCCGTCGACCACGAAGAGCCCGGGATAGCCGTGGACCTCGCCGCGGTCGTCGACCACCCCGTCGCGGCGGTCGTCGGCCATCCGGCAGCCGCCCAGGGGGTGGGCGGTGAGCAGGTCCCCGGCGAGCCATAGGGGGCTCGGGATGTACGCGCCGTCGAGCGCGAGGCTGAGCTCGCGCATCGCCTGCTCGAGCTCGAGGAAGCTCTGGCGGCTCGCTGCCGGGTTCCAGCGCAGGTCGAGCGCGCCCGAGCGATCGAGCGTGAATTCTCCGTCGGCGGCGTCCTCGCACATCCCCAGGTAGGGGAGGAAGCCGCGGGTCCGGCCGCCTCCGAGGAGCTTCTCGCGCTCCTTGGTGAGCCGCGCGGTGGCGCCGGGGATTCCCAGGCCCCCGTCGAGGAGCAGGGTGAGCAGGCGCGGGACGTTGGTGGGCGCCACGGCGCCGGCGAGCATCCCTTCGATGAACCAGAACAGCGGGTCGGGGAGCCCGAGATCCTCAACGTACATCTCCTGGTTCGGGGTCGCGAAGTCGGCGCCCGCGGTGATGCTCGGGCCGGGACCCGCGTCGATGTCGGCCTCGGTCAGCGTGCCCGCGAGGAGGAGATCGCCGTTACCCGAGAACCCGCGTCCGAGGGCGGGGCTGAGATCGGGAAGCGAGCCGAGCCGATCGCGGCAGCGCAGGAGGAGCTCCGCCGTCCCCAGCGTCCCCGCCGCCACGATCACCGTGTCGGCGCATACCGACGCGAACGGGGCCGTGGTGGCCGTCGCGGGATCGAGTCGCTCGTAGCTCACGCGGTAGCCGGTGCCGTGGTCGACGGGGGCGACCCGGTGCACGCGATGCAGCGGATAGACCTCGGTCCCGTGGCGCTCGGCGAGGGCGAGGTAATTGAGGTCGAGGGTGTTCTTGGCGTGGGTGGCGCACCCGAGCATGCAGTTGCCCGAGTAGTCACACGGCTGCTGGGCGACGTCCCCGTGCGGGTTGCGCCGGCCCGCGCCCGCGTAGACGGCGATGGGCACGAGCTCGGCCTCGCGCTCGGCGCGACCACAAGCGTCGAGGAAGGCCGCCGTCCGGGTCGGGAGGACGCGGCCCGCCGGCGCCGTGAGCGGGGCGGCGTCGAGCATGTCGCACGCGAGCCGGTAATAGGGGTCGAGGGTGCCTGAGTCGACGCTCTCGGGCCAGCGGATGTCCTCGAAGATCGAGGCGGGCGGGCGCAGATGGACGTTGAAGTAGTGCAGTGAGCCGCCGCCCACCCCGCTCCCCTGGATCACGTGCATACGCGGGAAGACCCGGTAGTCGAGAAGACCGAAGTGGCGGTTATCGGGGTCCCAGAACGCCTGGTCGGCGATCTGGCTCGGCGAGCGGGGGAAGTCGACGTTGCTCCACCGCCGCCCGCGCTCGAGCACGCACACGCTCGCGCCCGCCTGCGCGAGCCGGCACGCGGTGATGCTGCCGCCGAAGCCCGAGCCGATGACGACGACGTCATAGCGCTGGTTCACGGCAGGCTCCCGAGCCAGCGCAGGGCGCGGATCCCCGGCAGGAAGAAGTAGGCGCCGCCGCGGGTGTGGACGAAGGCGGGCAGGTCCTTGACGCGCCGGCGCGTGGGCTTGGACTGGATCGTGAACGTGCGCCCCGGCGGCCCCATGAGCGGGTCGGCGTCCTCGTAGAGGCCGTCGAACTTCGGGCTCATCACCCACGTGTGCTGGATGAACTCGAACTGGCGCGACAGGCTGGCGCACAGGCCCATGAAGTGCAGGCCCCGTTCCTCGTGGTCGGCGTTGTTTGCGCCCCTCGCGAGGGCGGCGGTGCGATCGAGCCTCGGTCCGTAGAGCCGGCCCCGGCGCAGGAGCCGGTGGCGCTTGTCGATCGAGATCGAGGTGTCCGAGCCGGGGCGCGGGTCGAGCGAGTCGCGGGGATGGGAGCGGCGCACGTGCGCTCCGATCGGGCAGCGGAGCCCGAGCTCGTCGGGCTCGTGGTAGGTGAAGTCGTTGGCGGTGGTGAGGGCGGGATCGTCGCGCTCGGGCGAGAGGACGAGGGGCGCGCCGTTGGGCCAGCGCCCGACCATCCGCGCGGCCAGCGCGGTCGCGTCGCCGTGGCCGTTGCCGCTCGCCTGCTCGAGGTGGCTCCAGAAGCGCGAGACATCCTGGGCGAGCTGGCGCAGGACGAGGTAGGTGCCGTTGCGCCCGAGGTCGTGGCGCCCCGACCCCTGAACGTCGAGGGGGAGCAGGCGCCCGGGGTCGAGGGCGGGATCGAGCAGGGGCCGGGCGGTGAACTGCCCGTACTCGTTCTCGTAGCCGAGGAGGAACTCACCCGCCTTGACCGTGTCGCGGGCGGGGCCGGCTTTGCTCAGGCCGGCGACCGCGGGCTGGGAGATGCCGTCGTGGAAGCCGAAGTGCTCGCGATCGTCGCGCCGAGCCTCGAGGCGGTGGACGACGCGCAGACCCGTGCCGCGGAGGTCGCCGTGGCGCTCGAGCGTCTGGTCGAGCCGAGCGGGGGTAGACGCGTAGAGGAGGAGCACGAGATCGATCTGGGCGCTGTCGGGCGAACCCCACGCCCAGTACTGGGGCGCGCTGTCTGCGCTGTCGCCGAGCGTGCGCCCCCGGCTCGGCTCGGTCATCCCGTCCTGGAACTCGCGCGAGAAGCCGGCCAGGGCGGCGGGCGGAGCGCCGAGCTTCTCGAGCCCGGACGGGGTGAGCGCGACGTTGACCGCCTGGCCCTCGACCCGGCCGGCGGCCGTGGTCACGCTTGCCGCCAGATCCCTGAGCCACCCGCGCGCGGCGGTCCGGTCGGCAACGCCGAGGAGGAGGAAGCGCCCATGGGGAAGGTGGCCGTAGGCGCTCGCCACCAGCCCCTGGGCGTCGTCGGCCTCGACGCTCACAGACGTTGCAGCCATGCCTCGGTCTCCGCGCGCGACATCGGGCTCGACAGCCCGGCCCGGATCTGCGCGTTGTTGTCGATGTTGAGGGCGGTGAGGTCGGAATAGGCCGAGTACCACACCTGGGTGAGCACCTCGTGGCGGCGCAGGAAGTCCTTGAACTCCTGCTCGTGCTGGGAGCCGCCGAGCACGAGCCAGCTCGTCTTGGGAAAGCCGACGCCGTTGGAGAACACCGCGTTCAGGCCCCACCACACCTGGTTGATGAAGTCGTCCATGTAGCTCTCGAGGCTGCCGTCGTAGCTGCTGGCGAAGATCATGCGCCGGCGGTCGTCGAGGAAGACCCAGCGGGCGAAGTGGATGGTCTTGACCCCGGTGAGGCTTCCGTTGTTGAAGATGTAGCGGGCGCCGTAGTCGACGAGGCGCAGGACGCCCGAGGCGGTGAGGAGGCGGACCAGGCCCGGCTTGCGGGGGCCCAGGGCGCTGAACGGGTTCTGGGCGGTGAAGTCCTCGATCGCCGCCAGGGCCCGGTCATGGGCATCCGTAGGCTCGATCGTCGGCGAGCTGTCGCGGGCCTCGTGAAGCCTGAGTAGGAGCGCCCACACAGGGAGCACGGGGAGGAGCACGGGCGCCAGCGCCGCGAGCTCGAGCGGGAGGCCGAGCGCCCCGAGGATCGTGGCGGCCCGCTGGGCCGGCCCGGGGGCGGGAGGCGGCTCGGTGGCCCAGCGCAGGTCCTCGCGCGCCTGCACGAAGCGGCGGATTGCGGCGCGCACCGCCTCGGGCTCGACGCCCTCGAAGTCGCCGCTGTCGAGGAAGGTCTGGATCGCCTCGCGCAGCCGGGCCTCGTCTCGCACCTGGCGCAGCGTCCGCCCGACCGTGTTCACGTAGGTGGCGCCCGCGTTCACCGTGTGATCGGTGAGGAAGGCGGTGCGCGTCATGTGCGTGCGGGCGCCCGCTTCCGGATACCCCTGACAGTGCGAGAAGACCTGGTCGAGACCCGTGGGGGCGAGGTCGACGAGCTCCTCGAGGTGGTTCTCGAGCGAGCCGTCGATGTCGCTCATGTAGATGAGGTGGGCGGGGAGGGGGTTGCCGTCGAGGTCCTTGGCGGCGTCGAGGATGATCAGGCGCGCGAAGTGCGCGGAGGCGAGCTCCCCGAGGGGCAGCACCTCGTTGCCGGCCGCGTCTTCGCCCATCTTCGTGAGCAGGCGCGTGAGGCTCGCGCCGCGGCGCGGCTTGACGTCGGCGACGATCGTCACGGCGCGCTGTTCGGTCACCGGAACTCGAGCGAGAAGTTGATCGACTTGGTCCCGACCCAGAAGACCACGCCGAGATAGAGCCCGGGCGCGACCTCGCGGATCTCGTCGCGCACGGCCCGGAAGGGCAGCGCCGCCATCGAGTAGTCGAGGACGATCGCCTCGCCCCCGTCCACCCAGCTCGCGTCCCGGTACACCTGCGCGCGCGCGAAGAGGAGGCCGAAGGGACCGATGCGATTGAGCAGATCACCGCGATCGGGATAGAACACCTTGCCCCGCCAAGCGAGATGGAGGAGCGGCTGGAGCGCTGTCGCGACCGCCGTCCCGGGGGCGACGATCGCCGTCCCGTCCGCGACCCCGGCGGGCGTCGGGCCCGCCGGGCTGCCGGCGAACAGAGCGTCGAGCTCGGGCTGTGAGAGGTGGGGGA
>DASZKU010000185.1:0-6512 GCA_035552815.1 Solirubrobacteraceae bacterium | reverse complement strand
CTGCGCCCCGCCGACGGTCTGGCTGAACAGGCTGATCCCCCCGTCTCCGGTCAGGGTCGTGGTCGCGGTCACCGGCGAGGTGACCCAGAACCCGGCCTGGACGTTGAGGAGGTTCCCGAACGCGCCGCCGTTGCAGTCGCTCGTCGCTCCCGTGCCTCCGCCTGAGCTGCCCGTGCACAGGCCCGAGGAGCACGTGGGCTGGAGGATGCGCCCGCCCGGGTAGGAGCTGTCGGGAAGCTGATCGGTCGAGTAGTGGTAGAGGGTGGTGGCCGTCGCCGAGGGGGGCGTGCTGTCCATCAGGTCGGGAGCGGGACACCCGGTGACGTTGCCGAGGATGAGGGCGAGCACCGGCGAGGTCGTACACACCAGGCCGGTGACGGCCGCGACGGTGGGGTGCGTGGCGTTGTCGCTCGACGGGGCCTGAGGACCGGCGCTACTCGCCGGCCAGTCGTGCAGGTAGTACGTGTTCGGGTTTCCGGAATCGATCAGCGATGTGCACGGACCGGATGCGCCCTGGGCATTGGTGCAGATCGTCCCCGGATTGGTCAGGGGGTTGCCGGCCGCCGCCGGCGGGTCGGCGACGACGCTCGAGACATACACGGGGTGAGGCTGGCCGGCGCTGCCCATGGTGACGGCGACGGTGATGCGCTTGTAGTCCTGGCTCGAGGGGCACGTCGGCGAGCACTTGGGATCGGTGGTCCAGGTGACGAAGTCGTAGATCTTGCCGCTGAACCGCCCCGCCGACCAGTTCTGCACCGGGAGCACGACGCCAGGGGTGCTGGTGTCGATGTCGAGGGTCTCGGATGTTCCCCCGGTACGGTTCCACTCAAAGGTGGGTGTCGCGCCCGCGGTGACGTAGTAGTCGGGATTCGTGGGGTCGGTCGAGGTTCCCGGAGCGGCCGACATTCCCACCTTGCTGTAGGGGACTCCCTCGACGTACTCGATCTGCTGCTGGGCGATGTGGGCCATCGAGGTCTCTCGCTCGGCCACCAGCGAGGCCTGCTGCGAGGCGATGAAGCCCACGAACATCCCCGTGATCCCGACGATGAGCACGAGCAGGGCGACGATGAGCTCGATGATCGTGAAGCCCGCGTCATCGGTCGCCAGCCGGCGGGTGGCCTGAATGGCGCGGGCGCCTAGCTCGAGCATCAGTTGCCGATGTTCAGGTTGCGCATGAGCGCGCCGTCGCTGAAGGAGACCGAAGTGGTGAGGCCGCCGGAGGCGCCGGCGGACGCGGGCACGTCGATCGTCGCCGTCATGTAGTACGGGGAGACGCTGTTGGGGTAAAGGGTGAACACCGGGCTCGCGATCGTCCCGTTGAGGAGGTTGGTGAGCACCGCGGTCCCGCTCGAGAGCGGCGGTAACGGCGCGCCCTGAGCCGACTGCACGCGCAGGCACTCGCGGTAGGAAGTGCCGGGCTGGGGAACGTCGCACTCGTAGTAGACCTCCAGCGCCGCGCCCCCGAGATCGACGTTGAGCTCCAGCGAGTTCGAGGTCGCGCTGAGGATGGCGGTCGCCTGGCGGATCTCGCTGACCATCGAGTCGAGTCCGGCACGCGCCTGCTCCTGCGCGTAGGAGTAATTGGCGTCGCGCGTCTGAACCGTCTCGGAGACCACCATGGGGGCGGTTAGCGCTCCGAGCACGACGGCGAGGAGAGCGCAGACGACGAGGACCTCGACCAGGGTGAAGCCGTCGTCGCCGCGTCCGCGTATTCGTGAGTCTGTCGGGCGCATGACGGGCGATCACCGTCCCGGCCGACGCGCGGCAGGGAGCGATCTCGGACTCACCTCCCCTGGTCGGTGGACGCACCAGGCCCGAGGGGCGGCCTGGTCCAGATCGCATGCACTCGAATCTATGAGAGCACGCGATTACTTTATGTGTCGACCCGGGGATACCTAGACTTAGGTTTAGGGGGAAAACCTGTCGAAATGGCCAGGTAAACGTGCACGGAATCGGCGACGATGGTCCCCGGCAGGTCTTATCAGAGAGCCCTTGACCCGTCGCTATACTTCCGCGCCCGCAGCACCCAGGTAGGGCTGACCTGCGCAGTGAGCGCGGGTTTTTTCTCGTCCGGGCGCTTGCGCCCCGATCTTCCTGACACTACGAACTATTAGGTCCCTGCATTCATGCCCAAGGACGTCCTTCTCACCGCCGAAGGCCTGGCCAACCTCAAGGCCGAGCTCGAGCACCTCTCCAATGAGCGCCGGCGCGAGGTGGCCGGACGCATCAAGGAGGCGCGCGAGTTCGGTGACATCTCCGAGAACGCCGAGTACGACGACGCCAAGAACGAGCAGGCGATGCTCGAGGCGCGCATCGCGCAACTCGAGGACAAGCTCCGCTCCGCCACCGTCGTCGATTCCTCCGATCTCGGGACGGACCTCGTCAGGGTCGGTTCCGTCGTCCACGTCAAGGACGAGGGCGGCAAGGCGACGAGGTACACGATCGTCGGCTCCGCCGAATCCAACCCGGCCCAGTTCCGGCTCTCCAACGAGTCCCCGGTGGGCAAGGCCCTGCTCGGGCGCAAACGCGGCGAAGAGGTGGTCTTCACCACTCCGAGTGGCGAGCGCCGGCTCAAGATCACCAAGATCGACATCGACGCCAAGTAGCCGTTAGCGTCCCGGCCATGGCCGACGAAGAGACGCCCGGCGAGGACGCGCCCGGCGAAGCGGACCTGCCCGAGGTCCTCGCCTCACGCCGGCGCAAGCTCGACGCCCTCCGCGCCGACGGCGTCGAGCCCTTCCCGCACGAGTTCGACGGGGTCGAGCCCATCGCCGGCGTGCGCGCCGCCCACGCCGACCTCGCCCCCGGAGAGGAGACCGACGCGCGCCACCGGGTGGCGGGGCGCCTGGCCGCGCGCCGCGGCCAGGGCAAGATGGCCTTCCTCGACCTCGTCGACCGCTCGGGGCGGATCCAGCTCCAGGCCCGCGTCGACATCCTCGGCGCACAGGCGATGGAGCGGCTCCTGCACTTCGACCTCGGCGATCTTCTCGGCGTCGACGGAACCGCTTTCAGCTCGCGCCGCGGAGAGCTCACGCTCCGGGTGGAGGACTTCACCCTGCTCGCCAAGTCGCTGCGCCCGCCGCCCGAGAAGCATCACGGCCTCCAGGACGTCGAGACCCGCTTTCGCCGCCGCGAGCTCGACCTCATGGCCAGCGAGGAGGCGCGCGAGCTCTTCATCACCCGCGCCAAGGTCATCTCCGCGATCCGCCGCTACCTGGACTCCGAGGGCTTCGTCGAGGTCGAGACCCCGATCCTCCAGCCCCTGTACGGAGGCGCGGCGGCGCGGCCCTTCACCACTCACCACAACGCCCTCGATCGCACCCTGTACCTGCGCATCGCCACCGAGCTCTACCTCAAGCGCCTGATCGTCGGCGGCCTCGAGCGCGTGTACGAGATCGGCAAGAACTTCCGCAACGAGGGACTCTCGCCCAAGCACGACCCCGAATTGACCGTGCTCGAGTTCTACGAGGCCTACGCCGACTACCTCGACATGGCCGAGCGGACCGAGCAGCTCGTGGCCTACGTGGCTGAGGCGATCGGCTACCAGGGCCCGTACGACTTCTCGCCGCCGTGGCGGCGCGAGACGCTGGCCGGGGCGATTCTCGACCGCGCCGGCGTCGACATCCTCGCTCACCGTGATCGCGACGCCCTCGCCGCCGCCATGCGCGAGCGAGGGCTCGCCGTCCCCGAGCAGGACACCTGGCCCCAGCTCGTCGATGAGCTCGTCTCCAAGCACGTCGAGCCGACCCTGATCGAGCCGACCTTCCTGCTCGACTATCCGGTCGAGCTCTCCCCGCTGGCCAAGCGCCACCGCTCCGAGCCCGGGCTCGTCGAGCGCTTCGAGGCCTTCGTGGGCGGGATGGAGATCGCCAACGCCTTCACCGAGCTCAATGACCCCGACGACCAGCGGCGGCGCTTCGAGGCGCAGAAGGCGCTGGCGAGCGCCGGGGACGAGGAGGCGCAGCCCTACGACGAGGCCTACGTGCAGGCGCTCGAGCAGGGAATGCCGCCCACGGCGGGGATCGGAATCGGCATCGACCGCCTGGTGATGGCGATCACGGGGCGGCGCTCGATCCGCGAAGTGGTGCTCTTTCCCGCCCTGCGCGACTGACGCCGGCGCGCGCGATTCGCCCGCAAGGACCGTAATTCCAGTTACCGGCGTGTGCGATGAGACACGCCTGGGAGCGGCTCTGGCAGGAGGTCAGGGAGTGGCTGGTAGACTGAGGCATGGCCCGAGATCGACCTCGTTTCGCTCATCGAGAACCACGTGTCGGTCGATTAGATGAGCAGACGGGGCCGTTTGCGTCCCTCCAGCCGTCATCCAATGCGGCTCTGGAAGCGTAGGAGCCATTGGGACCCCTGTAAACCCTCGACCATTCGATAAATCAGCTGGCCTCGGCCCGCATCGCACCACAGAGAGACTCAAGCCATGTTCGAGCGATTCACAGAGCGAGCCCGCCAAGTGGTCGTCCTGGCCCAGGAAGAGGCGAGGACGCTCAAGCACAACTACATCGGCACCGAGCACATCCTGCTCGGGCTCCTACGCGAGGAGGAGGGCCTGGCTGCTCGGGTGCTCGAGTCGCTGGACATCACGGTCGAGCGCGTACGCGCACAGGTCGTGCGCATCGTCGGCTCCGGCGAGGAGGTCACCTCCGGCCAGATCCCCTTCACCCCGCGGGCCAAGAAGGTCCTCGAGCTCGCGCTCCGGGAGGCGCTCAGCCTCGGACACAACTACATCGGCACCGAGCACATCCTGCTCGGCCTGGTGCGCGAGAACGAGGGCGTCGCCGCCCGCATCCTCCTCGACTTCGATGCCGACTCGGAGAAGATCCGCAACGAGGTCATCCGCATGCTCTCCGGACCTGGCAGCCGCCAGCGCTCCGGCAGCGGTCAGCCCGGCGGAGCCGGCGCCGAGCCGGGAGGCAAGAAGTCCTCGAAGCTGCTCGACCAGTTCGGGCGCAATCTCACCAAGCTCGCCTCCGAGGGCAAGCTCGACCCCGTCGTCGGTCGCGAGACCGAGATCGAGCGGATCATGCAGATCCTCTCGCGGCGCACCAAGAACAACCCCGTGCTCGTCGGCGAGCCCGGCGTCGGCAAGACCGCCGTCGTCGAGGGCCTCGCCCAGCGCATCACCAACTCCGACGTCCCCGAGCTCCTCAAGGGCAAGCAGATCTACACCCTTGACCTCGCCGCCCTGGTGGCAGGCTCGAAGTACCGAGGCGAGTTCGAGGAGCGCCTGAAGAAGGTGATGAAGGAGATCACCCAGCGCGGCGACATCATTCTCTTCATCGACGAGCTCCACAACCTCGTCGGGGCCGGTGCCGCCGAGGGTGCCATCGACGCCGCCTCGATCCTCAAGCCCGCGCTCGCGCGCGGCGAGCTACAGACGATCGGCGCGACCACGCTCGAGGAGTACCGCAAGTACCTCGAGCGCGACTCGGCCCTCGAGCGTCGCTTCCAGCAGATCCGCGTCGAGCAGCCCTCGACCGAGGAGACGGTTCAGATCCTCACCGGTCTGCGCGACCGCTACGAGCAGCACCACAAGGTGAACATCACCGACGAGGCGCTGGCGGCGGCCGCCGACCTGGCCGACCGCTACATCTCCGACCGCTTCCTCCCCGACAAGGCGATCGACCTGATCGACGAAGCCGCGTCGCGGATGCGGATCAAGTCGATGACCTCGCCGCCGGTGTTCCGCGAGCTCGAGGACGAGATCGAGGAGACGCGCCGGGCCAAGGAGGCGGCGATCGAGGCTCAGGAGTTCGAGAAGGCCGCCGGCCTGCGCGACACCGAGCGCCGGCTCACGCAAAAGAAGCGTGAGCTCGCCGACCAGTGGGAGGCCGGCGACTCGAGCGAGCGCCCGTCGATCGGTGAGGAGGAGATCGCCGACATCGTCTCGATGTGGACGGGGATTCCCGTGTTCAAGCTCACCGAGGCGGAGACCGCCAAGCTCATGCGCATGGAGGAGGAGCTCCACAAGCGGGTCATCGGCCAGCACCCGGCGCTCGAGGTCGTCTCCAAGGCGATCCGGCGCTCGCGTGCCGGCCTCAAGGACCCCAAGCGCCCGACCGGCTCGTTCATCTTCCTCGGCCCCTCGGGCGTCGGGAAGACGGAGCTGGCGCGGACCCTGGCCGAGTTCCTCTTCGGCGACGAGGAGACGATGGTGCGCATCGACATGTCCGAGTACATGGAGAAGCACGCCGTCTCCCGCCTCGTCGGCTCGCCTCCGGGCTACATCGGCTACGACGAGGGCGGCCAGCTCACCGAGGCGGTGCGCCGCAAGCCCTATAGCGTCCTCCTGCTCGACGAGATCGAGAAGGCTCACCCCGACGTCTTCAACATCCTCCTGCAGATCCTCGAGGATGGGCGCCTCACCGACGCCCAGGGCCGCACCGTCGACTTCCGTCACTGCATCGTGATCATGACCTCGAACATCGGGGCCTCGGAGATCGCCCGCAACACCCCGCTCGGGTTCGCCGTCTCCGACGACGAGACGGGAATCACCTACGACG
>DASZKU010000184.1:0-3733 GCA_035552815.1 Solirubrobacteraceae bacterium | reverse complement strand
CACGGGCTTCGGGAGCATGGTCGCGAACGCGATCGCCTACGTGGGCGCCGTCACCACCAGCGGCACCGTGGCCTCGGTGGCCGCCGACGGATCCTCGTTCACGGTCACGACTCCGAGCGGGCAGACCCTGGCCTTCTCGACGGGCACGAACAGCGCACTCGCCGGGTCGCTACAGACTGGCGACACGATTCAGGTCACGTACACGAATGGCGCCGGGGGCGCGCTCACGGCGCGCTCGCTCACCGTTACCGCCACGCCGACCGCGGCGCAGGTCACCGGGACCATCGTGGCGATTGCCGCTGACCTCTCGTCGTTCACGGTGCAGACGAGCGGCGGCCAGAGCTTGACTTTCGCCACCGGTTCGAATGCGAGCCTCACCAACGGCCTTCAGGTCGGCGAGGGCGTCCAGGTGAGCTACACCCAGGGCGCGGGTGGAACGCTCACCGCGGTTCAGATCTTGGGAACGCAGTCGGGGCCGAGCGGCGGCGGGTACGGCAGCTCTTCCTACGGAGACCGTTAGAAGCGACCGGAATCTGGGTAATCCGTGCGGGACGGGCATGGGTACTCAGCGGAAACCACGCGTCCGGCCGACGATGCTCGCGGCGCTCGCCGTGCTCGCGGCGCTCATCGCCGGCGTTGGTGCCGCCGCGGCGGACGCCAACCCCATCCTCATGCCCACCCTGGCCAAGGAGATCGCCCAGCAGGAGGCGTTCGCGCAAGCCCACGCGCTCGCTCCCCTCGGCCCCATCCAGCTGCCCGCTCCGCCGTGTCCGGAGAACGGCTTGCTCCCGTCCCCGTTCTCCAACTGCGGCCTCCCCGAGCTCCCGGCCACCACGCTTCCGTGGGTGGGGAACATGTCGTATTGGGGCGGGCACGTGCAGACGAAACCCAAGGTCTACATCGTCTACTGGGGGTGGGGTGAGCCCGGCGCCTTTCCAGCAGGTAACGCCTGCGCCCCGGAAACCCTCAGCGAGGGTTCGGTGACCGCGACCCTGAACTGCGATCCCGACGGCGCCGGCAAGCGGATGGCCGACTTCGTCTCCCAGATTGGTGGCACGGCCTGGGCGGGCACCTCGTCGCAGTACTACCAGACCGATTCCGCGGGCAACAAGCAGTACATCGGTAACCCCGGCAATCAGCTCGGGGGCATCTGGGTCGATGACACCAACGACGCCAGCGGCCTCCCCAAGACCTCCTCGGCCAACCCGGCGGGGCCGAGCAACACCTACACCGACCTCGCCCAGGAAGCGGCGCGGGCGGTCAACTACTTCGGGATCACCGACCTCGCCAACGCCGACATCGTCATCGCCCAGCCGCCCGACTTCAGCGACCCCAACGCGTTGTCGACGGGCTACTGCGCCTTCCACGACTACACGCAGCCCAACCTCGAGGCGGGGATCTACAACGCCGTCCAGCCCGGCATCGCCTTCACCAACATGCCCTACGCCCTCGCCATCAACTCGAGCGGGAAGAACGCGTGCGGGAAGAACGCCGTCAACCCCGGCGCCGCCGGCACCCTCGACGGCTTCACCATCGTCCTCGGCCACGAGATCGAGGAGACGGTCACCGACCCGGGCGCCGAGGACATCCAGGGCGGCAGCGGGCTGAACAACCAGACCTACCTCGGTGGCTGGTACGACCCGCTCGACGCCAACGAGAACGGCGACAAGTGCGCCTGGGTCGGCGAGTCGCTGGTCAGCGCCTCGGGCCCGCCGGCACCCATCCCCGGCGCCATGGGCAACATCACCGGTAACCAGGGTGCGACGTTCGCCGTCCAGTCGCTATGGAGCAACGACTCGGCCTTGGGAGCCGGGTACTGCGCGGGCGCCGGGACCGACCTGCCCACCGGGTAGCCGGAGAAGTCCGCTCCCGCCCTCCTGCATACTTCCTCCATGGCGCTGAAGTCAGTGCTCGAGAGGGACGCTCCGCGCTCGCCGGAAGCCGAGGCGAAGCTCCAGATCCTCCGCCAGCAGGCGCGCGACTTCGCGATCGCGTCGGCCCTCGCGTTCGTGGGCACGGCGATTGCCGCCGCGGCGGCGCCGAGGCTGGCGCTCGCGCTCGCGGCCGCCGGGGCGCTCACCGTGGCCCTGTGCGGGCGCTCGGTGTGGCGCCGGCGCGAGCTCGTCGCGGCGCTGCTCCTCGACCGCGAGGCGTACTCGATCGAGGCGGTCCGGCATCGCGCGGCCCGCTTCGCCACCACGGCGCGCCGGCACCGCCTCGGCAAGTGGGTGCGCACCATCGTCAGGGTGGCCAACGGCGAGGAGCTTCCCGCCTCGGCCAGCGCTCGCGTCCTCCCCGAGCGCGTGCAGCCCGAGAGCGAGCGGCTGATGCGCATCGCCGACGCCCTCGAGGACGATGGCCGGACCATCCACCCGGCGAGCGTGGCGCTCATGCACCGGCTCCTCACCCGCCCGGGACTGAGCCCCCTCTACAACCCAGGGCTCGAAGCCGACCTCCTCACCCTCGCCCTGCACCGGGTCGAGGCGGGCGTCGACCGGACCTGAACCTAGCCGGCGGTGAGGCCGCCGTCGAGGGTGAGCGCCGACCCTGTCATGAAGGCGGCGGCGTCGGAGGCGACGTAGAGGACGGCGGCGGCGATCTCCTCGGGCGTGCCCAGGCGGCCCATCGGCTGCCGGGCCACCAGGCCCTCGAGGGGCTCGCCCACCTCATCGAGGAGACGGCGCACCCAGGGCGAGTCGACGGTGCCGGGGCAGATGCAATTGACGCGCACGCGGTCAGCGACGTGATCGAGGGCGAGCGCGCGCGTGAACGCCACCACGGCGCCCTTGGAAGCGCAGTAGGCGGCGCGGTTGCGCAGGCCTACGAGGCCGGCGACGGAGGCCATGTTGACGATCGAGCCACCGCCCGCGGCGACCATGAGCGGGATCGCGTGCTTGCAGCACAGAAAGGTGCCGCGCGCGTTGACGGCGAAGACGCGATCCCACACCTCGACGGGGGTGTCCGGAGCGTTGGTCGTCGAGCCGATGCCGGCGATGTTGGCGAGCACATCGGGTGGCCCGAGCTCGCGCCGGCAGCGCGCGAAGAGCTCGGCCACCGCCGGCTCCTCGGCCACGTCGAGCTCGGCGGCGGTGACCAGGCCGTCGGCGAGGGCCGCCGTCTCCTCGGCGGCACCGATATTGACGTCCGCGGCGAGGACGTGCGCTCCCTCGCGGGCGAGCAGGAGCGTCGTGGCCCGGCCGATGCCCGAGCCCGCGCCGGTGACCACGGCGAGCTTGCCCTTCATGCCGGGACCGGGGTGAGCAGCGAGCCCCCGCGGGAAGCGGCGAGGATGTTGTCGACGAGGACTCGGGTCATCGCCTCCCGCGTCTGCTGGGTGGCGCTGCCGATGTGGGGGGCGAGGACGACGTTGGGGAGCTCGAGGAGCGCCGCGGGGACGTGGGGTTCGGCGGCGAAGACGTCGAGCCCGGCGCTGATCCGGCCCGCCGCGAGCACGCTGACGAGCGCTTCCTCGTCGATGATGGCCCCGCGGGCGGCGTTGATGAGGGACGCGCCCGGGCGCATGAGGGCGAGGCGCCGGGCGTCGATCAGGTGCCGGGTGGCGTCCTCCAGGGGCACGTGCAGGGAGACGATGTCGGCCTCGGCGAGGAGGTCGTCGAGCTCGCGGTATTCGACGCCGAGGAGCCGCTCGTCGGCGGCGGACAGGCGGTGGCGCTTGGTATAGAGGATGCGCATGTCGAAGGCGTGGGCGCGCCGGGCGACGGCGCGACCGATG
>DASZKU010000183.1:0-7393 GCA_035552815.1 Solirubrobacteraceae bacterium | reverse complement strand
ACCTGCGCTACCGCGACGGCGGCTGGACGCTGCGCGACCTCGATTCCACCAACGGGACCAGGGTCAACGGGCTGGCGGTGGGCCGGTGCGCGCTGCGTCCCGGGGACCGGCTGGCGCTCGGGGATGAGCGGCTGGTGGTGGACTGAGGGAGTCGTTGCGCGGGCCGCGCGCGGTCGCGCTAGGTCTTGGCGGGGGGTGCGCGGCGGACGACGACGAGCGAGTCGATCTCGTCGGTGATCGACCAGGTGGGGGCGGGGTCGGGGTCGGGGTCGGGGGCGGTGGCGGGAGCGGCGCCGGCGGGGGCGGCGGCGGGGTCGGCGGCGGCGGTGGGAGCGGGGTCGGCGCCGGCGAGGGCGGCGGCGGGGGCGGCGGTGCGGAACAGGTCGTCGACCACGCTCGTCGGCCCCGGGCTGCCGGCGCCGCCCGGGCGGCCGGCGCGGGCGTCGTGGAAGGCGACGGCGCCGCCCGGGCTCACGTGGTGATGCCAGACGTCCCAGTCCTCGCGGCACCCCTCGGGGCTGTGATCGCCGTCGATGAACACGAGATCCACCGGGCCGGCGCTCCAGCGCCGCCCCACGTCCTGGCTGCGCTCGAGGTACCAGCGGAGGCTCGGTCCGCCACCGGCGGCGGCGCGGCGCACCGCCAGCCGCGTCGCCGTGGCGCTGGCGCTCGCCCCCGGGCGCAGCGCCCATCCGCTTGCGTCGATGAAGGGATCGACGAGGTGAAGCTCGGCCTCGGGGCCGAGGGCGCGGCACAGGACAACCGCCGATGAGCCCTCGTAGACGCCGAGCTCGACCACCCGGCGGGCTCGGGCTGCCAGGCTCGTGAGGGCGGCGCTCTCGGCTTGCGAATGCATGGTGCGGGGCGGGATCAGGCCCACCGCGAGGGCGATGGCACGGACGCGGGGATCGTCGCGCAGGCGGTCAGGGGCGAGCCGGCGAAGCGCCTTGGGAGCGACCACCTAGTGGCCGCCTAGTGCTGGAGCGTGAGTCCCGAGCCGGTCAGGCTCGAGATGTCGTTGCTCAGGCCGATGACGCCGATGAGGATGACCAGGGCGAAGCCGATGACGCCCGCGCGCTCCATGACCGAGAAGGGGATCGGCCGGCCCCGGACCTTTTCCGCCACCGCCCAGAACACGTGGCCGCCGTCGAGGGGGAGGAAGGGAAACAGGTTGATGATGGCCAGCGAGAGCGAGATGAGAGCGAGGATGTCGAGGGCCGCGGCGGGGCCGAGGGCGACGGCCTGGTGGGCGAGATCGGTGGCGCCGACGATGCCGTGCAGCTGCTTGCGATCCTGGGGATTGAAGATCTGGACGATCCGGCTCACCGTCGTGTGGGTGACGTACCACATCAGGCTCACGCCCTGGCCGGCCGCGCCGACGAGGCCGTAGTGGCGAGTCGTCGTCGCCAAGCCCATGCTGATCCCGACCCGGGTCCTGTTCACGCTGGCGTCGTAGCGCGGATAGATGGCGAACCGGTCGAGCCTGCCATGGCGGCGGACGACGATGGTCACCGGGGTCGTCGCCTTGCACTGCGCCGTCGCCGTGCCCGCGCACCGGTGGCTCGAGATCGCACTGGAGATCTCCCCGCTCGTCAGGTTGCGCTTGCCGTCGATGGAGACGATCTGGTCGCCCGCCTTCAGATCCTTCGCGGCGGGCGACCCGCTGATGACGCCGTCGAGCACGAAGCGCTGGGGATGGCTCACCTGCGTGACCCCTCTGCTGATCACGAGCCCGGTGAGAATGACGAAGGCGACGAGCAGGTTCATCGCCGGCCCTGCGAGGATCACCACCACCCGCTTCCACACCGGCTGGCGGTAGTAGGCCCGCGGCGCGACCTCCGGGGGAATCTCCTCATTGGGGTTCATCCCGGTGATCTTCACGTAGCCCCCGAGGGGGATCGGGCCGATCCCGTACTCGGTCTCGCCGCGGCGGAACTTGACGAGCATGGGCCCGAAGAAGAGCGAGAACCGCTCCACCCGCATCCCCACCGCCTTGGCGACGATGAAGTGCCCGAACTCGTGGACGATCACGAGCGCGGCGATGCCGGCGATGGCGAGCAGGTAGGTCATCGCGTTCTAGTGAAGCAGGCGGCTCGCGGGGGCGGCGCAGCGCGAACCGATGTCGATCAGTCCCGAGGGCCGGGACGAGAAGACATCAGTTCACCCGGCCGAGCGTGACCCCGAGCGTGACCGATGGCGCAGCCCGCCCCCTATGCCGGCGTCCGCGCTTGCACGAGCTCGGCGGCCACCCGCCGGGCCTGGCCGTCGGCGGCGGCGAGGGAGTCGAAGGAGTGGACGGGGGCGGCGGGGAGCTCGGCGAGGGTCTCCTCGATGACGCCGGCGATCTCGAGGAAGCGCAGGCGGCCGGCGAGGAAGGCGTGGACGGCGACTTCGTTGGCGGCATTCAACGTGCACGGAGCCGTGCCCCCGGCGCGGGCGGCCCGGCGAGCGAGGCGCAGGCACGCGAAGGTGTCCTCGTCCACGGGCTCGAAGGTGAGCGAGCCCACGGAGACAAGGTCCAGCGGCGCCACCGGCACATCCACCCGGTCGGGATGGTGCAGCGCGTAGGCGATGGGGACGCGCATGTCGGGGTAGCCGAGGTGGGCGAGGGTGGCGCCGTCGCAGAGCTGGATCAGGCTGTGGATGATCGACTGGGGGTGGACGACGACGTCGATCTGCTCATACGGGGTTCCGAACAGGTGGTGGGCCTCGATGATCTCGAGGCCCTTGTTCATCAGCGTGGCCGAGTCGATGGTGATCTTGCCACCCATCGCCCAGGTGGGATGGGCGAGTGCCTGCTCGACGGTGACCTCCTCGAGCTCGGCCGACGTGCGGCCGCGGAAGGGCCCGCCCGAGGCAGTGAGGATGAGCCGGTCGACGGTGCCCGGGGGCTCTGAGGCGAGGAGCTGGAAGATCGCCGAGTGCTCGGAGTCGACGGGGATGATCGCCGCCCCGGTGGCCTCGGCGAGCTGGGTCACGAGCTCGCCGCCGACGACGAGCGACTCCTTGTTGGCGAGCGCGAGGTCGATGCCCTCGCCGAGCGCCGCCACGCTGGGCACGAGCCCGGCCGACCCGACGATCCCGTTGAGGACGAGATCGGCGTCGCTCTCGGTGATGAGCTTGACGAGCCCGTCGGGCCCGCTGAGGACCTCGCCGTCGGTCCACGCCTCGCTCGCCCGCGCCGCCGCGTCGGGGTGCGAGAGGGCGATCCGGCGGACGCCGTGCTCGATCGCCTGCTTGACGAGCTCCTCCCAGGCCGCGTCAGCGGACAGGGCAACGACGTTCAGGTCGGTCGCGCGCTCGACGACGTCCAGCGCCTGCGTCCCGATCGAACCCGTTGAGCCGAGGATGACAAGCCGGCGGGGCACCGGGTGCGGATTCTAGGCAGCCCGCCCCTAATGCAGTGCGAACCAGATGTAATAGCTGACGACGACGGTGAAGATGGCCCCGTCCAGGCGGTCGAGCGCCCCTCCGTGGGCGCCGAACAGGGTGCCCGCGTCCTTGGCTCCGGCGTCGCGCTTGATCAGCGACTCGAAGAGGTCCCCGGCCGGGCCGGCGACCGCCACCCCGAGCCCGATGAGCAGCGCATGCTGGGTGCTCAGCCACGCGGCCTGAAAGGTCCCGGCGACGAGGACCGAGACGAAGGCCATGAGCATCCCGCAGAACAGGCCCTCGACCGTCTTGTGCGGGGAGATCGAGGGCGCGAGGGGCCGGCGCCCGAAGGCCCGCCCGCCCAGGTAGGCGGCGGTGTCGCCCAGGAACGTCCCGATGAGGACGTCGATGAGGATGGCGCCGCCGTGGGGGAGCTGGCGCAGGAGCACGGCATGCGCGAAGGCGAGACCGAGCCAGTAGATCCCGAGCAGGGTCCCGGCGATGGAGATGGTGGCGTTGACGCGCTCGCGGCGCATGAGCACGAGGAAGAAGGCCGCGGGGACGGCGGCGACCATGACGAGGAGGACCTGGAACTGGCCGCCGTAGCGCGCCGCCAGGACCATGCCCGCGCACGCGGCGAGGCCCGCTGAGGTGGCGGGCTTCCAGCGGTGGAGCATCCGGTAGAGCTCGTCCATGCACGCCCACCCGAGAAGGATCATCAGCGCCGCCCACGGAGTACCCCCGAGGTCGACGAAGACGACGGCGATGATCGCGGCGGGGATGGCGACGAGGATTCGCGAGAAGAGATCGGAGCGCGGCCGCCGGCGCTCCCGGCGGGCGGCACCGGAGGCGCGAGGCGGATCGGCGCGGCGCTCGCGCTGGCGCGATTCGCGTAGCTGGTCTCGGCGTGCCGCGGCCTCGCGCCGGCGCTCGTTGGCCGCTCGCCGCGGGGCCGGCGGCCGGCCCTCCGAGGGTCGGGACCGGCGCGGCGGACGATCATCGTCGGGACGACCACCCTCACGCCGGCGGCGACGAGGCGGCTCGTCGGCCATCACCGCGCTCCGAAGCGACGGCGCCGGGCGGAGAAATCGTCGAGGCTCTCCTCGAAGGCCTGGCGCGAGAAGTCAGGCCACAGCTCGTCGCGGAACACGAGCTCGGAGTACGCGCCCTGCCAGAGCAGGTAGTTGGAGATGCGCTGCTCGCCGCTCGTGCGGATGATCAGGTCGGGGTCGTGCATGTCGGGCGCGTACAGGTGGGCACGGAACTCGTCTTCTGTGGTCCCGGTAAAGGTTCGCGCTGCATCGACGATCTCCGCTCGCCCCCCGTAATTGAAGGCGACGAACAGGGTGATCCGGGAGTTCTCGCGCGTCAGGTTCTCGGCCCACTCCATGCGGTCGACGAGGTCCGGGGAGACGGGCGGGGAGCGCCGGCCGAGGAAGCGCATGCGCACCCCCTCCTCGTGGAGCTCGGGGGTCTCGCCGTCGATGCGGCGGGCGAACATGTCCATGATCCCCGCCACCTCGTCGTCGGAGCGGGTCCAGTTCTCGGTCGAGAACGAATACACGGTGAGCTCCTCGATGCCGAGGCTGACGGCGTCGCGGAGCCGGGCCTTGACGGCGTCGGCCCCCGCCTCATGACCGGCGAGGACGGGCAGGCCGCGGCGCTCAGCCCAGCGCCCGTTGCCGTCGGTGATGATGGCGACGTAGCGCGCACGGCCGCCGTTCGGCTCCTCGGCCGCCTTGCGCGCTTCGTCCCCCGCGAGACCGCTTCGGACGTCGGCCACGCTAGACCTCGAGGAGCTCAGCTTCCTTGTGCGCCAGCTGCTCGTCGAGCTCGGCGATCTTGGCGTCGGTCACCTTCTGGAGCTCGGCTTCGGCGCGGTGCTCCTCATCGGATCCGGCATCGCCGGCGTCGCGCAGCTCGCGGAGGTCGTGCATGACGTCGCGGCGGATGTTGCGGATGGCGATGCGCCCCTCCTCGGCGATCTGCCGGATCACCTTGACGAGCTGGCGACGGCGCTCCTCGGTGAGCTCGGGGATGCTGAGGCGGATGATCTTGCCGTCGTTGGAGGGCGTGAGACCGATGTCGGATTCGAGGATCGCGCGCTCGATTGCCTTGATCGAGCTCTGGTCGTAGGGCTGGATCGAGAGCAGGCGCGCCTCGGGGGCGGAGATGGTGGCGAGCTGCTTGAGCGGGGTCGAGCTCCCGTAGTAGTCGACGACGATGCGGTCGAGCAGCGCCGGGCTGGCGCGTCCCGTCCGCACGGAGCCGAACTCGTGCCTGGTGGACTCGACCGACTTCGCCATCCGGTCGCGGCCATCGTCTATCAGCTCGTCGATGATGCTCATGTCCGCACGAGGGTTCCCACCCGTTCGCCGGACACTATCTTGCCGATGCTCGTCTCGTCACCCATGTTGAAGACGACGATCGGGAGGTTGTTGTCCATGCACAGGGCGAGCGCCGTCGAGTCCATCACCTGGAGTCCGCGCGTGAGCGCCTCCTTATGGGTGATCTCGGGAATGAACTCGGCCGTGGGGTCGAGGGCGGGGTCGGCCGTGTACACGCCCTGGACCCCCTTCTTGGCCATGAGGATGAGCTCGGCGTGGATCTCCACCGCGCGCAGCGCCGCGGCCGTGTCGGTGGTGAAGAACGGGTTGCCCGTGCCGGCGGCGAAGATGACGATCCGCCCCTTCTCGAGGTGGCGCATGGCGCGGCGGCGGATGTAGGGCTCGGCGACCTCGGAGATGGTGATCGCCGACTGGACCCTGGTGGCCACGTCCTCCTTCTCTAGGGCGTCCTGGAGGGCGAGGGCGTTGAGGACGGTGGCGAGCATGCCCATGTAGTCGCCGGTGGCCCGGTCCATGCCCGCCGCCGCGGCGGCGAGGCCGCGGTAGATGTTGCCCCCGCCCACGACGATCGCCACCTCGACCCCGCGGCGCTGGACGGCGGCCACCTGCCTGGCGACCTCGAGCACGCGATCGGGATCGGTCCCGTACTCGAGATTGCCCATCAGCGCCTCGCCGGAGAGCTTGATCAGGACGCGCTGGAACGCGGCCGGACCGGCCGGCTGCTCAGCCTCCGATGGCAAAGCGCGCGAAACGGCGGATGACGATGTTCTCCCCCATGTCGGAGGCGAGCTTGGCCCGAAGATCCTCGATCGTCTGGCCTGCGTACTTGTCCTCGTTCACGTGCTTCTGGCGCAGCAGGACGACATCGCCGAGCCACTTGTCGAGCTTGCCCGAGACGATGCGCTCGCGCACGTTCTCTGGGCGGTCGGCCGCCTGCTCGACGGCGATCCGCTCCTCGCGCTCGCGGTCCTCGGCGGGGATGTCCTCGTCGGAGACCCCGAGCGGCGCGGCGGCGGCGATATGCAGCGCGAGATCGTGGACGAACGACTTGAAGGCCTCGTTGCGGGCCACGAAGTCGGTCTCGCAGTCCACCTCGACGAGCACGCCGATCTGTCCCCCGGCATGGATGTAGCTGTCCACCACTCCCACAGTCGCCTCGTTACCGGCGCGCTTGGCCGCCTGGGCCTCGCCGCGCGCGCGGAGCAGCTCGATCGAGGCATCGAGGTCCCCCTCGGACTCGCGCAGCGCGTTACGGCACGCGAGCATGGGCGCACCCGTCCGGTCGCGCAGCTCCTTTACTTGGGCGGCCGTTACTTCGGCCATCACGCATCCTCCTTCTCAGCTTCGGTTCCCCCGCTGGCGGGCGATGCGGGCGCCGCGGCCGGGGGTTCGGGATCGGTCGCGGACTCGGCGGCGGCGGCCGGCGCAGGCTCTGCCGCCGGCTCCGGCTCCGCTGCGGGAGCGGCGCTGGCGGACGCGGCCGCCGGCTCGGGCTCGGGCTCGGGCGGCGCCGCGGGGGCCGCGGGGGCCGCGGGGGCCGCGGGGGATGGCGCAGCGGGCGGCGCGCTCGCCGACGCGGCTGCCGCCGGCGGGGCCGGCGGGGCCGGCGGGGCCGGCGCGGCGGCAGCCGGCGGGGCCGGCGGGGCCGGCGGGGCCGGCGGGGCCGGCGGGGC
>DASZKU010000182.1:0-5077 GCA_035552815.1 Solirubrobacteraceae bacterium | reverse complement strand
GGCGGATCACGGCCCCGGGGGCGCGGGCGCGCGCGGGGGGGTGCCGGGGGGCTCCGGCGGGGCGCGCGCGGGGGGGTGCCGGGGGCCCTGACGGGGCGCGCGGACTGCCACCGCGGCGCGCGACCCGCTAGCGCACGCGGGCGCTCTGGTAGGCGCGGGCCTCGTCGACGAGCGCGGCGATGAGCCGGCTCGTCTCATCGACCTCCGGGTGCCACTGGACGCCGAGCGCGAAGCGGCGGTCCGGGGCCTCGATCGCCTCGGGGAGATCGTCGTGCGCCGACCAGCCCGTGACCTCGAGGCCCTCGCCGATGTCCTCGACGGCCTGATGGTGATGGGACTTGGTGCTGTGGAGCTCCTCGCCGGCCGCGCGCGCGACGAGCGATCCTGGCGTCAGGCGCACGTCGTGCTCTGAGTCGGTGAAGCTCCCGGGGTTGCGCCGGTGGCCGGAGTGACCCACCCGGTCGGGCACGTGCTGGAGCAGGGTCCCGCCCCGCGCGATGTTGATGACCTGCATCCCCCGGCAGATCCCAAGTACGGGGAGGTCGAGTTCGAGCGCCCGCCTGACGAGGGCGATCTCGGCGTCGTCGCGCTCGCGGGCCGTGCCCGCCTCGGTCTCCTCGTGGGGCTCGGCGCCGTAGGTGGCAGGGTCGATGTCCACGCCGCCGGCGAGGATGAGCGCGTCGAGACGCTCGAGGATCTGATCGGGATCCTCGATGAGCTCGGGGTCGGGCGGGATCATGAGCGCAAGCCCGCCCGCGCGCTCGATCGCCGTCAGATAGTTCAGCGGCAGCAAGGCGGCCTGCTGGTCCCAGACGTCCCAGCACGCCTGGGTAAGGCCGGCGCAGATGCCGATGGCGGGTCGTCGGGGCTCGGGCACGGCGTCAGCGTAGCGAGGAGCGGCGCAGCTCGGCCCGTCTGATCTTCCCGCTCGACGTCTTGGGGAGCTCGTCGGCGAAGTCGACGACGCGCGGGTACTTGTACGGCGCGGTCTCGCGGCGCACGTGCTCCTGGAGCTCGGCGGCAAGCGTCTCTCCGGGGACGTACCCGTCGCGGAGGACGACGACGGCCCGGACCACGGCACCGCGCTCCTCGTCGGGTGCGGCGACGACGGCGGCCTCGGCCACGGCCGCGTGCGAGACGAGCGCCGACTCGACCTCGAAGGGGCCGATCCGGTACCCGGCCGAGATGATCACGTCGTCGGCACGCCCCTCGAAGTACAGGAAGCCGTCCTCGTCGACGTGGACCCGGTCGCCCGTGCGCCAGGGCGCTCCCGGCGGCGGTGGGTCCTCGCCGAGGTTGTGCAGGAAGAAGGTCGGGTCGGTGGCCGGGTCGACGAGCACGAGCTCGCCGTCCTCGACGGTCATGGCGATACCCGGGAGCGGCCGTCCCATCGAGCCGGGGCGGACGCGCTCGCCGGGCGCCGTGCCGGTGAGCTGGCCCGTCTCGGTCTGCCCGTAGCCGTCGCGAATGTCGAGGCCGAGGCCCTCCTGGAAGACCCGGAGAACCTCGGGGTTGAGCGCCTCGCCGGCGGCGAGGAGCGCGCGCAGGCGCGGGAGCGGGGAGAGCTCGGCGCGCTTGGCGATCACCCGGTACTCGGTCGGCGCCATGCAGAGCACGTTCACCTCCTCGCGGGCGAGGATCTCGAGGCGCTCGGTGGCGTCGAAGCGGGCATCGTGGACGAGGGCGGCGGCGCCTTGGAGCCAGGGGGCGATGAAGGCGTTACGGGCGGACTTCGACCATCCGCTGGCGGCGGTGCACCACACGAGCTCGCCCGGCCGGGCGTCGAGCCAGTGCGCGGCCTGGAGCCGCTGCCCGGGAAGGTAGCGCTGGCCGTGGAGCACGCCCTTGGGCGCGCCCGTCGTCCCGCTCGTGAAGGTGATCAGGCAGGGATCGGTGGGGTCGAGCTCGACCGCGGGCGGTGGGGTCGCGGTGAAGAGCCCCTCGTCGGGCACGAGGATGACCGGGCAATCCGGCCCCGCCGCCCGAACCTCGGCGAGATTGCGCTCGTCGGCGACGATGAGCCTTGGGCTTGCGATCTCGAGGCGCAGGCGCAGGTCCTTGGCGCGGAGCTGCTCGTTGCCGGGGAGGACTACCGCGCCGATGCGAAAGCACGCGACCATGGTCAGGACCCACTCCGGCCGGTTGCCGATCAGGGTGAGAACGACGTCGCCGCGGCCCACCCCGTGCGCGGCCAGTGTGCCGGCGAGGCCGGCGCTGCCGCGCGCGACCTCGCCGAAGGACCACTCTCGCCGGCGGCCGTCACGCGCGAGCTCGAGGAGGGCACGCCGGTCCGCGGGCGCCGCGTCGACGACGTCACGGGCGAAGTTCATGCGCTCAAGCGAAGCTCACGCCGCGGTCGCCTTGAGTACCAGGTTGATGGCGTCGTGGGCGGCGTCGGTGAGCTTGAGCTTGAAGGTGAGGCGGACGGGCTTGGGGCGCTTGACCTTCTTGCCCCGCTTGCCGGACTTGCGTGGGGGGTCGACCTGCTTGACCAGGCTCTTGCTCGCCCACAGCTCCGGATTGGTGATCGTCACCCGCGCGCTCGGCTGGACGCTCGCCAGCGCGAGGGTGAGGGCACGGCGATGCACGGTGGCGGTGAACTTGGCCGCTTTGCCGTTGGCGCCGGTGACGGCGATGTGGCGAGCCAGGTTCGTCTTGCGCGTCGACCACGTCAGGCCGGTGGGGAGGTTGACGGTGATGGTCGCGAGCGAGGGGGCGAGGGTACCTGCGGCCACGGTGAAGGCGAGCTTGGGCTTGCCCTTGGCCACGCCTGAGATCGCCTCGCGGGACGCGACCGGCGGAGCCGGCATGGTAATGGCATGGGTGAAGGTCGCCGGGGGGTCGGAAGTGCACATGGCGCTCTGGCCGGTGAAGGGCCCAGAGACCGAGCACGAGTCGGTGCCCGTGAGCGTGAGCGTCACCGCGTACGTCCCGCGGGCGGGGAAGGTGTGCGTTACCAGGGGACCGCTTGCCCTCGTCCCGTCACCGAACTGCCATGCGTAGGTGCCGATGGGAGTGCTTCCCGCCACCGAGGGCTGGGCGCTGAACGTTCCCGTGGCGGTGGTCGGGGAGAGCATCGCCGCGTAAGCGGCGACGGGACCCTGGTCGGGTGACACCGCCAGCTCGTACGCTCCCGAGCTGCTGTTCACCCCGCTGATGGCGGGCGGACCCTGAGCGGTGAGCGCGCCGCCCGGGCCGATCGAGTAAGTGGACACCGAACCCAGGGCGAAGTTGGCTACGTAGAGATCCTGACCGTTCGGCGAGACCGCGGCGCCGAAGGGCTGTGAGCTGGTGGTGGTGCCGCTGATCGGGCCGGTGCTGCCCTGCGCCGTGAGTGCGCCCCCCCCGCCGATCGCGAAGCCCGACACCGTACCCTCGTTCTCATTGGTGACATACAGGTTGTCCCCGGTGGGTGAGATCGCGATGCCTTGCGGTCCCGAGCCGACACCGGTGCCGCTGGGGATGGAGGCGCCCTGGGCGGTGAGCCCTCCCCCGGCACCGATGGCGAACGTGGTAACTGTGCCGTCGGCATGGTTGGCGACGTAGAGGTCCTGCCCATTCGGTGAGATCGAGAGGTTCTCGGGCTCAGAGCCGTTACCGCTCCCCGTGCTCACCGGGATGCTCTGCGGGGTCAGGGCTCCGCCGGCGCCGATCGCGAAGGTGGAGACCGTTCCCGCGTCGTAGTCGGTGACGTAGAGGTTCTGGCCATTGGGCGACACGGCCACCCAGCTCGGGCCCTTGGACCCGCTGGTGATCCCCGTGCCCTGCTGGGTGAGGACCCCGCCGGCGCCGATCGAGAACGTCGACACCGTGCCCGAGACATAGTTGGCGGTGTAGAGATTCTCACCGTTGGGTGACACCGCCACCCCGAAGGGCTCGGAGTTCGTGGTGCTATTGCTGTTGCCGCTCAGCACCGGGGGCCCCACCTGAGTGAGCGTCCCGCCGGCGCCGATCGCGAACGTCGAGATCGTCCCCTGGTTCTTGTCGGCGACGAAGACCTCCTGTCCGTTGGGAGCGATCGCCACCCCGGCAGGCTGCGAGCCGCTGCTCGTGAGGCCCGTGCCCTGCTGGCTGAGGAGGCCGCCGGGGCCGACCGCGAAGCTCGAGATCGCTCCCTGGGTCCAGTCCGACGCATAGAGCTCGCTCGCCGCCTGGGCGGCTGAGGGTACGGCGAGGAGGGCGGCCAGCCCGATCGCGACCCGCACGGGCAGCGTCGCGCGCCCCCGGGCGCCGCGCCCCCGTGCGCCGCGCCCCCGCGCCCCGCGCCCCGGTGCGCCGCGCCCCCGCGCCCCGCGCCCCCGGGCGCCGGAAGACCCGCTCGCGAGAGGCTTCATCGTCACCACACGACCATGCATGTGCACCTCCCGATAGCAGGACTCGGGCAGGCTACTCGGATCGGGCCCCCGCCCCAACCCCCAAGTGCCACAAGCTGGAGCATGGCCCCCCCAGCACCTCATCCCCGGCCTCGCCGTGGCTCGCCTAAGACGGCGCCGGGCAGGTATCGGAGTACGGTCATCGAGGATCCCGAGGGCAATGTCATCCAGCTCGGGCGGAGTCTGGGGGCTCCTGAAGGTTAGAGCGGCGCGACTCGGGAAGCCTCGGGGTGATGAACAGCGGCGGCGGCTACTTCGCCACCGACTACGGCATCGATCCCGCCGCCCTCGGCATTTGGGGCCGTCGTGCCCCGGTGGCTCGGCGGTCGAGCCGACGGTTCCCGGTGGAGCGCCGGGGCCCCACGGCGGCGCTCTTGGCCGGACGTGTTGCCTGTTGACCACCTATACGGTGGTCAACAGGCATCACGTCTCCCCCCGGGCTTCAGCGCGAGCGCTCGGCGGGTGGGGCCAAGAGGCCGCAGTCAAGCGCGGGCAACGAGCGATCAAGCGCGGGGAGATCGAGGGCGTGATCGCGGACGTGCTCGTCACTTAGTCTCCCGCGAGTGGATTCCAGCGAGGCTCGCGAGCGGCTGGCGGGCGCCCGGGTGGCGCGGCTCGCCACCGTCGGCGCCGGGGGCGAGCCCCACCTGATCCCCATCTGCTTCGCCGTCGACGGCGAGACGATCTATAACGCCGTCGACGAC
>DASZKU010000181.1:0-4610 GCA_035552815.1 Solirubrobacteraceae bacterium | reverse complement strand
GCGGGGTCGCCGGGCGGGCGGCCCCGGGGTCGCCGGGCGCGCGACCCGGGGTCGCCGGGCGGGCGGCCCCGGGGTCGCCGGGCGGGCGCGAACCCGAGGCCGTGCTACGTATGTATGAATAGTTGGCATAAAAGTGACACGGGTCGGCCGCGCCGGCCTTCCGCGCGCCCGGACTCCGCCCGCCGGCCCGCGCTCAAAGCGCGCCCCGGGCCCGCCGACCCCGCCGGCCCGCCGACCCCGCCGACCCGCGCGCCCCGGGGCTCACGGCGCCCCCAGGCCCCGCGCCCGCTACCCCAGCAGCACCCGGTACCGCTCGAACTCCTCCGCCGGCACCTGCCGGTTCTGCGCGACCGCTTCGGCGAGCGGCACGAGCACGATCTGGGTGGCGTGAAGGGCGGTCATCATCCCCCACTGGCCGGCGTGGGCGGCGTCGATGGCGGCGAGGCCGAGGCGGGTGGCGAGCATGCGGTCGAAGGCGGTCGGGGTGCCGCCGCGCTGGACGTAGCCGAGCACGGTGGCGCGGGTCTCGAAGCCGGTGCGCGACTCGATCTCGTTCTCGAGCTGGACCCCGATGCCGCCGAGGCGGGGGTGGCCGAACTCGTCGAGCTCGCTTTCGGCGATGATCATCGTGCCCTCCTTGGGGCGCGCCCCCTCGGCCGCTACGACGATGGAGAAGTAGCTGCCGCGGGCGTGACGGCGACTGATGAGCTGGCATACGTCGTCGATGTCGAAGGGAACCTCGGGGATGAGGATGACGTCGGCGCCGCCGGCGATCCCCGAGTGCAGGGCGATCCAGCCGGCGTTGCGGCCCATGACCTCGACGACGAGGATCCGGTTGTGGCTCTCGGCGGTGGTATGGAGGCGGTCGATGGCCTCGGTGGCGACGTGCAGCGCGGTATCGAAGCCGAAGGTGACGTCGGTGGCCCCGAGGTCGTTATCGATCGTCTTGGGCACGCCGATGACGTGGATGCCTTCGGAGTACAGGCGGCTGGCGACGCCAAGGGTGTCGTCGCCGCCGATCGCCACCAGGCCGTCGAGCCCGAGCTTCTCGAACGTCGCGCGGACCGAGGCGGTGCCGTCCTCGCGCTTGAACGGATTGGTGCGCGAGCTCCCGAGGATGGTGCCCCCGCGGGGCAGGATCCCCCTGATCGCCTCCCGGTCGAGATCCATGTATGAGCACTCGAGGACGCCGCGCCAGCCGTCGCGAAAGCCGATGACCTCGTCCCCGTAGGCATCCATGCCCTTGCGAACGACGCCGCGGATGACGGCGTTCAGCCCTGGGCAGTCTCCCCCGCCGGTGAGGACGCCGATGCGCACGGCGTGCATCTTATGGTCAGGGCGCGGCCGAGCGGCAGCCCGCCCGCGCGGCCGAGCAGAACCCCACGCTTTCCTACAGAGGTGTAAGATTCAAACTCGTGGCCGCACTGCAGCGACGAGCAGGCATCGCCCTCGCGGGGGCCGGCGGGCTGACCGCCGCCGCGTTGTGGATCATCGAGCGCCGGCGTTACCTGCGGAGAATCGCCGCCGATCCCGACTACCCCGTTCTCTCGGCGCCGCCGGTGGGGCGCCAGCACGATGTGCATGCCTTCGACGGGACCATCCTCCACGCCGAGGTGTTCGGGCCCGAGGACGCGCCGACGATCGTGCTCGCCCATGGCTGGACCGAGGCGCTGCGCTTCTGGGTCCACCAGATCGCCGACCTCTCGCGCGAGGACTTCCGCGTGGTGGCCTACGACCTGCGCGGGCACGGGCGGAGCTCGAAGTCACCGCGCGACGATTATTCGATCCGCGCCTTCGGCGACGACGTCGAGGCGGTGCTCCGGGCGTGCGTGCCCGCGGGCGAGCGGGCGGTGCTGGTGGGGCATTCGCTGGGAGCGATGTCGATCGCCTCGTGGGCCGAGCGCCATCCCGTCGCCGAGCGGGCGAGCGCCGTCGGCCTCTTGTGCACCGGGCTCGTGGATCTCCTCACCGAGCATCAGGTGTTCCGTCCGCCGCGCATCCCCAACGCCGTGTTCCGTCCCATCAGCGCCTACGTGCTCGGCGCCCCGGGGACGATCCCCGGCTTCTCCCCCTCCGTGCTCGACGCCGTCATCCGCTACGTCGCCTTCGGGCCCACCGCGGGGCCCGCGCAGATCGCCTACTACGAGCGCATGCTCCGTGAATGCCCGCCCGAGGTGCGCGCGGGCACGGCGGTGGCGATGTCCAACATGGACATCCTCGACGCCCTCTCGCAGCTCACCGTCCCCACGCTCGTGCTCGCCGGGAGCCGGGATCGGCTCACCCCTCCCTCCCACGCGCGCCGGATCGCCGCCGAGCTGCCGCTCCCCACCGAGGTCGTCGAGCTGCCGCTGAGCGGTCACATGGCCCCCCTCGAGCGGCCCGCCGAGGTCAACGACCGGCTCCGCGCCCTCGCCGCCCGAGCCCAGGGCACCGCGGTGCCCGAGCACACCAGCAGCGTCCACGCCGCATAGGTTTCTCCGCTGACAGGTGATCCAGCGGTGATCCGTTTTCGCGGCCGGGACGGATAGGATCCTGACAATGCAGTGCGCGTCGCGGCCCCGCGGGAGGGGTAAGCACGGGCTCGACCCGGCTATCACCACACGTCCAGCGGAGGTCGCCGGTGCCGGTCCTTGATGCCGCGCCGGCATTCGCCGAGAGCGCGGCGCAGGACGGCATCGAACTGGTGGCGCAGCCGACCGTCGACTGGTTCACCGAGTCCGGCCACCTCGGCTTCGAGCGTGCCGCCATCAACCGCCGCGACCCCGCGCTCAAGGACCCGGTCACCGCGGCCGTCCCGATCCTCAGCGCCATCTACGCGCGCCTGGGCGGCGACCCGGTCGTCCTGCGCTCGCTGCGCGCCAATTACTTCCTCACCGTCGATCTCGCGCACGAGCCCACGGGCACGCTGATCGAACTCGACGAGTCCAAGCACTTCACCTCGTTTCGCCTCCAGGCGCTCGAGCTCTACCCGCCCGACGCCACCCTCGGATTCGACATCGAGGAGTACCGCGAGCTGTGTCGCGAATGGTCACGCCAGACCGACAACGTCGACCGCGCCTTCGCCGCCAAGGGCTTCGGCTTCGGCGGGCGCCAGCGCGAGCGCGCCTACCGGGACTCGCTACTCGACCTCGGCGCCTCGGCCATGGGCCTCCCGCCGGTGCGGCGCGTCATCGCCCTCGACGGCGACGGCGCGGCCGCCTACGAGCGCGAGCGCGAGCCGCTCGCGCAACTGCTGAAGACCGGTTAGCCCGAGGACTCGGCGCCGGCCGACTCGGTGGGCGCGGACTCCGCCGCGGCTTCCTCCGGATCACCGGGCTGCACGGCCACGTTGATCGTCCCGCACACCGCGCACTTGACGCGCAGCTTCACGTTCATCTGGATCGTGTGCATGTTGTGGGCGAGAAGGTTGCCGCACTTGACGCAGACGTAGTCGTCGGGTCCGTTGCCGTTGAACGTCGGCCGGTCGGCGTCCTCCTGGACCGCGGTTCCGGCCGCGAAGGGAATCTCGCCTTCGTGGATCTCTCGCATCTTGATGGTCGCCATGACAGAGGCTCCTCGCTAGTGGATCTTTCCGGCGGCTCGCTGGGACAGCCGCCCGGCCTCACGACCGTAGCGAACCGCCACGAGCTCGCCCATGATGGAGAGCGCGACCTCCTCGGCACTCGAGCCGCCGATGTCGAGTCCGATGGGAGCGCTGATGCGGGAAAGCTCGTCCTCGGAGACACCCGCCGCCAAGAGCCGCTCGCGGCGGTCGGCCTGGGTGCGCTTGGCGCCCATGGCGCCGATGTAGGCGGGTTCGGCGCTCAGGGCCAGGGCAAGCACCTCGTCGTCGATCTTCGGGTCGTGGGTGAGGACGGCGAGATAGGTGGCCCGATCGATGCCGCCCAGGTGCTCGAAGGCGGCGCCGGGCCAGGAGACGATCACCTCGGTCGCGTCGGGGAATCGCTCGTCGGTGGCGAACTGCGCCCGGGGGTCGATGACGTAGGGCTGCCAGCCCGTGACCTTGGCGAAGTGCGCGAGGTGGTTGGCGTACTCGACCGCCCCGAAGATGAGCAACCGGGGAGCGGGGGCGGTGATGTCGATGAAGAGGTCACCGCGGAGCTCCGAGCGTTCCTCCCACATGAGCTCGTCGGCGCCGGCAAGCGCCTCGGCCTCGAGATCAGCGTCCCCGAGCGAGCCCTCGGTGCTGCCGTCGGCGCGCACAAGCATGCGCGCGCCGGCCTGGGGCCCGCTCACTACCGTCACCAGCGCCGCGCGCCCGTCCTCGCGGGCGACTTCGGCAAACGCGCTCTGGGCGCTCACGGCTCGTAGCGTTCAACCCAAACGTCGATCTCGCCACCACACGGCAAGCCGACGTCCCAGGCATCGCTGTCGGGAATGCCGTAATGGATGAGCTGGGGCTCGCTGCCGGCAAGCACGCCCTCGGCGACCTGCACGACGGCGCCTTCGACGCAGCCTCCGGACACGGCGCCGTAGACCTCGCCGCGGCTGTTGACGGCCATCTTCGACCCGGGGGGCCGGGGGGCTGAGCGCTTGACCCCGACGACGGTGGCGAGCGCCACCTGGTCGCCGCGGGCGACCCACTCATCGACCTGCTCGATTACATCCTT
>DASZKU010000180.1:0-16967 GCA_035552815.1 Solirubrobacteraceae bacterium | reverse complement strand
GCTCGATCGCGTTGATGCGGAACCCCGAGCGGGCAGGGACCGTCCACGGTCTTCACCTCGTCGTAGAGGACATCGAAGCCGCGCGAGCCGATCTCGCCTCCAGAGACGTCGAGATCAGCGAGCCGTACCACTTCGGCCCCGAGGGCGAGACGCCCGGCCTTGACCCCGAGCGGCGCGACTACGGGTCGTTCGCATCGTTCACCGATCCCGACGGCAACGGCTGGCTGCTGCAGGAGGTCAAGCGGCCGCGTCTGCGCTAGGTCGTTCGCCGCTGTGGGGTGCCCGCCCTCGAGCCACCGGCAGCGCCTATTGGCCCGCGGTTACCGCTTGCAAGTCGGCGAGTGACTCACGGACGAGTCGCGGGAGGGTAAGCCCGGCGCGCGTCGCGATCTCGGCAACCGTCGTCGATGCTATCCGACGACAGCGCCTGACATCGAGTGTGATAGGCTGACGACAGCAACTGACATGGGCTGTCTGAGCGCACACGGTGCCTTCACGGCGGTCACCACCAGGAGGTCTTCTCATGCGCATATTCGTTACCGGCGCGTCCGGCTGGATCGGCTCAGCGGTCGTTGGTGAGCTCACCGCCGCAGGCCACGAAGTCGTCGGACTCGCTCGCTCAGACGCCTCGGCCGATGCCCTCACGGGGGCCGGAGTAGCGGTACAGCGCGGCACCATCGACGATCTCGACAGCCTGCGGGATGCTGCCGCCGCCTCCGACGGCGTGATCCACCTCGCGTTCAAGCACGACCTGGCCTTCTCCGGGGACTTCCAGGGCGCCGCCGACGCCGATCGCCGCGCCGTCGAGACGTTCGGCGAGGCGCTTGCCGGCTCTGACCGGCCGTTGATCATCGCCTCCGGAACCCTCGGGGTGGCACCGGGAGCGATGGCGACCGAGGAGGACGGACACGAGTTCAGCGAGGCTCGGGCCGCGTGGGGCAGCGGTCCGCAGACCCGGTGGGCCACCGCCGAGTTCGCGCTCTCGCTCGCCTCGCGCGGGATCCGCTCGTCGGTCATGCGCCTGCCGCCGACGAACCACGGCGACGGTGACCACGGGTTCATGGCGACACTCGTCGAGATCGCCCGCGAGAAGGGAGTCTCCGCCTACATCGGCGACGGGACCAACCGCTGGCCCGCCGTACACCGGCTCGATTCGGCCCATCTGTTCCATCTCGCGCTGGAGCACGCGCCGGCTGGATCGACGCTCCACGCCGTCGCCGACGAGGGCGTGCCCATCCGCGACATCGCCGAGGTGATCGGACGGCAGCTCGACGTGCCCGTCGTCTCGATCTCCCCCGAGGACGCCGGCGGGCACTTCACCTGGCTCGCCGGCCTCCTCGGCGTCGACAGCCCGGCGTCAAGCGCACTCACCCGCGAGCTCCTGGACTGGCACCCGGCGCAACCCGGGCTGATCGCAGACCTCGAGCAAGGGCACTACTTCCAGCCCGCGGGCACGGCGGCGGCGTGATGAGATCGCAGCGTCGAACACACCCGTTGCCGAGCGGCTCGGGCCGGGCGGGACCCTAGCGCTGACCCTGATCTTCGGGCTCCTCACCCTCCCCATCGCCATGGAGCTCGTCGCTCACGGGGTTCAGGCGCTGGCGCCCGCCCTGGCGCGTCGAGCCTCTCCGGATAACCTGCGGACCACATGCTCGCCCACTGGGATGACGTCGAGTGGACGCGGATCGACCGCGGCCCTCTCCAAGGTTCGCGCCAGCGTCTCGGCGCTGCGGCGGGCGCCGTGCGCGCGGGCCTCAGTCGCTACCGGATGGGGCCCGGAGAGCGAGCGATGCCCGCGCACGTCCATGCCGACGAGGAGGAGATCTTCTACGTGCTCGAGGGCAGCGGCCTGAGCTGGCAGGGCGGCCGGGCGTACGCGGTGGCGAGCGGCGACTGCATCGTCCACCGGGCGGGCGCGGAAGCGCACACGATCCTCGCCGGCGACGAGGGCCTCGACGTGCTCGCCTTCTCGAGCGGCAGCGACACGGGGATTACCTGGCTCCCGCGCGCCAACGCGTGGTGGATGGGGCCCCGGTGGCTGCCGAGCGACGGGCCGAGCCCATTCGCGCGCGAGGCGGCGGCGGGGGAGCTCGAGCTCCCCGAGCCCGAGCCCACGCGCCCGGCCACCATCGTCGCCGCCCCCGACGTGGCCGCCGACCCGATGCGCCACGGCCGCGTCGAGAGCCAGTGGCGCGAGCTCGGCGCCGCCGCCGGCGCCGCCGCGAGCGGCATGAACCTCGTCGAGGTCGCCCCCGGTGCGTGCGCGGCACCGTTTCACTGCCACGGCGCCGAAGAGGAGATCTTCGTCGTCCTCGCCGGCGAGGGGACGCTGCGTCTCGGCAGCAAGCACGCCCCCGTGCATACCGGGCACGTCGTCGCCCGCCCCCCCGCGACGAGGATCGCCCATCAGTTCATCGCCGGTGAGCGCGGTCTGACTTTGCTCGCCTGGGGCACGTGCCAGCCGAACGAGATCATCTTCTATCCCGACTCCAGCAAGGTCGACCTGTGCGGGATCGGGGTCAAGTTCCGCGTCGAGCAGCTCGACTACTGGGACGGCGAGGAATAGCCCCGCGCGCGGCTCGCCAGCCGCTCGCGCTCCTCGGGAGACGGCCACGGGGGCTCGCCCGCGGCGGTGTTCGCTCGCGCGTGAGCGACGTCGGCGGTCGCGGGGATGGCGACGTGCACTCGCTCGTCGCCCAGCGTCCACTTCAAGAGCTCGCGGGCGTCGAGGCGCCGCACCAGCGAGCCGCCTCCCAGCGGCCGCGTGGCGATGACGCCGAGGTCGAGCTCGGCGGCGAGGGGGAGGATGCGTCGCTCGGCGTCGCGCTCGAGCGGGTTGTAGGGGATCTGGATGGCGTCGATGCGCCCGGTGCCCATGACCTTCTCGAGCTCGTCGAAGGCTCCGGCCGCGTAGTGGGTGGCGCCGAGGAAGCCGACCCTTCCGGCTCCACGTTCTTCCTCGAGCCAGTCGAGATGATCCCGCCAGGCGACGAGGTTGTGCACCTGCTCGAGTTCGACGCGGCCGCCGAAGAAGTCGAGCTGGGCGCCGAACTGCCAGCGCCCTTCGGCGACCGAGCTCGTCCAGATCTTGGTGGCGACCGTGGCTTCGGCGCGGTGCTCGCCGAGCGCGCGGCCCAGGACCCGCTCGGCGCGCCCGTACATCGGCGAGGTGTCGAAGAACCGCGCGCCACCGTCCCACACCGCCTCGACGACCTCACGCGCACGGCTCTCCCCTGCGCGACCGACGTCGAACGTCTGCCACGTCCCCAGCCCGACAACGGGCACTTCCCATCCCGTGCGTCCGAACCGGCGCCGCTCCACCGAGGAGAAGTTACTCCTGCCGTCGTCCTGTCATCGCGGCGCGGCACGGACTCGCCGCGGCGCTCCGATTATCCTGGGAGGTGAGGCGATGACGATCGAAGACGTACGGCGGTTTGCCCTGTCCTTGCCCGAGGCCACCGAGCAAGACCATCACGGGATGCCCTCGTTCCGGATCCGCAACCGGATCTTCGCGACCGTGCCCGACGACGAGCACGTGCGGGTGATGGTCGCGGAGGACGAGATCCGTGCCGCCGTGGAGGAGGACCCCTCGGCCTGCCAGGAGTTCTACTGGGGCAAGCGGCTCGCCTGCGTCGTCGTCACCGTTGCTCTCGTCGGCCGCGAGCAGGTCGAAGGACTGCTCGAGGACGCCTATCTGCGCAAGGCACCGAAGGCGGTGCTGGACCAGCTGGGCGACCGCGGCGACGGCGGCTGACCCTCACTCGCCGCTCGCTTGACCGCGCGACGCCTCGGCCGTGTTCAGAACTACACCTTGCATACATCCTAGTGATCTGCCTGTAGTCGCGCCACCGGCGACCGGGCGCTCGAGACGAACCCCCGCGCCGGCCGAGAAGATCGACGACGCGCCCCGCCCCGTCGTGTGAGGCGTGCCAGATCGACGACGGCGCGCTGGCGGCGGGGCGCCCCCACGGCGCTCACGTCCGTGCCGGCGCCCGCGCCGGCGCCCCGCTAGCGTCCGGGCGATGCGCATCGCCCTGTTCATCACCTGCGTGACCGACACCCTGAGGCCCGATACGGGACGGGCCACCGTGGCCGTGCTCGAGCGCCTCGGACACCAGGTGGCGTTCCCTCTCGAGCAGACGTGCTGCGGTCAGATGCACGCCAACTCGGGGTACCAGGCGGAGGCGACGACGCTCGTCAGGCGCTTCGTCCGGGCCTTCAGCGACGAGGCCGCCATCGACGCCGTCGTCACCCCGTCGGCATCGTGCGCAGCGATGGTCCGCGACCAGTACGCCGGCCTCGCCGCGCGCAGCGGGGACGCCGCGCTGATCCGCGAAGTCGGCGCGCTGCTCCCCAAGGTCTTCGAGCTCTCAGAGCTCCTCGTCGGCGTCCTCGGCGTCGAGGACGTCGGCGCCTATTACCCGCATGAGGTGACCTATCACCCGAGCTGCCATTCGCTCCGCCTCCTGCGCGTGGGCGACGCCCCGCTGCGGCTGCTGCGCCGGGTCCGCGGCCTGCGCCTGACCGAGCTCGCAGACGCCGCCTCGTGCTGCGGCTTCGGCGGCACCTTCGCGGTCAAGAACGCCGACACCTCGACGGCCATGCTCGCCGACAAGCTCCGCCACATCCTCGATTCGGGCGCGGAGGTGTGCACGGCGCTCGACAACTCGTGCCTGCTCCAGATCGGCGGCGGCCTCGCGCGCGAGCGGGCCGGGGTGCGCACCGTGCACCTGGCCGAGATCCTCGCCGCCACCGAGGACGCGCCCGCGTGAGCCGGCCCTTCCCCGAGGCCGCGCGCACCGCGCTCGCCGACGCCCAGCTCCGCCACAATCTCCGCGTCGCCACCCACACCATCCGCGCCAAGCGCGACGCGGTGGTGGCCGAGGTCGAGGACTGGGAGGAGCTCCGCGAGGCGGGCCGGGCGATCAAGACGCGCGCGCTCGGCGAGCTCGACGTCCACCTCGAGCGCCTGGAGGAGCGGGTAACCGCGGCCGGCGGGCACGTGCATTGGGCCCGCGACGGCGCCGAGGCGAACGCGATCGTGACCCGGCTCGTCCGCCAGGCCGGCGCCAGCGAGGCGATCAAGGTCAAGTCGATCACCACCGACGAGATCGCCCTCAACGACGCCCTGGCCGCCGAGGGCATCACCGCGGTCGAGACCGACCTCGCCGAGCTCATCGTCCAGCTCGCCGGCGACCGCTCCTCGCACATCCTCGTTCCCGCCATTCACCTGGGCCGCGCCGAGATCCGAGCGCTCTTCCGGCGCGCGCTGCCCGGCAACGCCGGCCTCAGCGACGACCCCGCCGCCCTC
Source organism: Solirubrobacteraceae bacterium (assembly GCA_035552815.1). Taxonomy (GTDB): domain Bacteria; phylum Actinomycetota; class Thermoleophilia; order Solirubrobacterales; family Solirubrobacteraceae; genus Palsa-465. The sequence continues at coordinate 11,656 of DASZKU010000180.1, read as the reverse complement.
GCCGAGGCGGCCCGGATCCATCTCCGCGAGCGCTTCCTGCGCGCCCAGGTGGCGATCAGCGGCGCCAACTTCGCGGTCGCGGAAACGGGGACGGTGGGCGTCGTCGAGTCAGAAGGGAACGGGCGCATGTGCCTCACCCTCCCGCGCGTGCTCATCACGGTGATGGGGATCGAGAAGGTGATCCCCGAGTTTCGCGACCTCGAGGTCATGCTCCAGCTCCTCCCGCGCTCCTCGACCGGGGAGCGGATGAACCCGTACACCTCCCTGTGGACCGGTGTCACCCCGGGCGACGGACCGCAGGAGTTCCACCTCGTCCTCCTCGACAACGGGCGCACCAACGTCCTCGCCGACGACATCGGCCGCCAGGCGCTGCACTGCATCCGCTGCTCGGCCTGTCTCAACGTGTGCCCGGTGTACGAGCGCACGGGAGGGCACGCCTACGACTCCGTCTACCCCGGCCCCATCGGGGCCATCCTCACCCCCCAGCTCCAGGGCCTCGACGATGCCCTCACGCTCCCCTGGGCCTCCTCGCTGTGCGGCGCGTGCTACGAGGTGTGCCCGGTCAAGATCGACATCCCCTCCGTCCTCGTCCATCTCCGGGGGAGAATCGTCGGGGGCCAGAAGATGAACGCCGAGGGCGCGGCGATGAAGGCGCTGGGCTGGGCCTTCTCGACCCGGCGACGCTACGAGACCGCCCAGCGCCTCGCGCGCCTGGGCCGTGGTCCGCTCACCAAGCTTGCCGCCACCGGCCCGCTGGCGGGCTGGACGCAGACCCGCGAGCTCCCCGAGGTCCCGGCGCAGTCGTTCCGCGAGTGGTGGCGGTCGCGGTCATGAGCGACCCCCGCGCCGTCGTGCTCGGACGCATCCGTGACGCCCTCGGTGCGGCGCCCACCGTGCCCGAGGTCCCGCGCGCCTACCGGCAGGCGGGCACCGTCGCGGCCGACGTCGAGCGCTTCTGCTCGCGCGTCGCCGACTACCGCGCCACCGTGCACCGGGTCAGCGCCGACGACCTTGCGGCCGCGGTACGGCAGCTGTGCCCGGGGCGCACCGCGGTGGCTCCGAGTCCGCCGTGCGCGCTCGCGGGCATCGATGCCGTGCTCGATGACCCGCCCCTGAGCGTCGATGCCCTCGACGCCCTCGACGCCGTCCTCACCGGCGCCGTGCTCGGGATCGCCGAGACGGGGACGATCGTCCTCGACGGGAGCGCGGCGTGCGGCCGGCGTGCCCTCACCCTCGTTCCCGACCACCACGTGTGCGTGATCGGCGCCGAGCACATCGTCGCCACCGTCCCCGACGCCGTCGGCGCGCTGTCGCCGGCCGCGCCGCTCACCTTCGTCTCCGGGCCCTCGGCCACCTCCGACATCGAGCTCGAGCGCGTCGAGGGCGTGCATGGGCCGCGGCGCCTCGACGTCGTGGTGGTGATCGCCCCGTCGTCCTAGACCACGTGCACGGGCATCTCGCCGCGCGGGGTGCTCACGCTCATCAGATCTCCTGCAGTCTCGATGGCGGCCGTCGCGAAAGACGACGGCGCCGGTCACGCCGGCGCCGGAAGCGACCGCCTTCGCCCAGCGCGAGGCCCGCTGGCTCATCAACATCCCCGCCAGGTGGGAGGACCCGGCCGAGACCGCGGCGGAGATGGCGTGGGCGCGGGAGACCTTCGCCGGCCTCGAGCCCGTGCTCATGGAAGGCAAGTACGTCAACTGCATGGACGACGACGAGGAGCCGGGATCGACGGGCGCCTACGGCGCCGTGTTCGAGCCTCTGCGCGCCGTCAAGCTCGCCTACGACCCGGAAAACGTCTTCCGGGCTGAATCAGAACATTCGGCCATAATGTAGACGGAACGATAAACTGTATGCACTGATCCATGGCCATGGACGCCCCCCAGAAGATCGACGAGCGGGATTTCTCCGAGGGCTACAGCATGCTCGGCGCATAACAAGGGAGAACGATGAGCGATAACGGCCAGAGCGCCGACGATGTCTACGAACGCGTGCGCACCGCGATCCTCGACGGCGAGCTCGCGCCCGGCGCGGTGATGTCGCAGGTCGCCCTGGCCGAGGAGCTCGGGATCAGCCGCACTCCCCTGCGCGAGGCGCTGCGCATGCTCCAGAGCGAGCGTCTGGTCGAGGCCGAGCCCAACCGCCGCGTCCGCGTAGCGCCCATGTCGCCCGCGGATCTCGAGGAGCTCTACGTCGTTCGCGTCACCCTCGAGGCCGAGGCCGTGCGTCTCTCCGTTCCCCGGATGACGCCCGAGGATCTCGCCCTCCTCGAGGGTCACATGGCGCAGATGGCCCACTACGCCGGCGCCAAGGACTACCGACGCTGGGGCGTTCCCCACCGCGCCTTTCACCGCGCGCTCACCGCGCCGTCGGGCGAGCGGGTCAACGACATGCTCGGTCAGCTCTTCGATCACGCCGAGCGCTACCGGCGGCTGCACATCGGCCAGGGTCCGAGCGCGTGGGCGACGGCCGAGCACCGCGAGATCCTCGACGCGTGCAAGGCGGGCGACCGCGACGCCAGCGCCGGGCGCCTGGCCGGCCACCTGGCGCGGACCGGCCTCGAGGTCTCAGAGCTCCTCGATCCCGCCTATGACCCCGAGCAGCTGCGCATCGCGGTGACCGACGCCGGGGGCGAGATTCCCAAGAAGCGCACCCGCAGGCGATGACCGGACCCGGCCCGGTGAGGATCCAAGAGCGCACCCAGGTCGCGATCGTCGGCGCCGGTCCCGCCGGGCTCCTGCTCGGGCACCTGCTCCACCGCCAGGGGATCGAGGCGGTGGTGCTCGAGGCCCGCAGCCGCGCGTACTGCGAGGCGCGCATCCGCGCCGGCGTGCTCGAGCAGGGAACCCGCGACGTGCTCCTCGAGGCCGGGGTCGGGGAGCGGATGAAGGACGAGGGGCTCGTGCACGGCGGGATCTACCTGCGCTTCGACGGCGGTAGCCATCACATCCCCATGGACAAGCTCACCCAGGGCCGGACGGTGACCATCTACGGGCAGACCGAGGTGGTCAAGGACCTGATCGCTGCGCGCCTCGAGGTTGGCGCGCCACTGCGCTTCCAGTGCGACAGCGTACGCGTCGAGGGGCTCGAAGCCGACGAGCCGATCGTGAGCTACCGCCACGAGGGCCGCGAGCACGAGCTGCGCTGCGAGATCGTCGCCGGCTGCGACGGCTTTCACGGCGTCTGCCGCCAAGCGATCCCGGCCGGTGTGCTCCGCGAGTCCGAGCGCGTGTATCCCTACGCCTGGCTGGGCATCCTCGCCGACGTCGCCCCCTCCACCGATGAGCTCATCTACGCAAGCCACGAGCGCGGCTTCGCCCTGCACAGCATGCGCACGCCCGCGATCAGCCGCCTCTACCTGCAGGTCGCCCCCGAGGACGACGTCGCCAACTGGCCCGACGAGCGCATCTGGGAAGAGCTCCACCTCCGCCTTCGGTGCGAGGGCTGGGAGCTCGAGGAGGGCCCCGTGCTCGAGAAGTCGATCACCCCGATGCGGAGCTTCGTCGCCGCGCCCATGCAGTACCGGTCGCTGTTCCTCGCCGGCGACGCGGCCCACATCGTCCCGCCCACCGGCGCCAAGGGACTCAACCTCGCCGTCGCCGACGTCACCCTCCTCGCCGACGCGCTCGCCGCCCGGTTCGGCGAGCACTCCGACGCCGGGCTTGACGGGTACTCGAGCGCCTGCCTGCGCCGGGTGTGGCGCGCCCAGCACTTCTCGTGGTGGATGACGACGATGCTCCACACCGACCCGGCGGGCGACGCTTACGGGCGCGAGCTCCAGCGCTCACAGCTCGAGTATGCGTGCAGCTCGACGGCGGCCGCCACCTCGCTGGCCGAGAACTACGTGGGACTGCCGCTCGAGCGGTTCTCGCCCACGGCGGTGGCGCATGGCTGAGGTCATGGGACTGAGCGAAGCGGTCGCCGAGCTCGACCGGACGGGCGGTGATCGGGTGAGCATCGCGACCGCGGCGAGCTGGATCACCGACCTCGGGGTGCTCGAGCCCGATCCCTCGTCGCTGGAACTGACGCTCACCCAGCTCCACCACGGCGTGTCGGTCGAGCACGTCCGCGAGGCGACGGGGTGGGAGCTCAAGATGACCGAGGTGGCCACCTCCGAAGAGCTCGGCGCGCTGCGCGAGCTCGTGGCGCGATGACCTCGGCCTACGTCTACGAGGCGGTGCGCACGCCCTTCGGCCGCTACGGCGGGGCGCTCGCCGGGGTCAGGCCCGATGACCTGGCCGCGCACTCGTTGCGTGCCCTGCTCGGACGCGTGCCCGGGCTCGAGCCCGAGGATGTGCTCCTCGGCAATGCCAACGGTGCCGGTGAGGAGAACCGCGACGTCGCCCGGATGGCCGTGCTCCTCGCCGGGCTCCCCACCTCGGTTCCCGGCGTGACGGTGAACCGGCTGTGCGGCTCGAGCCTCGATGCGGCGATCCAGGCGGCGCGCGCGATCGAGTGCGGCGACGCCTCGGTGCTCGTGGCCGGCGGCGCCGAGCTCAACCAGGCGTTCGCTTCCCAGTCGCTGGCGTGCCTGGCGGGGTGGCCCGACCTCGACCCCGAGAAGGTCAACGTACGCGGCGGGGCGATCGCCATCGGCCACCTGCTCGGGGCGTCGGGAGCACGCATCCTCGGCCGTCACGCCCACGAGCTCCGCGCCCGCGGGGGCGGCTACGGGGTGGCGGCTCTGTGCATCGGTGTCGGCCAGGGCCTGGCCGTGGTACTGCAAGGATGAGACCCGAAGTGACTGAGCCAGTGACCCTTCAGGCGAAGACGGCGCCTACGGACACCCCCACCAGCTACCTGCGCGAGAGCGCGGACGCCCACCCACCCCTCGACTATCCGCCCTACAAGGCGACGGCGCTGCGCCACCCCCGCCGGCCGCTCGTCTATCTCCCCCAGACGATCACCGAGATCACCGGGCCCCAGCTCGGCCTCGAGCTCGTCGGGGGCGAGCACGACAACGACCTCCTCGCCGGGCACGAGGGCGAGGCGATCGGGGAGCGGATCATCGTCAGCGGCCGCGTCTTCGACACCGAGGGCAAGCCCCTACGCGGCACGCTGGTGGAGATCTGGCAGGCCAATTCGGCGGGGCGCTACCTGCACCGCTCCGACCGCTGGCCGGCGCCGCTCGACCCCAACTTCACGGGCGCGGGCCGGGCGGTGACCGACGACGAAGGGCGCTACCGCTTCATCACCATCAAGCCGGGGCCGTATCCGTGGGGTAACCACCACAACGCGTGGCGCCCCGCGCACATTCACTTCTCTCTCCTCGGCCGCGCCTTCACCCAGCGTCTGGTGACCCAGATGTACTTCCCCGGCGACCCCCTGTTCGCGTTTGACCCGATCTTCTCGTCGGTTCGCGATCCCGCCGCCCGCGAGCGCATGATCTCGCGCTTCTCGATCCACGACGCCGTCCCCAACTGGGCCGCCGCCTACGAATTCGACATCTACCTCCGCGGGCCGGGCGCGACGCCCTTCGAGGAGGCGCATTGATCTTCCCGAGCACCCCGTCGCAGACCGTCGGGCCCTACTTCGCCATCGGCCTCCCGTGGGCCGAGGGCCCGTTCGCGGTGGCGCCGGGCACCCGAGCGGCGATCGCCGTCGCCGGCGTCGTCTACGACGGCAAGGGCGACCCGGTGCCCGACAGCCTGATCGAGACCTGGCAGGCCGATCCCGAGGGTCGCTTCGCCGACCTCCACGGGTATGGCGGGCAGTCAGCGCTCGCCGGATTCCGCGGTTTCGCCCGTGCCGGCAGCGACGACGACGGCGGTTACCGGATCCTCACCGTCAAGCCTGGTCGGGTTCCCGGTCCGGGCGCCGGCGATGTCCTCCAGGCACCGCACATCGACGTGTCGGTCTTCGCTCGCGGGATGCTCCACCGGTGCGTGACCCGGATCTACTTCGCCGACGAGGACGCGGCCAACGCCACCGATCCCGTCCTCTCCTCGGTTCCCCCCGAGCGTCGCGACACCCTGCTCGCTCAGCCCACCGAGGACGGCTACCGCTTCGACATCCGCCTCCAGGGCGACGGGGAGACGGTGTTCTTCGCCCTCTAGGCTAGGTGACGGTTAGCTCCATGACCATCGGCGTCGTCGGCGGTGGGTTCATGTTCGTCTTCGTCTTCTTGATCGCCTTCTCGCTGCCCGTGATCAGGTGCAGGCGCACGAACCGCGCCCGGACGGGTGCGAAGGTGAGCACGTCGGTGGTGCGCTTGGTGACGCCGGCGACGGTGGCGACGATGTGCCACGTGCGGCCGTTGACCGAGACCTCGAGGGCATAGCGCGAGGCGCGCAGCGTCTTGACCGGGGCCGGGGCGGGAGGCATGTTGGGCTGCTTGACTCCGGGCCACAGGCGGCCCCAGACGACGGTGGCGCGGGCGATCAGACGGTTTGCGCGCACCGGGGTGGTGAAGGTGGCGGGAAGGCGGGTCGGCTGCCAGTCGGTGGCCGCGCTGCCGTCCACCGCCGCGAGGGGGGTGGCGCCGGGCTCGGAGCTCGAGGCGGTGGCGCCCTGGCAGCGCACCGCGTCGGAGCTCTTGGCGAGGTCGGGGCGAGCGGTGCGCAGGCGCAGCGAGTGGGCGGCGGTGACCTGGTGTAGGCCGCTCGCCGTGCGCACGGGGAGGGGGGCGCCGCTACTCAGGGTCACCGTCGTCGTCCGCTGGCCGACCGAGACGGTGAACACGCGGCCGTGCCAGGACAGATTGCGCAGGACGACGCCGGGGAGCTCGCTCGTCAGGCTCGGGGCGAGGCGGACGTCTGAGCTCTCCAAGCGCAGCCCCGAGTAGCCGTAGAGGAACTCCTGGAGGAAGCCGCCGATCCCGGTCATGAAGGTGAAGGCACCGCCGTACCGGGTCTCCGAGAACTGGTCGAAGACGTCGCGGATGAAGGGTATGTAGCTGCGCTCGGTGTAGACGAAGCTCGAGCACCCGGGCGTGCCCAGCGCCGAGGAGTCGATCGAGTTGACCGCGTCGCTCATCGACGGCCCCCCGGGATCGGTGCGCGGCACGTAGTAGCTCAGGTCGTTCTCGGCCACCGAGGCCGGCATCGGATCGAGCCACGGGTACTGCACGAGGGTGACGTCCGCCTGCTTGACGAGCTGACCGCGGTAGCCGGCGAACTCCTTGTAGATCTCGAGCCCGCCGACGCGGCTCGTCCTCATCGCCAGGTGGCGGGCGATCTCTGCCCACCCGGTGGGAGCCGCAAGCCCGAGCACGCGGGCGGCGGCGACCGCGTCCTCGAGCGTCGTCTTGGCGGCGACCACGGTGTAGATCTCGTCGTTGACGTTCGGGTTCTCCTCGTCGGGTCCGGTGACGTGGAGGATGTGGTAGCTCCCGTCGGCGGCGCGGGTGGCCCTGGAGGCCCAGAAGCCGGCGGCGCCCGAGAGCACGGGCCAGCCCTGAGCGCGGAGCCAGGCGAGGTCGCCGGTGGCGAGGTAGTACTGCCACTGGGCGAGCGCCACGTCGGCGGTGATGTGCTGCTCGTAGAGCCCCTCGCTGTTGATGGAGACCGGCGGCGGGATCTGCTCGGTCCCGTCGAGGGCGCTCTCCCACGGGAAGCGCGCGCCGCTGTAGCCGGTGGCGGCCGCGTGCTGCTCGGCCGCGCCCAGCCGGGCGAAGCGGTAGGCGTCCATCCCCGCCGCCAGGTCCGGGTGCTGGGCGAGGAGCGAGGGGTACATCCACGTCTCCGCATCCCAGAAGATGTGACCGTCGTAGCCGTTGGAGGACAGCCCCGCGGGCGAGACGCTCCAGTTCACCCCGTCGCGGGTGCTCGACCACAGGTAGAACTCGCTGGCGTTGACATCGGTGGCGAGCGTCCGGTCGCCTTGCACGTCGATCCGGTTGTTCCACAACGGCGCCCAGGCGGCGTCGTTGGCCGCCAGCGTCGCCGGCAAGCCTGCCGTGGCCGCCGCGGCGGCCTCTCCCTGAGCGGCGGCGACGGGGTCGGCGGTGTTCTGCGAGTCGTCGACGCCGACGAACTTGGTGAGCGTGTACGTCTGCCCGGCGACGACGGGGAAGCTGAGCTGCTGTCCGATCGTCTCCGGGACGGTGGCGCCGACCTCGGTTGGGGTGGCGGTGATGTTGGGGCTCGTCGCGAGCTGGGAGGCGATCGCCGCGTCGATCCCCGTGCCCTGGGTGGCGACCTCGACGTAGTCCTGGCGCTGGGAAGCCGTGAAGCCCTTGGTTACCTCATCGGTGAGAGTGGCCGGCGAGCCGTCGATCTCGTCGGTCACCGTGGCCGTGCCGCTCCACCCCGGGGTGAGCGCGAGCTCGACGACGCCGACGTGCTCGTCGGCCCGGTCGGTGAACACTCGATAGGAGAAGGCGGTGGTGTGCCCGTCCGGGGCCTTCCACGTCCCCGAGGTGGTGACCACCCCGGTATGGAGATCGATCGCCTGGCGCCAGTTCGCCGTCTGGCCGGAGGCCGAGGAGTAGGTACCGGTGCCATCGCCGAAGACGAGCGTCGACCAGGTGGGAATATTGGCGCGCTGCTGGACAGCATCCGAGACTGTCTTGGGGCTCGTCGGCTTGGCGTAGAACCCGGCGAGCTCTGACTGCGCGGGAACGGTGCCGCCGCCGTAGCCCTGCCCGGAGGCGGGGACGCGGACACCGAGGAAGCCGTTGCCCGTGAACGTCGGCGCGTAGGCAGGGGACCGGCTCGACCTGGCGGTGAGCACGTAGCTCCCGTCCGGGCTCGCCGTCGCGGCCGCCGGGCTCGCCGTCGCGAGTGCCAAGGCCAGCACCGCGGACACGAGGCCACACCAACGCATCACGTTCCCTCCGTCGCTAGTGACCGACTGACGACGTCATCGCTACCCGGGGCCCGGCGCGCCCAAACGAGCGGGCGCTGCCGTCAGTCGGCGAGCGAGACGAGCTCGCGCTGCGCGGCGCTGCGGCGCGCGGCCTCGAGGACGCGCAGGGTCCTCACGGCGTCGCGGGGATCGACGGGCGGCGGTGCCCCGTCGCGTAGGGCGGCGACGAGGAGGACGTAGAACCGCGGCCAGTCGCCGCGCTCGCTGGGCACGGGGACGCTCTCCTCACCGCGCACGAGGGAACCCCAGCGCGACTCGGGCTCGGCGCCCCAGTCAGGGACCTGATCGGGGCGCGCGCCCGCGCGCAGCGCGTCCTCCTGGCCGTCGAGCTCGCGGACCACGAACGCCGCCTCGGTGCCGAGCACGCGAAGCCGCGGTCCGGGAGCCGCGGTGATCGCCGAGGCGCGGAGATGGCTGATCGTCCCCCGGGCATGGCGCAGCGCCACGAAGGCATCGTCGTCGCCGGCGGCACCACGCCGCGCGTCGACCTCCGCATAGACGTGGGTGGCCGGGCCGAAGAGCACGAGCGCCTGGTCGACGAGATGGCTACCGAGATCGAGCAGCTGCCCGCCGCCCTGTTCGGGCGTCGTCGTGTCCCGCCAGGCGTCGGCGTTGGCCGCCGGTCGCCAGCGCTCGAAGCGCGATTCGTAGCGCAGCACCGCGCCCAGGCGATCGCCGGCCATGAGCCGGGCCAGGGTGAGCTGATCGGAGTCCCAGCGTCGGTTCTGGAACGCGGTGAGGACCCTCGAGGCGCGCTCGGCGCGGGCGACGAGCGCTTCGCCCTCGACCGAGGACATGGCAAGGGGCTTGTCGACGACGACGTGGAGCCCGCGATCGAGCGCCTCGGTGGCCAGCGGCGCGTGGGCGTGGTTGGGGGTGGCCACCACCACGACGTCGTGCTCGTGCGCCCGCTCCCACAGCTCGCCCGGGCTCGTTACGATGTGCGCGTCCGGGTGCTCCCGCGCCACCAGCGCCCGGCGCTCAGAGCTCGAGGTCACCACGCTGGCCACCGCGAGTCCCGGCGTCGCCGCGATCAGCGGCGCATGGAAGGACCGGCCGGCGAGGCCATAGCCGATGATCGCCACGCGCAGGTTCGCCACGAGCCCAGAATACGAGCTGCGCTGCCTGCGCCGCGGGATACGATTGGCAGATGCCCGACGCGTTGCTCCCCTGGGCGTTCCCGCTCGCTCTCGTGGCGGCGGTGATCCTCACGGCGCTGTCGATCACCATCGCCGCCGTCGCGCTGTCGCTGCTCGCTGTGGTCGCCCTGGGTGTGTGGCGAGCGCGCTACCTGAAGAAGCACCCGCCCGAGGCCGAGCTCAGTAACCGACCGTTCTGGAAGTTCTGAGCTCAGGCCGAGGTCGCGGTCAGATAAACGCGGCCGGGGAGGCTTCCCGCTCGCAGAGCCCGAGCTGGAGCTCGCCGGCATCGTCGGCCGCCACCGAGGGCCGGGGATCCCACTGTGCCGATCCGACCACGGTGAGGGCGATGCGGATGCGGTCGCTGGTGGCGGGAAGGCTCCGGTGAACGAGGTTGAGGTCGAAGGTGAACAGGTCTCCGATCGACATCTCCGCCGTCGACCAGCTGCCGTCGAGGAGCTCGTCCATCCGTAGCCGGCGGTAGCGATGCGATCCCGTGGCGAGCCCGAGTCCGCCATCGCCGAAGGGAATGTCGCCGAGGGCGATCCACAGGCGCCGGTAGTCGCCGATCCAGTCGAGGGCGCCGCTGTCCTGGTGGGGCGGGGTAACCGCCGCGGCGTCGCCCGGGAAGGCGAGGTGGAGCCGGGCCCCCGGCCACAGCGCCGTCGGGCAGCCGAAGGCCCGCGCCGCCACCGGCGAGATCGGGTCGGTGCCGGCGGCGATCGCCTCGGCCAGCGCGACGAGCGCGGGGAGGCGCTGGAGCTCGGCGGGATCGACGGCGTCGAGGGCGTCGAGGGCGTCGAGGCTCGCTCCCGTGGCACGCACACCGTCGCCGCGGCGCGCCACCCCCCAGCGCTCGAGCAGCGCCCCGGCCTGCTCGGCGACGTCGGCGAGGCCGGCGGGATCGATGCCGGCGCGGATGAACAGGCAGCCCTCCTGCTGGTGACGCGCCGCCAGGGCGGGGGGGTCGTCGAGGAGGTCGTTGGCGGCGTGGAGCTCGGTGAGGGGCATCAGCGGAGCCGCATTATCCGCTCATGCCCACGGCTGCCGAGGTCGCTTCCGGGCCGCTTGGCGAACCGGGGGGCGCGGTGCCACGCCTGGGGCTGCTCACGGCAGGTCGACGTGGGCGATGTCGATCTGGGGGTAGACCTCGGGTGTCGCCTGGACCTGTTGAGCGGCGACCTCGATCGCCCCGAACTCGATGCCGCGGGTGAAGATGGCGCTGATGAGGTCGCCGAGGTACTCGAGGTCGTCGTCGGTGCCCTCGAGGCCGAGGCGGTCGATGATGCGCTCCATCCGGTCGGGCGGGAACAGGCGCTGGAGCTCGCGGGTGATGTCCTCGTACATGTCGCCGGGTTCGGGCTGATCGATCACGGGTCTGCCTTTCTCGAGGGTGGGGCGGGTTGCAGCGGGGCCGCGGACGGGTAATGATTCACCGCGATCGGCCATCCGATTACAAGGGAGAGTGTTGTATGCCACTCGTCATGCTTGGCGTGGTAGTAGGAGTTGTGCTGTTCGTGATCCTCACCGTCACGGTGGCGGCCTGGTGGGTCGCGGCGATCTCGGGCCTCGGTGTCATTCTCGTCACCAGCCTGGTCGGCGCCTTCACCCAGTGGAGGCAGGAGGGCGGCGCGTACGCCTGATTGACGCGCCGGACGCCGTGCCTTAGAGCACCGCGGCGGCCTCGGGCGCCAGCCCGAGGCCGCCGC
>DASZKU010000179.1:0-5331 GCA_035552815.1 Solirubrobacteraceae bacterium | reverse complement strand
GGACTCGTTGGCCCAGCGCGCCGGGCGCGGGCGGGCGGGCGCGGGCGCGGCGCGACGTGGTGCGGGCGCGACGTGGTGCGGGCGCGACGTGGTGCGGGCGCGACGTGGTGCGGGCGCGACGTGGTGCGGGCGCGACGTGGTGCGTTTTAAGCCGATATATGCGGCTCAAAGCGCACCACGTCGTGGTCGACCGTTCCGGTCGCCATCACGCCCCCGTCGCCATCACACCTCCGTCGCCATCACACCCCCGCCCGGCCAGAGCGCCCCCGCCGCCATCACACCCCCGCCCGGCCAGAGCGCCCCCGTCTCACGCCAGCCGCTTCACCGCCAGCCGCGCCACCACCCCGAACGCCAGCGCCAGCCCGGCCAGATGCACGAGCGGCCAGCCGATCCCCGGCGCCGTCCCGCTGAACGCGTTGTTGACGGCGTCCAGCGCCGGTTTGAACGGGAACACGAACGCGATCACATCGAGCACCGACTTCAGCGCGCTCGAGACGGCCGCGGTGGGCACGAGCGCGATGAAGGCGATCGGCAGCGAGAGCATGAAGGCGAGCAGCGACGCCGCCCGCACTTCGCGCGCCAGACCTCCGATGGCGACGCCGAGGGCCCCGAAGGCGATCCCCGCCAGCGCGAGCGCCACTACCCAGAGCGGGAAGCGCGACCACTCGAGGGTCACGAAGGTCGAGACCCCGGCCGCCATCACGAGCCCGGCTGCCGCGGCACATCCACCTGCGAGAACGACCTTTTCGGTCAACACCGCCGCGGGCGAGACGAGCCCGCGCACGAGCCGGGCGAAGGCGTGCTCCTCGCGTTCGAGCGCGAGCATCCCCGCGGCCAGGAGCATCGTCACGAGCATCAGGGAGAAGACCACGGAGATGGTGGCGGCGTAGGTCGCGGTTGGGGTGGTGCGCCCCGCGAGCTCGGTCTGGACGACCGTCAGCGGCGCCCCGATCGAGCCGAGCACGGGGCTCGCGAACCCCAGTCCCTGAATGGCGAGGTCGGCGAATCCGACGACGCGCCCGAGCGCCGAGCGCAGCGGCGACCGCGTCGGGAGCTGGGCGATCGCGCGCTGGAGCAGCGTGCGCGAGTCGCGCAGACCGAGAAGCCGGAAGTTCGTACCGAAGAATTGGACCGTGCCGCCGTTCAAGACCTGCTGGAGGTCGGCGATGGCCACGCGCAGGACCTGCTTCGACACCGCCTGCTGGACATCGTTGAGGCGCGCCTGGATCGCTTGGTCGGCGAACTGCCGCTCGACGGGGTCCTTGGTGTTGAGGATGACTTGCACGGTCGGGCTCCCGACCCCGGTCGAGACCAGGCTCTGGATCTGCCCAGTGATGTCAGCCGGGACGATCACGGCCGCGAGCGTGCGCCCGGAGCGCACATCGGCGATCGCCTGCGCCTGGGAGTGGACGATGATCGGCTGGATCGACGCGAACAGGTCCTTGGCGTAGCTGGAGATGTTGATCTCCTGGGAGCCGAGGTGAATCCGCCCGTGGCCCTTGGGCACCTGGGTCAGGAACGCCACTTTGGGCTTGCCCGGGGGACTCGAGAGGGCAAAGCCGATCATCAGCGCGAGGGCGATCGGGTAGACGATGAGGAGCGCGACGAGCAGCGGGGAGCGCCGGAGGATCTGGAGGTCCTTGACCAGCAGCCAGCGCACGGCCGGCTAGTGGCCGCGCTCGTCGAGGAAGCGCACGAACGCGACCTCGAAGTCGCGCGGGTTGCCGCCGACGGCGCGCTCGAGCGCGGACGGCGTCCCCACGAACAGAAGCTCCCCGTCGGCGAGCACGAGCACCCGGTCGGCGTAGCGCTCGGCCTCGAGCACATCGTGGGTCGAGTAGGCGACTGTCGTCCCGCCAGTCCCGAGGCGGCCGATGAAGCTCCACAGGCGCTCGCGCTGGCGCGGATCGAGTGAGGACGAGGGCTCATCGAGGAGCAGCGCCGCCGGCTCGCACAGGAGCCCGATGGCGACGTTGACGCGCTGCTGATTCCCACCCGAGAGGCGCCCTACCTCGTCGCCCGAGCGCTCGCGGAGCTCGGTCAGGTCGAGCATCGTCGCGACGGCGGCTTCAGGGTCGGGGAGCTTTTCCAGGCGAGCAAACAGGCGCAGGTTCTCCGCGACCGAGAGCTTCGAGTACAGGGCCGGCTGCTGGGGCACCCACCCGACCTTGCGGGCGGGTGTCCTCACCTCGCCGCTGCTCGGGGCGAGGATCCCGGCCAGGATCGAGAGCAAGGTCGTCTTGCCGGCTCCGTTGGGCCCGATGATCGCGACGAGCTCGCCCGAATAGATGTCGAAGCTCACGTCGCGGAGTGCGGTGCGGTCTCCGAACTGCTTGCTCAGCGACCGCGCGGCGAGCGTCGCCTGGCGAGGGGCGGCGGTGACGGGCATCACCGTCGGCAGGCTACCCGGGCGTCCGCACGCGCGGCTCCAATGAGGAACCACAGGCTCGGCAGAAGGCGTCGCCCGGCGCCGGGATCGCGGCGCACTCCGGACAGCGATCGTCCGCCACGGTCAGCCCACCGTTCCCCGGGGCGGGGCCCCCGCCGCCATCGCCGCCGCCGCCATCGCCGCCACCGCCATCGCCGCCACCGCCACCGCCCGGCCCGCCACCGCCCGCCCCCGACCCGGCCCCGACCGCACCTGCCACGGCAGTGCTCCAGGGCTCGAGGACGAGGTGACGGCGCAGGTAGAGCACCGTCTCGCGGAGCACCGTCGAGACGGGAAGGGCGAGCAGGGCACCGGCGATCCCGTAGAGCTGATCGCCGATGAGCAGGGCGAGGATGATCAGGATCGGATTGATGCGCAGCGAAATCCGGAACACCTGGGGCGCGACGAGATGTCCTTCGAGTTGCTGAAGCACGACGAAGAGGATCGTCACCCACAGGGCGGTGATCGGGTGGTCCAGGAGCGCGACGATGACCGGGGGCAGGGCACCGAGGAACGGGCCGACGTAGGGGATGAGCTCCATCAGTCCATAGAAGCCGCCGAAGAAGAGCGCGTAGTGCTGGCCGGCGGGGAAGATGCCGACGGCGCCGAAGATCCATAGGGCAAGCGTCGCGCTCGCCCCCATCAGGAAGCTGAACAGGAGCTGGCCGCGGACATAGCCGAGCACCGCGCGCTGGACCCGGTAGGGGTAGTCGTCCTCTCGCGTCCCGTCGCCCGGCGGCATGACCCGGCGCACGAGGTTCCCGATCGAGGCGGAATAGACGAGGAAGTAGATCGAGAGGACAAGCGACAGGATCAACCCGAAGGAGATCGCGGCCAGCCTCTGGAGCACGTTGCTCGAGAAGGAGACGATGGCCCCCGACCGCTTGGTGATGCTCTTCTCGATCGTTTGCAGCGCGGTCTGCCCCTGCTTCTGGATGTGGATATGGATCCCGTGGTGGCCGAGGAACGTCTGCAGGTTCGCGAGCTCGCGGTTGGCGTTGCGGACGATCGAGGGAATGTCCTTCTGGAAGTGGCTGACCTGGCTGGCGACCGGGTTGGACAGGAGCACGCCGACGAGGCCGATCGCGGCGATGAGGGAGAGATACATCAGCGGGATCCCGAACCCGCGGGGGACGCCACGCCGCTCGAGGGCCTTGATCGGGGGATTGAGGATGAGCGCGGCGACGGCCGCGAAGATGACGATGAGGAGCACGGAGCCGATCGCGCGCGCCAGCTCCCACAGGCCGACGATGGCGAGGGGAAGGAGCACGAGCTGGATCCACCGGGGCACCACCACGGGCGGGACGGGCATCCCGACCCGGGTGGGCTCAGATTTCGCCCTTGGCTCGAGCTCGGCCGCCGCCCGCTCAGACTCGGCCCCCTGACCAGCCCCTGCCTCGGCCCCGGAATCGCCCGCTCGCTCGCCTTCCCGCGAACGCGCGATCCTGAGACGATCGCCGAGGATCTGCCGTATGTTGGGCGGTCGCCACCTCATCGGACCTTCTGAAAGTATGGCCCCCGGCGTGCTCCCCAACGCAACTCTTCGACCGGTCAACATCCTCTTCGTCGGGGACGTCGTCGGCGGAATCGGCCGGCGCAGCCTGCTCTCGCTCCTGCCTGGACTACGCGAGCGCCTGGCACCGGACTTCGTCGTGGTCAATGGCGAGAACATCGCCGGTGGCCTCGGCATTACGCCCAAGAACGCCAAGGAGCTCTTCAGCGCCGGCGTGGATGTCATCACCCTGGGTAACCACACCTACCGCCATCGCGAGGTCTACTCCTACCTCGACGCCGAGCCTCGGATCCTCCGACCCGCCAACTTTCTTCGCAGCCAGCCGGGTCATGGTTGGACCACGGTCGAGCGTGACGGCGTCCGCCTCGGCGTGGTGTCGATCTCCGGCAACCTCTACATGAACGCGAGCTTGCCCGCCTTCTCGGTAATCGAGAACGCCGTGGGCGCCCTCGAGCGCGACGCTGACCACATCCTCGTCGACGTGCACGCCGAGGCCACGAGCGAGAAGGTCGGCATGGGCTGGCACCTCGACGGTCGCGTCACCGCCGTGGTGGGGACCCACACGCACGTGCCCACCGCCGACGCGCGCATCCTTCCCGGCGGCACCGCCTACATCACCGACGTGGGGATGACCGGCCCGCGCGGCGGCGTGATCGGCGTCAAGCGCGAGCTGGCACTCGAGTCGCTCATCACCAAGATGTCGATCAAGTTCGAGACCTCGACCGAAGATCCGTGGCTCAACGGTGTCCTGATCAGAACCGGCGAGCGCATGCGAGCGACGGGCATCGAGCAGGTGCTCGAGCCGGCACCGGGGATTGCCTGACGCCAGCGCCCGCCGCTGTCAGGCCGGCACCTCGCCGCCCGTCGAGCCCGCCACCACCGCGCGCGACTTGGCTCGGCCAAATCGAGCGGCCCGCCACGTCTCCATGCGTTCCGGCACAGCCCGAGTCATCGACCCTTCAGGAGCCCGCGGATAGCTGCCGAAGAGCGCCACGATCACGAGCGGGAAGAACCACACGATGTAGAGGTAGAACCAGTACGTCACGCCGAGCTGGATGGCGATCATCACCGCGGCACCGAGGGCGGCGACGGTGACGAGGTCGCGACGCCGGGGCAGGAACGCCACCAGGAGCGCCAGCGCCACGCCCGCTCCTTGCACCACGTGCTGCTCGAGACCGAGACCGCCGTACAGCCCCCAGATCGAGAACGGCGCTGAGCGCGAGGCCTGATAGGCGATCGAGTCGTGCCAGAAGGCCTTGAGGTCGTGGTGGATGAGGACGGGCAGGAAGGCCAGCACGATGGTCAGCGCGAACGCGACCACATACAACAAGACCGAACGGGGCCGAGCCCGGCCGCCGGGCCCGCGCAGCATGAGCGGGCCGAGGGCCAA
>DASZKU010000178.1:0-4063 GCA_035552815.1 Solirubrobacteraceae bacterium | reverse complement strand
GCGGGCACGATCCCGGCGGAGGTGAACTTCTTGGCCGCGGTGGTGGTCAGGGTCGATGGGTACCCGGGCGCGCCGAGGGTGAGCGGGACCTGGTTGGGGAGGGCGTTGTAGGGGGCGAAGCTCGGATGGGCGGTGAACAGGCTGTACATCGGCTCCGCCGTGTGGTCCTCCTGGTTCATGGGCTGGATCCCGAGGATCTGCTCGATCGTCCGCACGAGATTGATCTGGGAGTAGTAGTCGCTGTGGACGCCGGGCTTGGCGTAGGGGCTGGCGAGGAAGAGGACGCTGCGGTGGCCGTCGACGTGGTCGACGCCTCGACGGCTGGCACGGGCTCTTCGTCACCCACCACTTCTTCGGCCCGTTGCTCGTCTCGAGCCTGGCCAGCGTGCCGTGGATCGTCGCGTGCCTGGGGGTCTCGTGGCTCATCCTCCGCCGCCGGGACTTCGCCGGCGCAGCGAGCGGCGCCGGCGGTTGGCTGGCATCGGTGCGCGTCGTCGCCGCCGTCGTCGCCGTGATCGCGCTGCTCGCCTTCGCGGGGAGCTGGGGCCCGGTCGGGGTCACCGCGGCGCGGCTGCGCGCGGCCATCGGCCCTACCTTCAGCAACGTCAGCCTGTTCCAGGAGCGCCTGATCGGACGCACGGTGCCGCCGGGCGCCACCCTCGACATCCGCCCGAGCTGCAATCGCGGGGCGGCGGCGCCCCAGGGACCGGGCGAGTGGACGTGCAACCTCAACGTCTTCATTCCCCAACCCGGCAAGGTCCCCTTCCAGGAGGACATCGTCACCTACGACGTCAGCGTCTCGGCCAACGGCTGCTACAAGGCGGCCTCGCCCCCGAGCTTCGTCGGCCAGCAGATCATGCGCGACGCGCGCGGGCAGATGGTCACCAACCCGCTCTTCGTCGTATACGGTTGCTTCAACACGCTGTGAAGCGCGGGATCGAATCGACCCCCCCCACTCCCCTGCGGTCAACGGCGCCCGAGGTCGACTGCGCGATCCCGGACCCCCCGTACACTTCGGCGGTGCTTCCCGCCAAGTGCCATACCTGAGATGGATCAGCCCTTCATTCTCAACGTCGCCGGCGCCCGCGCCTTCAGCCATTCGCGCCACGCCACCATGATCGACTTCGAGCCCGAGGGCGTGCGCTGGCCCGACACGGGCGTGAACATCCAGGTCATGGAGCCCGGGCAGCCCAACTGCCGCTACCACTCAGAGGCCGTTCAGGAGGACTTCCTCGTGCTCGAGGGCGAGTGCATCGTCATCCTCGACGGCGAGGAGCGGCCGCTCAAGCAGTGGGACTTCGTGCACTGCCCGGCGGGAGCCGCGCACGTCTTCGTCGGGGCCGGGGACGGGCCCTGCGCCGTGCTCATGATCGGTTCGCGGCGCCTTGACATGTGCAGCTATCCGGTCAACGAGACCGCCGCGCGCTACGACGCCTCGGCGTCGAGGGACACCGACGATCCTGAACAGGCGTACGCCGATTGGCGAGTCGAGCCCGAGCGCCCGGTACCGGCTCCGTGGCCGACCCTTACGGGGATGTAAACCGCCGAGAGACGCCATCGGCCAGAATACGGGGATGCCCGACCGGGGTCAGGACCTCAACAGGAGCAGGGACAGCGCGACGAAGCCGGCGCCTCCCGGGCCCATGCCCAGGGACAAGGGCGGCTGGCAGGTCGCGCCCGCACCCGACGGTCGCGGAACCCCGGAGGAGCACAAGCCCCGGCCGCCGCACCGCCTGCGCGGCTTCTGGATCTTCGTCCTCGTCCTCCTGGCCGTGAACTGGGCGTCGGTGCTCCTGGCCCAGCCCGCGACCCAGCCGCGGGTCAGCGTGCCCTTCAGCCCCTTCTTCCTCAACGAGGTCAACGCCGGCCAGGTCAAGTCGATCTCCTCCAAGGGCGACTCGATCCAGGGCACCTTCACGACCAAGATCCGCTATCCGACGACCGACACCAAGGCGACGCCGACGACGCTGTTCTCGACCGAGGTCCCGTCCTTCTGGAACAACGCGCAGCTGGCGGCGCTCCTGCAGTCCAAGGGCGTCACCGTCAACGCCCAGTCGACGACCCAGACCCAGTCGCTCCTCGCCGAGATCCTCCTCGGCTTCGGGCCGACGCTCCTCATCGTCGGGCTCTTCATTCTCTTGGCCCGCCGCGCGCAGGGGGCGGCCGGGGGGATGGGCGCGCTCGGGAACTTCGGGCGCTCGCAGGCGCGCCGGGTCGACCCCGAGAAGATCCGCGTCACCTTCGACGACGTCGCCGGGATCGACGAGGCCAAGAACGAGCTCACGGAGATCGTCGACTTCCTCAAGGATCCTGAGCCCTATCAGCGCCTCGGCGGGCGCATGCCCCATGGAGTCCTGTTGTCGGGTGCCCCGGGCACGGGCAAGACGCTCCTCGCCCGCGCCGTGGCCGGCGAGGCCCACGCGGCCTTCTTCTCGATCGCCGCCTCCGAGTTCATCGAGGCCATCGTCGGGGTCGGGGCCTCCCGCGTCCGTGACCTGTTCGCCAAGGCCAAGGAGGCGGCGCCGGCGATCATCTTCATCGACGAGCTCGACGCCATCGGCCGCTCGCGCGCCGGTTCGGTGGCGGTGACCGGCGCCAACGACGAGCGCGAGCAGACCCTCGACCAGATCCTCACCGAGATGGACGGGTTCGAGTCGACCGAGGCGGTCGTCGTCCTCGGCGCCACCAACCGGCCCGAGGTCCTCGACCAGGCTCTGCTCCGCCCCGGTCGCTTCGACCGCCGCGTCGCCGTGCAGGCGCCCGACCGCGCCGGGCGGCGGAAGATCCTCGAGGTGCACACCCGCGCGATTCCCCTCGCCGACGACGTCGAGCTCGACGCGCTGGCCTCCTCGACGCCGGGGATGGTAGGAGCCGACCTCGCCAACCTCGCCAACGAGGCAGCGCTGCTCGGGGCGCGCCGCAAGCACGAGAAGGTGACGATGGCCGACTTCACCGACTCGCTCGAGAAGATCATGCTCGGCGCCCCGCGCGGGACGCTGCTCAGCCCCGAGGACCGCGAGCGCACCGCCTTCCACGAGTCCGGCCACGCGCTCGTGGGCATGCTCTCGCCCGACGCCGACCCGGTCAGGAAGATCTCCATCATCCCCCGCGGCATGGCCCTCGGGGTCACCCTGTCGACGCCCGACACCGACCGCGTCTCGTACTCGCGCCAGGAGCTCGAGGCCAAGATCCGGGTCTCGCTCGGCGGCCGCGTGGCCGAGGAGGTCGTCTACGGAAAGATCACCACCGGCGCCGAGTCCGACATCCAGCAGCTCACCCAGATCGCCCGCCAGATGGTCGGCCGCTGGGGGATGAGCGAGAAGATCGGCCCGATCGCGGTGCTGCCTTCGGAGAGCAACGGGCCGCTGTTTCCGGGCGCGCGGGAGACCTCCGAGGAGACCGAGCGGCTGATCGACGAAGAGGTCCGCCGCATCGTCGAGGACTCCCACGCCGAGGTCACCCAGGTGCTCTCCGAGCACCGCGACCAGCTCGACAGCCTCGCCCACGCCCTGCTCGAGGCCGAGACCCTCGACGCCGTGGACGCCTACGCCGCCGCCGCGGTGCCCATGCGCGCCGCCGAGCTCATCCCCGAGCCCGGCGCCGGTCCGGGTCCGGGTCCGGGTGCGGGCGCGGGTCCGGGTGCGGGCGCGGGTCCGGGTGCGCCGAAGGCCGGCGCCCGGTCATAGCCGGCGGTCGATCGCTCCCCAGCGTTCGATCGCCGCCCGGCGGCCGATCACCCCCCAGCAGACGACGACCCCCAGCGTTCGATCGCCCTCGTCGTGAGCTGGGCGAGCGCGGTCCCGAGGAGCGCGCCGCCGATGACGTCGGTCGGGTAGTGAAGGCCGGTGTGGATGCGCGAGTAGGCGACGGTGGCGGCGAGGACCCGGATCGGGATCGCCTCGCGGGGGAGGACGGAACCCACCGCGGTGGCGAAGGCGAGGCCCGCGGCGGCATGGCCCGAGGGGAAGGAGGTGCTCAGCGGCATCGGAGCCCGGCGCCCGGCCGGCGCCCCGCTCGGGTCGGGGCGGCGGCGCGCGCCGAGCGGCTTGGCCACCAGGTTGGC
>DASZKU010000177.1:0-13283 GCA_035552815.1 Solirubrobacteraceae bacterium | reverse complement strand
TGGCGGCCCTGTTGCTCGTGGTGGCCGCCATCCTCGGGATCGTCGGGCCGCACCCAAAGGTCGACGAAGACACACTCGTGGTCATCATCGACCACCAGCGCTTCCCCCTCGACCTGATCGGCGCGGTCGTCAACGCGGGCGGGCTCATCGCGCTCGCGGCGGTGCTCAACTTCCTGTGGACCGCGACCAAAGCGCGGCGACCGGCGCTTTCTCCGGGCTTCCGCTACATGGTTCTCGCCGGGGGTGTGATCGCCGCGATCAGCGGCGTCGTCTACTGGGTGGCGGCCGGGCTAGCCGCCCACAAGTTCGTCACCAGCGGTCAGCAGACTTACTCTGAAGCACATCACCTGACGAGCACGGCGGCTGTGCTCGTGCCTCCTGTCGTCGGCTATTTTGGTGGCTTTCTCCTCGGCATCGGGGCGCTGATCATCTCCCTGAACGCGATGCGCGTCGGCCTACTTCCGAAGGTCATGGGTTACCTCGGCATTTTCGTCGGGATTCTGTTCGTGTATCCGATCGTGCCAGTCTTCGTGATCCAGGGCGGATGGTTGCTCGCCCTCGCCTGCCTGTTCCTCGGCCGCTGGCCCAACGCCTTCCCGCCCGCCTGGGACCGCGGCGAGGCGGTGCCATGGCCGTCGAACCAGAAGGTCCGCGAGCAGCAGGCGGCGAATCGGGCCTCCCGCGGCGGGCGGGGCAAGCGCGTCCCGGCGCCGGCCGCGTCGGGGACGGGGTCGGCGTCGGGGTCTGCCTCGGGGTCGGCGTCTGCGTCGGCGCCGGCGCCGGCGTCGGCGGAGCGGGCGGTCGCGCCCGCGGGGTCGACGCGCGCGACCACCCCCAAGCGCAAGCGCAAGCGCCGGCGCTAGGACGCGCCCCCCGGCGGGTGCGGTCAGCGGCGCGTGCCCGGGGTCGTGTCACCTTTGTGCGGACTATTCATACATACGTAGCACGCCCCCGCGTCCCACCCCTCGACCCGCCCAAAGCTCTACAAACTCGCATATCCGTCCACCTTTCTCACCGTGGACCGCGACCATGCCGATGGGTTTCACGAGAGCTCTCTGCTCTTGACTCGTTTACACGTCGTTGCCGCCGTGTCCCGTTGAACGGATGCGGACTACCGCGACGACGAATAGACGCCCCGGCCGAGACTTCCCCGGTCCCCCGCCACGCAGGGGACCGGGGTAGCGGGGGCGGGGACCGCGTCCCCCGCCACGCAGGGGACCGGGGTAGCGGGGGCGTTCGTGGGCGGGGACCGCGTCCCCCGCCACGCAGGGGACCGGGGTAGCGGGGGCGTTCGGGCCCGGGGAGCGCGTTAACCTGCCACCCTCACACACCTAGACCAGGAGGCAGCATGGCGCAGTGGGACGGACGTACCGTGCTCGTTACCGGTGCCTCGCGGGGGATCGGGCTGGCCACGGCGGAGCACTTTGCCTCGCTCGGGGCGCGGGTTGGCGTGGTGGCGCGGACTGCGGAGCCGCTGCAGGCGCTGGCGGCGCGGATCGGCCCCGAGCGGGCGCACGCCGTGGCCGCGGACGTGTCTGACCCCGGCGAGTGTGCGCGCGCGGTGCGGGAGGTCGAGGCGGCGCTCGGGCCGGTCGACGTCCTCGTCAGCTGCGCCGGGGTTCTCCATCGCGATTGGCTCGAGGACGTCAAAGTCGCGGACTTCGAGGAGAGCTACCGGCTCGGGGTGGGCGGGGCCATCTGGCTCACCCAGCAGGTCCTGCCCGGCATGCGCGAGCGCGGGTTCGGGCGCATCGTCCTCGTCTCCTCCGAGCTCGGGCTCATCGGGGGCCCGACGTACACGTCGTACTGCACGACGAAGTTCGCCCTCGTGGGGCTCGCCGAGGTCCTCTATCAGGAGCTCAAGGGGACGGACATCAAGGCGTGCGCGGTGTGCCCCGGCGACGTGCGCACCGCCCAGCTCGAGGAGGAGCACGCCTGGGGCCCGACGGGGGGAGTGGCGCTCGAGAAGGCGATGGACCCGGCGCGCGTGGCCAAGGACATCGAGGCGGCGGCCGGCGGCTCGAGCACCGTGGCCGTCGTCGACCGCCCGCACCTGCGCCTCGTCTTCAAGCTCATGGGTGGCCCGCGCCGCCTGCGCCTGCTCATCGTCGCCGACGCCTTCAAGAAGCTCCTGCGCGCGCGCGGGAGCACCGCCGCCCAGTCCTAGACGAGATCGCGCTCGTACTCGGTGACCATGAGGGTGAGCTGGTGGTTCCAGTGCTCCCCGACCGCGCGCCATCCCCGGCGCTCGTAGAACCGGCGCGCTCGCGCGTGCAGCGAGGGGGTGTAGAGCCGCACCGCCGAGTAGCCGCGGGCCCGGATCTCGGTGATCGCCGCCGCGTGCAGGAGCGCGGCCACGCCGCGGCCCCACCACTCCGGAAGCACGAAGAGCTGCCATAGGTGGGCGCGGCCCGGGGTGGCGGGGCTGCTCGCCCACGCCCGCCCGGGTGCCCGGCGGCGGGCCGGGGTGAAGGCGATGTGCCCGACGGGCTCGGCTTCGGAGAGCGCGATCAGCGCCCAGGTGTCGATGTCGGCGAGGAGCTCGGCCATGACCTCGGTGTCGGCGTAGACGTCGGGGGGGACCCAGCCGAGGGGGGCGAAGGCGACGTAGGAATCGAAGCCCGCCTGGACGTCGGCGACGAGGACGGCGAGGTCGGCGACGGTGGCACGGCGGGTGGAGATCGGCGTCATCCGGGAAGAACACGGTTGCATACCGGCGCCTGCGGGCGCGATGATGGGCCTGCCGTGAGCGAAAGAGGAGAGGAAGGATCATGAGCTCGAATACCGAGACCCGGTTCTCGTCGTATGAGGAAGCGGTCGCGGAGCACCGCTGGGAGGTGCCGGAGCGCTACAACATCGCCACCGACGTGTGCGACAAGCACCCGCGCGAGAAGCCGGCGATGATCCACGAGGACTTCCAGGGCAACGTCCGCAACGTCACCTGGGGCGAGCTCCAGGACCTCTCCAACCAGTTCGCCAACGTGCTCCACGGCCGCGGGGTCGAGAAGGGCGAACGGGTGGCGATGCTGCTGCCGCCGACACCGGAGACGGCGGCGGCGTTCCTCGGCACCTGGAAGGTCGGCGCCATCCTCCTCTCGATGTCCGTCCTCTACGGCGACGACGGGATCCGCCACCGCGTCACCGACTCGCAGGCCAAGGTGCTGGTGACCAACCAGGCGAACGCCGGCCGCATCGAGCGCCAGCTCGTCGAGCAGATCCTCATCCTCGACGACGAACTCCTCGCCCACGGCTCGACGTCATTCACCACCGCCGACACCGCCGCCGACGATCCCGCGCAGCTCTACTACTCCTCGGGCACCACCGGGCTGGCCAAGGGCATCCTCCACGCCCATCGCTACATCCTCGCCCACGAGGAGTTCCTCTACTGCCACGACGTCCGCGACGGCGAGCTCTTCCACGGCATGGGCGAGTGGGCATGGGCGGCGGGGATCTGCCCCCTGATCGGGCCGTGGCGCTACGGCGCCGTGCAGGCGGTCTACCAGCGCGAGGGAGGATTCGACGCCGACAAGCAGCTCGACTTCCTCTCCCGCCACGGGGTGGCGAACGTCTTCGGCACCCCGACGGCGATCCGCTCGATGATGTCGATCGAGGACGCGGGCACGCGCTACCCGCAGAAGTTCCGGATCGTGTGCTCGGCCGGCGAGCCCCTCAACCCCGAGGCGATCCGCTGGTTCCGCGAGCAGTACGGAGTCACCGTGCTCGACTACTACGGGCTCACCGAGTCCTATCCCCTGTGCGCCAACTATCCGTTCATGGAGGTCCGCGACGGTTCGATGGGCAAGCCCATGCCCGGGTGGGAGGTATCGATCCTCGACGAGGACGAGCGCCCGGTATCGACGGGCGAGCGGGGCGAGATCTGCCTGAGGGCGCGCTCGAACCCCCACTATCCGCTCGGCTACTGGAACCGCCCCGAGGAGGACTCCCAGGAGGTGTTCGGCGGGGACTGGTTCCACACCAAGGACGCCGCCAGCACCGACGAGGACGGCTACTACTGGTACGAGGGGCGCGCCGACGACGTGATCATCGCCGCCGGCTACCGGATCGGCCCCTTCGAGGTGGAGTCGGCGTGCCTCGAGCACCCGGCGGTGGCCGAGGCGGCGGCCGTCGCCTCGCCCGACGAGCGGCGCGGCAACGTGGTCAAGGCCTTCGTCGTCCTCGCCGCCGGTCACGAGCCCAGCGACGAGCTCGCCGAGGACATCAAGCACTACGTCCGCGACCACTTGTCCTCCTACGCCTACCCGCGCCGGATCGAGTTCGTCTCCGACCTCCCCAAGACCCTCACCGGCAAGATCAGGCGGATCGAGCTCCGTCAGCGCGAGCTCGGGCGCTGACCCAGCCGGGCGGCGCTACCTGTGTTCATGCTGTGACTCAGCCGGCGCCGGCGCGGGAGTGGGTGCGCATCTCCGAGAGGATGCGCTCGAGGCGGGGCTCGGTGTCGCGGTCGACGTGGGTCATGGCGGCGGCCACGGCGGGGTGCACGGCGGCGATCTGGGCGTGCATCTCGTGGGCCACGGCGCGGTAGCTCGGGTGCCCCTCGCGTCCCGAGCGCAGCTCGATGAGCTGCATGGCCTCGCGGGCGTTGAGGTCGAGGATGAAGCGGATCCGGTAGCCCAGGCACAGTGCGTAGGGCGCCGCTCGCTCGAGGCCGACGTCGACGAGACGATCGTATTCGCGATGGGAGAGCTCGAGCGCCCGGCGATACTCATCGCCGCAGCCGGCGAGCTCGACCTGCTCGGGGACCCCGGCGCCGAGATCGGGGGTCAGGCCCTGCCACTGGACGGTGAGCATGCGGTGGCGCTGGAGGTCGCGGAAGGCGCCGTAGTCGGAGACGATCTCGAAGCGGTAGCGCAGGACCTCGAAGCCGCGGCCGGGACGGTGGCGGCGATTGCCGCGCTCGCCCACGAGCTCGGCGAGGAGCGCGGCGCGCTCGTCGGCATCGAGGTCGGCGACCTGGCGCGCGATCTGCGCCTCCGAGCACGATGCCGCCTCGAAGAGCAGGGCCGCGAGGAGGTCGCTCTCCTCGCCCTCGGCGCGCACGAGGGTGACCGAGGGCGCGTCACCCGCCCGGTCGCGAAGATCGAGGCGCTCGGCCCAGCGCCGCCCGGCGCGCTCGCGCTGCTCGAGGAAGCGGACCCATTCCCCGCCACGCTCGGGACGGCGCACGCGCGCGACGAAGCTCGGTATCACGAGCTCGAGCTCGTCGAGGATCATCGCGCCGTAGTCCTGGGCCTCGGGGAGGGGGTGGGCGAGGAGATGGAGGACGAGCTGCTCGTAGGTCTGGCCGGAGGCGAACATCCCCATGTGCGAGAGCGAGCTCGCGGGAAGCAGGCCGCGGAGGAGATCGAGCGCCTTGGCCCTGACCGCCCGGGCATGGGCGCCCGGCGCCTCGCCCTCGGCGCGGGGGAACTCGTGCTCGGCCCATGCCTGCACGCGGCCCAGGAGCGCCGAGTAGGTCGAGAAGAGCCCGTCCATGGCCGCCACGTACTCGGGGCCGAGCTCGGGATCGCGGTAATAGCGAAAGCCGCCGCCGGGGATCTTGGCGTCGTAGGCGATGTAGCGCGTGGACTGCTCGAGGTAGGCGCCCAGGCGCGGGCGCTGGAGCACCTTGGTGAGGACGTTGGAGACCCACTCGCAGGCGATGTGGGCGCCCCCGAGCTGCGCCACCGAGTCATCGCCGTAGCCGACGAAGATCCGTTCGTAGAGCTCGGCGGCGCGGCGCCCCTCGGCGGCGCGGCCCTCGACATCCTCGGCAACCTCGGGCAGCCCGTCGGCGAACTCGTCGAGGAACAGGCGCCGGAGCGTTCCCTGGTAGCGCGAGTAGCGGGCGAAGAGGGCGCCCTTGACCGTCTCGGGGAGGTTGACGAGCCCGAACACCGGCCGGTCGAGGTTGGTGAAGTGCGCGCTCAGGCGGGCGCGCTCCTCGGCGGTGAAGGTCTCCACGGGGTATTCCACGGGCCGACGATGCTAGCGGCGCCCCCGGCGGTCGGGGCCCGCCCCGGACCTCTAGTAGACCTTCTTACAGGCCGCGGCCGCGGGGGGCTGGTCGGCGGCCGGGAGCTTGGCCACCGCGTTCAGGCAGGCCTGGCGGAGGATCGCCTTCAGGGAGCTGATGTTGCCCGTCTTGATCCCGTTGCAGTCGGCCTGCGCGAGGGGCTTCTGGCCTGCCGGGATGTAGGGGGATCTCGAGACCTGCTTGCGGCAGGCGGCGATGGCCTCGCGGATCTTGACGGCGAGGGGAACTGTCGAGGTCGCAGACGTCGAGGCCGCGTGGGTGGTGGTCGGGGACTTACCGGCGGGGCTGGCGCTCCCCCCGCACCCGGTCACAACGGCGAGGGGCGCGAGCCCGCACAGGAGGAGCAGGCGCAGGCGCCGGTGCACCGACCCACGGTCGCGCCGAGAGATCCGCGCCGCTAGCACTTGGCGAGCATCGTCGAGCGTATGGGCTCGGGCTGCGCCTGCGCCTGGAGCTTGCAGATCTGGCGACCGACGGTACGCAGGCCGGCGTTGTTCCCCGTGCGGATGTACTCGCACTCGGTGAGCACGAGCTGCTTGACGTTGGCCTGGAGCCCCGTGTTACTCGCCTCGGCGTGGCACGCGGCCACCGATCGGTCGGTGTTGGCCTTGTTCAGCCGCTTGATGGTGGTCAGTGACAGGCCCGAGGTCGGGCCGGTCTTGGCCTGGCCGCCGCCGCAGCCGCTCACCAGGGCCGTGAACGCAAAAGCGCACACGAGCAGCACACACACTCTCTTGGTCATCGTTCCCTCCACGGCGCGCGCAAGCTAGAAGATTCCCGTGATCGCCCGCCCGGCGTGCGCCACCAGCCTGAGGAGCGGGGACGGGATGATGCCAAAGACGACCGCCGCGGCGCCGAACACGGCCGCGACGGCGGCGACCTCGGCATTGGCGACGGCGCGATCGGGCTCGGGCCAGCCGCCGGCGTCGGCGGCGTCGGCCTCGGGCGAGCCGCCCGCGATCGCCGGGCGCGCGCCGGGCGCGACCCGGGTGCTCGCAGACTCGCGCTCGGGGGAGCTCATCCACATCGCTGCCACCACGCGCAGGTAGTAGCCGAGCGAGATCATCGAGCCGACGACGATGACCACGGCCAGCCACGTGTACTGCCCGGCCACCAGGGCGCGGATCAGGTAGAGCTTGCCGATGAACCCGACGGTGCCCGGAATCCCCGCCAGCGAGAGCATGGCGATGGTCATGGGCCACGCCAGCCAGGGCTGGCTCGAGCCCAGGCCCGCCAGGGCCGAGATGTCCTCGCCGCCGGCGCGCTGGCGCTGACGGGCGACGATGACCGCGAAGGCGGCGATGTTCACCGGGAGGTAGGAGAGGACGTAGAAGACGGTGGCTTGGATCCCGAGCTGGGTTCCCACCACCACGCCGGCGAGCATGTAGCCTGCCTGCGCGACCCCGGAGTAGGCGAGGATGCGCTTGGTCGAGGACTGGCCGAGCGCGCCGACGTTGCCGACGATGATGGTGATGGTGGCGAGGGTGGCGAGGAGCGGCGCCCAGGTGGCCTGGACGCCGATGTCGGCGACGTCGAAGAAGCGCAGGAAGACGCCGATCGCCGCCGCCTTGGTGGCGGTGGCCATGAACGCGGTGATCGGGGTCGGTGCTCCCTCGTAGACGTCGGGGGTCCACTGGTGGAAGGGGGCGATCGAGGCCTTGAAGGCGAAGCCGACGATGGTCAGGGCGATGCCGGTGAGGAGCAGCGGGTCGTTGAGGAGCCCGCCCGCCTGTACCGAGCTGCCGGTGATCGCGCTCGAGATCGGGCCGAAGTCGGTCGCGCCGGTGGCGCCGTAGATGAGCGCGAGCCCGTAGAGGAGGGTGGCCGAGCCCACCGAGCCGATGACCAGGTACTTGAGCCCCGATTCGAGCGAGGCGGCGCGGCGGGCGTCCGAGGCGCAGAGGATGTACAGGGGAATGGAGAGGAGCTCGAGGCCAAGGAAGAGGCTGACGAGGTTCTCGGCGCTGACGAGCACGGCCATGCCGAGCACCGAGAAGAGCAGGAGCGAGTGATACTCGCCGTGTCCGGCCTGGCTCGCCGCTGTCTCGCGAGCCGAGAGCACCACCGCGGCCAGGGCGGCGATGGCGAAGACGAGATCGAGGACGAGGGCGAGGTCGTCGATCCTCAGCGCCCCCGAGATGATCGAGGTCTGGTGGTGGAAGATGG
This sequence comes from Solirubrobacteraceae bacterium, assembly GCA_035552815.1. Classification (GTDB taxonomy): domain Bacteria; phylum Actinomycetota; class Thermoleophilia; order Solirubrobacterales; family Solirubrobacteraceae; genus Palsa-465. The sequence continues at coordinate 5,083 of DASZKU010000177.1, read as the reverse complement.
AGATCTCGTAGCCGATGGTCACCGCCAGGGTGATGGCGCTGAGGGCGGGGACCAGGCGCTCGCGCGCCACCGAGCTCGCGAGGAGGCCGACGAGGAGCACGAGCAGAGCCCCGGCGGTGAGGGTCACGAAGGGGGCGAGGGCCGTCCAGTCGATGGGCGGACCCTTGATGTGGGTGGCGGCGGCGAGGACGGGGATCATGGCGCGGAACCTCCCGGCACCTGGATCGGCCCTCCCGGGTTGAGTATCCGGCCCGGCGGCAGCCTGATGCGCGCGGGGCCGAGGGCGACGAAGGCTGCGGCCGCCGGCGAGAGCCCCTCCTGGACCTCGGCGGGGGCCATCGCCGCCCTCAGGCTCGGGTCCGAGCGCCGCAGGCCGAACTGGGGATAGAAGGCCAGGGCGAGGATGACGAGCACGAGCGCCGCGATCGGAAGCCCGTCGCGCAGGGAGATCTCCTGCGAGCGCGCCTTGGCACCGAGGGGGTTGTGCATCGTCCGGATGTAGACGCGCAGCGAGTACACGGCGGCGCCGACGACGCCGAGGAAGGCGATCACTGAGATCGCCAGCTTGGCCTTGAAGACGCCGAGGAGGACCATGAACTCGCCCGCGAAGTTCGAGGAGCCGGGCATGGCCAGGTTGGCGAGGACGACGATGAGGAAGAGGGCGGCGAGCACGGGGGCGCGAAAGGCGAGCCCGCCCATCTCACGGATGTCCTCCGAGCCGCCGCAGCGGACGGCGAGGGCGGCGACGATGAAGAACAGGGGGGCCGTCACCAGCCCGTGGTTGAGCATCTGGAGCAGCGCGCCCTGACCACCCTGGGGGCGCAGCGAGAAGATCCCGAGGACGATGAAGGCGAGCTGGGCGACCGAGGAGTAGGCGACGACGAGGCGGGCGTTGGTGGTGGTGAAGGCGAGCGAGGTGGCGTAGATGATCGACACCAGGGCGATCACGAGCATGAGCGTCTGGTAGTGGACGGCGGCGTAGGGGAAAAGGGGCAGGACGATCTTCAGGAACCCGTAGGCGGCGACCTTGGAGAGCACGCCGCTGAACACCGCGACGGCGGGGATGGGCATCGACCGGTATCCGTCGGCCAGCCATCCGTGGAAGGGGACGAGGGGCATCTTGACCAGGAAGGCGACGGCGAAGCACAGGAAGATCCAGTCCTGCGAGGTGTGGCTGAGCCGCAGGTGCTGCAGCGTCGAGAGCACGAAGGTGAGGTTGGTGCCGTGGTCGCTCGAGGCGATCACCGCGGTGGCGATCGCCGCCACGAGCATGAAGAACGACCCGACCAGGGTGTAGATGACGAGCTTCATCGTCCCCCGGACGCGGTCGCCCGTCCCCCACATCCCGGTGAGGAAGTAGAAGGGGATGAGCATGAGGTCGAAGAAGGCGACGAAGAGGAAGAGGTCCTGGGCGCAGAAGGCCCCGAGGACGGCGCTCTGGGCGAGGCCGAAGAAGAAGTAGAAGAGGCGCGGCCGGTCCCACTCGCGCATCGCCGCCCACGCCATCGAGGCGGTGAAGAGGACGGTAGTGAGGACGACGAGCGACAGGTTGAGGCCGTCGAGCCCGAGCTTGTAGTGAATCCCGAAGGCGCTGATCCACGTCCGGTCGGTGACGAACTGAAGGCCCGCGTGCCCGATCTTGAAGCGCACGAGGAAGGAGATGGCGATGCCCAGGGGGACGAGGCTGACGATCGCCGTGGCCCGGCCCACCCACCGGGGCGGGAAGGCGGTCGCCGCGACGCCGAGCACCAGGGGAGCCCAGATGAGAAGGGTCAGGGTCATCTGGTGATGCCCCGTTCAGTGCGCGAGCGATCGGCGCGGGCGGGCATCAGCTCGCCACCAGGAAATAGATGACGACGCCGCTGATGCCCAGGAGCATGAGCGCCACGTAGTAGCGCAGGAACCCGGTCTGGGCCCGGCGCACGGCGGCGGAGACGGCGCCGACGACGGTGACCGTCCCACCGGTGATCCCCTCAGCCACCAGGGTGCGGTCGATGACCGTCTCGGCGACCTGGCCGAACCACGCCGCCGGACGCACGATGAGGAAGTCGATGAGCTCGTCGAAGTACCACTTGTGGACGAAGAGCTGGTACAGGGGGGCGAGGCGCTCGCGCACCACCGCCGCCGTGCCCGGCGCGAGGACCCACACGCGGTAGGCGATCCCGACCCCGATCAGGGCGATCACGGCGCCGATCACGAGCCCGACCCAGTCCGCGCCCGTCGAGGGCACCGAGGCCGCGAGCTGTGAGCTCGAGAAGGTGGGCTCGAGGAAGCGCCTGATCGCGTCGTCGACCCCGGGGATCTCGAGGAAGCCGCCGACGGTCGCGAGCAGGGCGAGGATGCCCATCGCCGCCTTCATCGGCCACTCGCGCTCGGCGATGTGGTGCTCGGGTCCCGGGAAGCCGACATCGGTGTCCTCGACCTCGCCGGTCTGGGGGTTGGTGGGCACTTCGGCGTGGAAGAGGTGGCCCTCCTCGAGCGCCTTGGCCTCCGGACAGGGCTCCCCGAAGAAGGCCCGGAAGATGAGCCGGAAGGTGTAGACGGCGGTGAAGATGGCGCCCACGTAGCCGGCGATGCCCATGACCTCGAAGCCGCCACCGCGGTGGTCGAGGAAGGCGAGGATGTCGTCCTTGGAGAACCAGCCCGAGAACGGCGGCAGCCCCGAGAGGGCGATGCCGCCGATGAGGAAGGAGAAGAAGGTGAAGGGCAGCGCCCGCCGGAAGCCCCTCATCCGGTCGAGGTCCTGATTGCCCGCCATGGCGGCGATCAGCGACCCGGCGGCCATGAACAGGAGCGCCTTGAAGAAGGCGTGGGCCATGAGCAGGAAGAGGGCGCCGGAATACGCCCCCGCCGCCACGCCCATGATCATGTAGCCGATCTGGGACATCGTCGAGTAGGCGATGACGCGCTTGACGTCGGTCACCGCGAGGCCGATGGTCCCGGCGATCAACAGAGTCAGACAGCCGCCCACCGCTCCGACGTCGGCGGCGGTGGGGGCGAGCTCGAAGAGCGGGTGCATGCGGGCGATCAGGTACACGCCGGCGGTGACCATGGTGGCGGCGTGGATCAGAGCCGAGACCGGGGTGGGGCCCTCCATGGCGTCGGGGAGCCAGGTGTGGAGCGGGATCTGGGCGGACTTGGCGAAGGCGCCCACGAGGAGAAGCAGGCAGCCGACGACGAGGTCGGTGCTGTCGTGGTGGAAGACGTGGGGTAGGGCGGCGAAGGTCTGGAGTAGGTCGAGCGTGCCCGTGTGGGTGAAGATGAAGAAGGTCCCGAGGACGAGGCCGACGTCGCCGACGACGTTGATGACGAATGCCTTGATGCCCGCCCGCGTCGCCGTCGTACGCCGGTACCAGAAGGAGATGAGCAGGTAGGAGGCGGCGCCCACGAAGGCCCAGCCGACGATGAGGAGGACGAAGTTCCCCGCCAGGAGGAGCAGGAGCATGGAGAAGACGAAGTAGTTCAGGTAGGCGAAGAAGCGGGTGTAGCCGCGGTCGCCGGACATGTAGGAGACCGAGTACAGGTGGATCAGGGTCGAGACGCCGCTGACGACAAGGACCATGAACACCGAGAGGGGGTCGACGAGGATCTCCATGTTGGCGGTGACGCCGACGCTGGATGCATAGCTCCACAGCGACGAGGTGAGCTGGCGGTGGGCCGGGCTCAGAGCCAGGAGCTTGACGAGCATGACGACGGCGCACGCGAACGAGAGCCCGATGGCGGCGGTGGCGATCCAGCCCGGGGTGCGGCCGGGGAGGACCTTGGAGCCCAGGGCGATGATCACCGTGCCCACGAGCGGGCACAGGAGTACCAACCAGCCGAAGGTGGTGGCGGTCACGAGATCAGCCCTGCAGTTCCCGCAGGTCGTCGACGTCGATCGGCAGTCGCTTGCGGTACATGGCGACGAGCAGTCCGAGGCCGACGGTCACCTCGCAGGCCGCGACGACCATGACGATGAGCGCGAAGACCTGGCCGTCCTCGCTCCCCCACATGCGCGAGAAGGCGACGAGGGCGAGGTTGGCGGCGTTGAGCATGAGCTCGAGGCACAGGAGGATGACGAGCGGGCTGCGGCGGACGAGCACGCCGGCGGCGCCGATGGCGAAGATCATCGCCGAGACGACGAGGTACCAGCCGATGGCCATGCTCAGCTCTGACTCCCGATCGGGGCGCCCTCGGGGTCGGCGGGCGTGACGGGCTCGGCGGGCTCGGCGCGGGGCGCGGGCTCCTCGAAGTGCATGAGGCCCCCGGCCTCGGCCATGGAGCCGATCCAGGCCGGCATCCGCGGGTGGTAGCGCGCCTCGAGCTCCTCGTCGGGCTCGAGCCCGCGACGGCGGCGCGCGAGGACGATGGCGCCGACGGCGGCGACGAGGAGGAGCAGGGAGGCGAGCTCGAAGGGGAGCAGGTACTTGGTGAGGAAGAGCTTGCCGATGTGCTGGGGGGTGCCGAATCCGGGCACGTAGGGCGCGCCCTTGCTCGAGATGCCCTTGAGCGCGGTGCCGAGCATGGCCACGCAGAGCTCGACGGCGAGGGCGACGGCGAGCAGGGGGCCGACGATGCGCAGGCCCGAGCGGGTGGGCATCTCCTCGCCGCCGCCGATGTAGGCGACGACGAACTCGTAGAGGACCATGACCGCGCCCGCATAGACGATGACCTGGGCGGCGGCGACGAACTCCGCGCGCAGGAGGAGGAAGAGGGCGGCGAGGGAGACGAGGTGGCAGACGAGGGCGAGGACGCTGTAGAACTGGTTGCGGAGCATGACCACGCCGATCGCCCCGGTGATGGCGCCGATCGCGGCAATGAAGAAGAGAACCGCGCTCATGTGTCGCTCTACTCCCCTTCCGAGCGCAGCGGCGTGCGCTCGATCGGCTCGGCGAGCAGCATCTCCTTCGTGAAGATCAGATCCGAGCGCGTGTAGTCGGACATCTCGTAGTCGTGCCCCATGGTGATGGCGTCGAACGGGCACGCGACCTCGCAGTAGCCGCAGAAGATGCAGCGGCTGAGGTTGATCTCGTACACGGCGGCGTAGCGCTCGCCGGCGGAGATCCGCAGCTCGGGGGTGTTCTCGGCGGCGACGACGCGGATG
>DASZKU010000176.1:0-2964 GCA_035552815.1 Solirubrobacteraceae bacterium | reverse complement strand
GAGCAGGGCGACCTCGGTGGCGGTGTCGAAGCCCAGCCCGAACACGACCCCGACGGGATACATGTGCCATTCCTTGGTGATCGTCCGCATCCAGCGGCCGAAGAAGCGATACATGAGCCCGCGGTTCTGAAGCTGGCGTTCGAGCTCGGCTTCGTCGTACTCGCCCTGGCGCATGGCCCGGAAGACGCGGAAGATCCCGGCGAGGATGACGACGTTGAGGGCGGCGATGAGGTACAGGAAACTGGCCGAGACGACGGTGCCGAAGATCCCGCCGAACTGCTTGAGCGACGAATGGGGGTTGGCCACCGCTCCGTACACCGCCTTCTCGGCGACGACGATCCCCACCCCGATGGCGACGACGATCGACGAGTGTCCGAGCGAGAACCAGAATCCGAGGCTGAGCGGGCGCTTGCCCTCGTTCATGAGCTTGCGGGTCGTGTTGTCGATCGCCGAGATGTGATCGGCGTCGAAGGCGTGGCGCAGCCCGAGCGTGTAGGCGAGCCCGGCGACCCCGATCCCCAGCCCCTTGTAGTGCGAAGGGACGACGAAGGCGATGAAGACGCCGAAGCCGACGATGTGCAGCGCGGCGATCGACGCGAACATGAGCCCGGCCCGCCGCCGCTCTCCCGGCGTGAGCTCGCGCACCACCTGGGCGATGTAGCCGAGCATCGAGGGCGCGACGCTATGTCAAGGGCATCGCAATTGCAAGCCTCTCTCGATAGCGTGTGCTTCCCGTTACCCTCCCTCGACCAGCGCCGCGAAGTCGGCCTGGCCCGAGGAAGGCGGCGGTGTGGTTGAGCTCCTTCTCGTGACCGGAGGTGAGAGCATCGAAGTTGCACGTCGCGCCGCCCGCGGTGAACAGGTGGGGATACCCCGAGCTCGGCGGGGTCGGCGGGGTCGGTCGCGCTCTGGCACGGGAAGTAGTACGCCGCGCAGTCGGTGATCACCGTGCTGAAGCCGGCGTCGTTGCCGCCGATGGTGATGGTGACGAGGCTCGTCGAGCCGTTCAGGGGACCGAGCTGACTCGAGTTGACGTCGGTGGTCGTCGCCCCGCTGCATGCCTCGAAGCTCAGGGCATACCCGCGCGCCTTGGCGATCAGGGGACCGTAGGCATCGGGGCTGCGCTGACAGCTGGTGCCGTCGCTGTAGTAGGTGCGGGTTCCCACCCCCGAGGCGTAGGAGTCACCGAGCGCCACGTACCCGGGCTGCGCAGCCAGCGCGCAGCCACATACCGGCAAGGACGCGAGCCTGTTCATCTCTTCCCTCCCTCTCCTCGGTGTCGGAGGGCTTCCTACTGCGGGAGGGGCGGCGCCGTCACGCGCCGTCGTCACGTCTGCGAGGCGCTGGCCAGCGGGGTGGCGTAGTAGGCGGCGACCGCCGCGCAGATGGCCAGGGTGGCATAGGGCGAGACGGGCGCGACCGCGATGGCGATCACGTAGGGCACGATCCCCGTCACCGAGCGTCTGAAGATGAAGCGGCGCTGGCTCTCGGGGAGGCCGGTCGCGAGCAGGTCGGACTTGACGAGGAGGATCTGCCGGTTCAGGGCGGAGAAGAACAGCGACATGAGCAGGAGGGAGCCGCTGTAGATGCCCGCGGCGAGGCTCTCGTCGTAGCCGGCCTTGAGGTAGCGCGCGACCAGCGCGGTGGCGAAGGGCAGCACGCCGACGCTCATGAGCAGGAACAGGTTGAGGACGAGGATCGTGTGATCGGTCTCCCGCAGGCGTCCGATCATCGCGTGATGGTTGACCCAGATGATCCCGATGGTGATGAACGAGGTGACGTAGGCGAGGTACTCCTGCCACTGCTGGGTGAGCGCGTGCCACAGGTCGGGGCCGTGGGGCACGCTGATGTTGAGCACGAGCAGGGTGATGGCCACGGCGAGAACGCCGTCGGAGAACGCCTCGAGCCGCGCCGTGCTCACCGCTAAGGGTTCGGCGGCGCCGCGATTGCTCCTGTTCCCGCGCCCGGGCGGGATGATCCCCGCGCCCGGGGGGATGGTCCGCGCGTCCCGGCGGGAACGATCCCCGCGGCCCCGGGGGGATGATCCGCGCGCGGGCGGGGGGGCGTACAGTCGACGATGGCGATGGCGAGCGTTCGCAGTCACCGAGGCGACCGGTCGCCCTCCGCCGGGCTGGCCCACGAGCGGCGGGGCACCGGTCCTCCCCTCCTCCTCATCCACCCCCTGGGCGGTGACCGGCACGTGTGGGATCCGGTCCTCGACGCCGTGGCCGCCGAGCGCACGGCGATCGCCGTCGACCTGCCGGGCTTCGGCGACTCGCCCCCTCTGACCGAGAGTCCCACCCCCGCCGGGCTCGCGCGTGCCGTCGAGGCCTTCGCCGCCGGGCTCGACCTCGACCGGCCCCACGTCGCCGGCAACTCGCTCGGCGGCTGGGTCGCCCTCGAGCTCGCCCGCGCCGGCGGCGCCCGGTCGGTCACCGCCATCGCCCCGGCCGGACTGTGGCGCGCGCCGCTCGTCCCCAAGCCGAGCATGGCGCGCATCCTCGCCGGCCGCTTGCGCCCGATCCTCGGCTTGGTCACCGCCACGCCCGCGGGACGGCGGGCGCTCCTCGGGGGGGTGATGGCACATCCCGAGCTCGTGCCCGCGGCGGCCGCCCGGCACATCGTCCTCGCCTACGCCTCCGCCCCCGCCTTCGTCGCCACTAATAACGCCATGCGCGCCGGCTACTTCGACGGCCTCGCGAGCATCGAGGTCCCGGTGACGCTGGCCTGGCCCGATCATGACCGCCTGATCGCCCGCCCCAAGCGGCTTCCCGCCCAGGTGCGCAATCGCGTGCTCGTCGGCTGCGGCCATCTACCGATGTGGGACTCCCCGGAGCAGGTGGCCCGGGTACTGCTGGAGGGCTCGGCCGAGTAGGGCCCGGGCGGGGCGGGGCGGGGCGGGCGGTGGGGCGGGCCGGGCGGGCGGTGGGGCGGGCGGGCGGTGGACCGGGCCGGCCGCGCGCG
>DASZKU010000175.1:0-12782 GCA_035552815.1 Solirubrobacteraceae bacterium | reverse complement strand
CACGGGGACCCGCTGTTTGACGCAAGGAGCGACATCGTGGTAGTGACTGGCGGCCACGTGGACCCAGCCGCGCTTGCCACCCATCCGTCGCGCGCACTCCGTGAAGTGAGGCGGTTCGGGCTTGTAGGAGCGGACCTGCTGGGCGGTGACGACGAGGTCGAAGTCGGTGGGGATGTGGCGGCGGGTTTGGCCCAGGAGCTTGTCGTCGATGTTCGTGATCAGTCCGGCCTTGTATTTCTTGGCGACCTTCTGGAGCACCGGGTTGGTCTCCTTGAACGGCTGCCAGCGCTGGATCGATTCGGGCAGGAAGCCCGAGCGCGAGGGCTCCAGGGGCCAGCCGAGCTTCTTGGAGATCTGCACCGCGGTGCGCCTGAGGACCTCGGCGTAGAGCTCGTAGGAGCCGGCCTGGATCTGCTGCTGGATCTCGTGGAACAGGGGGATGAGCTCGTCGCGCTCGATGGTGAACCCGTCGCGCTCGGCTTCGGCGCGGAACGCCTCGTAGACGCCGGTATCCCAGTCGATCAGGGTCCCGTAGACGTCGAAGGTGACAAAAGTGATGTTCTTGGGTATCGCCATGAGCCCGGGCATGATGCCACTCCCCCAGTGTCGGCAGCATCGTCATGCCTCGCTCGGGAGCGCTGCGGGCCCATGTACTAGAGTCTTCGAGGGTCTCATGGATCTGTTGGAGTACCAGGGCAAGCAGCTCTTCGCCCGGCACGGAATCCCCGTCTCCCCCGGGAAGCCCGCCCGCACCGTCGAGCAAGCCGTGGCGGCGGCGCAGGAGATCGGCTACCCGTGCGTGGTCAAGGCGCAGGTCCTCATCGGCGGCCGCGGCAAGGCGGGGGGGATCAAGCTCGCCGACGACGCCGAGCAGGTGCGCGAGCACGCCGCGAACATCCTCGGCCTCGACATCCGCGGGCTCACGGTCAAGGAGCTGTGGATCGAGCTCGCTTCCGAGATCGCCTCCGAGTACTACGCCTCGGTCGTCTTCGACCGCTCGGCCAAGGCTCCGCTCGTCATGCTCTCGACCAAGGGGGGGATGGACATCGAGGCGGTGGCCGACGAGGATCCGGACGCCATCGCCAGGCTCCACGTCGATCCCCTGCTCGGCTTCCAGCCCTTCCACGGACGCCGGCTCGCCTTCGAGGCCGGTGTCGACGCCGATGTCGTGCGCCCCGTGGGGGCGATGCTCGCCAAGCTCTACGACGCCTTCATCGCCGAGGAGGCGACGCTCGTCGAGGTCAACCCCCTGATCGTCACCCCCGCCCGCGAGGTCAGGGTGCTCGACGCCAAGGTCACCCTCGACGACAACGCCCTCTTCCGCCATCCTGAGAACGCCGAGCTGCGCGATCCCTCCGCCCAGGACGAGCAGGAGGAGATGGCTCACGAGCGCGGCCTCACCTCTGTCAAGCTCGACGGCGACATCGGCATCCTCGGTAACGGCGCCGGCCTGGTGATGTCGACCCTCGACGTCGTCGCCCTCGCCGGCGGCAAGCCCGCCAACTTCCTCGACGCCGGCGGCGGCTCCAAGGCCGACGCCATCACCAGCGCCGTCGAGGTCATCCTCTCCGACCCCAAGGTCAAGGCGGTGCTCTTCAACATCTTCGGGGGGATCACCCGCGGCGACGAGGTGGCCAAGGGCTTGATCGAGGCGTTTGCCGTGGTCAAGCCGCAGGTCCCCTTCGTCGTGCGCCTCGACGGGACCAACGATGTCGAGGGCCGCGAGCTCCTCGCCGAGGCGAACCTCCCCAACGTCCACTCGGAGTCGACGATGGACGGGGCGGCCAAGAAGGTCGTCGAGCTGGCGGCAGCGCCGTGAGCATCCTCGTCGACCGCCAGACCAAGCTCTGCGTGTCGGGCATCACCGGCCGCGAAGGGACCTTCCACGCCCTGCGCAACCGCGATTACGGCACCCAGGTCGTCTCCGGCGTCACCCCGGGCAAGGGCGGCCAGTCGGTGCAGGGCGTCCCCGTCTTCGACACCTTCCACGACGCCGTCCACGAGACCGCCGCCAACACGGCGATGATCTTCGTCCCGCCCGTGTTCGCCGCCGACTCCATCCTCGAGGCCGAGGACGCCGGGATCGAGCTCATCATCGCCATCACCGAGGGCATCCCCGCCCATGACGAGCTTCGCGCCTACAGCGTGATCAAGAAGAACGGCCGCGCTCGCCTCGTCGGCCCCAATTGCCCGGGCGTGCTCTCCCCGGGCAAGGCCAACGTGGGGATCATCCCCGCCACCTTCTTCAAGGAGGGCAACGTCGGCCTCGTGTCGCGCTCGGGGACGCTCACCTACCAGATCGGTAACGAGCTCGCCCAGAGCGGCTTTGGCAACTCGACGATCGTCGGCATCGGCGGCGATCCCGTCCCCGGCACCGACTTCATCGACGTCCTCGCCCTGTTCGAGAACGACCCCGAGACCGAGCTCATCGTCATGTGCGGCGAGATCGGCGGCGACGCCGAGGAGCGCGCCGCCGACTTCATCGCCGCCAATGTCACTAAGCCCGTCCTCGCCTACATCGCCGGCTTCACGGCTCCCCCGGGCAAGACCATGGGCCACGCAGGCGCCATCGTCTCGGGCTCGCAGGGCACCGCCGCGGCCAAGGCGCAGGCGCTCGAGGCCAGGGGCGTGCGCGTGGGGCGGACGCCGACCGAGGTGGCCGAGCTCGCCGTGTCACTGCTCGGCGCGGCCGCGTAAGATCACGCCTCGTTGTCCGCCACCACCAAGCCCATTTCCTTCGCCCGCGGGGCGCCCTCGCTCGACATCGTCGACGTCGACGGCCTGCGCGCCGCCGCCGACCGCGCCTTCGGGGCCGACCCCGGGGGGATGACCGGCTACGGCACGGCGATCGGCTACCCGCCCCTGCGCGAGTGGATCGCCGAGCGCCACGACGTCGAGCCCGCGCGGGTGATCGTCACCAACGGCTCGATGCAGGCCGACGCCTTCCTCTTCGACGCGCTCGTGGCGGCCGGCGACACAGTGGTGGTCGAGCGCCCCACCTATGACCGCACGCTGCTCTCGCTGCGCGGCCGGGGGGCCGACGTGCGCGCCGTCGGGCTCGAGACCGACGGCATCGACGTCGCCGCCCTCGCAGAGCTCATCGCCGGCGGCGTGACCCCGAAGCTCGCCCACATCATTCCCAACTTCCAGAACCCCGCCGGGTACACCCTCTCGGCCCCCAAGCGCGAGGCGCTCCTCGGCCTCGCCCGCGAGCACGACTTCACCATCTTCGAGGACGACCCCTACGTGGCCCTGCGCTTCGAGGGAACCTCCCTGGCGACGATGGTGTCGATCGACGGCGAACGTGTGGTCTACGCCTCCTCGTTCTCGAAGACGGTGTGCCCGGGGATCCGCGTCGGTTATCTCGTCGGGCCCGAGGACCTGATCGCCCGGGTCGTACAGCTCGCCACCAGCACCTATATCTCGCCGAGCATGGTCTCGCAGGCGATCGTCAACGAGTTCTGCCGCAGCGGCGCCATCGAGCGCTCGATCGAGACGGTCAAGGAGGCGCTCCGCGAGCGGGTCCACACGCTGTGCGAAGCGCTCGAGCGCGAGCTTCCCGACGCCCGCTTCACCCGGCCCCAGGGCGGTTACTTCCTGTGGGTCGACCTCCCCGAGGGGACCGACGTGAAGGCGATGGCCGCGCTCGCCGCCGAGCGCGGCGTGCAGATCGTCAAGGGCTCGGACTTCGTCCTCGACGGCGGCGAGAGCAGTTTCCGGATCGCCTATTCGGGGGTCACGCCCGCCGAGATCGAAGAGGGCGTCCGGCGCCTCGCGGGCGCGTACGCTGAGGTCACGGGCGCGTAGACGTCTCCTCGGCCTGCTGGCCGTGGTGGCGGCGCTCCTCGTCGTCGCGATCGTCGCCAACCTCCTGAAGGCGCCGTACCCGAGGCCGCTGAACCGCCCGGCGGCGACGGCGTGCACGGCCCATTGGGTGGGCTCGTGGGCCACGAGCCCGAGCGGCGTGAGCCTGACCCAGCGGCTCGCCGATCAGACGGTGCGGAGCATCATCGCGCCGCATCTGGCGGGGAGCACGCTCCGCGTCCGCCTCACCAACCGCTACGGGCTCGCCCCCGTGACCCTGGGCCCGGTCACCGTCGGCGGGCGCGGCTCCGGGGCCGCTCTGCAGCCCGGCTCCGAGCGCCCGGTCACCTTCGGCGGCCAGCCGTCGGTGACGATCCCCGTCGGGGCAGATGCCGTCAGCGATCCCGTCAAGCTCGCAGTGACCCCGTTCCAGGATCTCGCCGTGAGCGTCTACGTGCCCGGAACGGTGGCCCACCCCGTCGAGCACCTGACCACGCGCCAGACGAGCTACCTGAGCCCGGCCGGGAGCGGAGATCACGCCGCCCAGAGCGGCGGCGGCGCCTTCACCGAGAAGACCACCGGGCAGTTCTCGAGCGGCTGGTACTTTCTCGACGGGGTCGACGTCATGGCTCCGGGTCAGACCGGCGCCGTCGTCGCCTTCGGGGACTCGATCACCGACGGCTACCAGCCGGTGGGGCGCACGGGCCAGGAGCAGTTGGCCACCGCCAACACCAACGGCCGTTACCCCGACGACCTAGCGCGCCGGCTCATCGCCGCCCACATCCCCCTCTCGGTGCTCAACGCCGGCATCAGCGCCAACCAGCTCTTGCGCTCCGGGGAGCCCGAGTACGGGCCGAGCGGGCTCTCGCGCTTCACCCCCGACGCGCTCGCTGAGCCCGGCGTCAGCGATGTCATCGTCCTCGAGGGCACCAACGACATCGGCTTCGGAGCGACCGCGGGCGAGCTCATCGCCGGCTATGAGCAGCTCATCGATCGCGCCCACGCGGCCGGGGTGGCGATCCAGCTGGGGACGCTCACCCCCACCCGCGGCACCGTGGTACCCACCTACGGAAACGCGGCCGCCCTCAGCGTGCGCGCGCAGGTCAACCACTGGATTCGCACCCAGCACTTCTCCGACGGCATCGTCGACTTCGACGCCGCCGTCCGCGACCCCGGTGACCCGAGCGTGATCAACCCCGCCTACAACGGCGGCGACAACCTCCACTTCGACCTCGCCGGCAATCAGGCCCTGGCGGGCGCGGTGCCGCTCGCCTCGCTGGCGCGCCCGAACTGCATGGGCTAGCTGCTAGCGGCCGTAGCGCTCGCGACCGAGCACGAGCTGCTCGGGCAGGGCGATGCGCGCGGGCGGCGAGGGATCGGCGACCACCGACACGGTCTCGGCGACGCTGATCGTCACCGTCGAGCTGTCCTCGTCGAAGGCGACCTCGACGCACTCGCCGTCGTTGCTGGTGACGGCGCCCTCGCGCCCGGGCTCGAGTCCGACGTCCTTTAGGTAGTGCAGGAGATCCTCGGCCTCGTTCTCGAAGCGCAGGATCCTCACCTGAGCGCCGGGCTCGCAGTCGGCCAGGGGCACACCCGCCACCCGCTCGCCGACGCGGATCGGGTGGCCGTGGGGACACGTCTTGGCGTCGCCCACCGAGGCGCGGACGAAGGCCTCGAAGCGCGGCGTCATCGCGTGCTCGAGGTGCTCGGCCTCCTCGTGGACGTCGTCCCAGGGGACGCCGACGACATCGGTGAGAAAGCGCTCGATCATCCGGTGGCGGCTCACGGTGTGCTCGGCGTGCTCGCGCCCGGGGGCGGTGAACTCGACGGTGCGGTCGGTGCCCCGGGTGATGTAGCCGTCGCGCTCGAGCCGGCCGAGCATCTCGTGGACGGTCGGCGCCGAGAGCTGCATCGCTCGTGCCAGGTTCGCGCCGGTCATCGGGAGACCGGCCTCGAAAAGCCAGAAGAGGGTCTCCAGGTACTCCTCTTCGGCGGGGGTCGCAGGCGCTGCGGGTATGCGAGCAATCGTACCGGGGTCTGGTGCTGCACTAGGATCGGGAGCTGCCGTGAGCCTGCCCCTGAGCCCCCCCGTCGAGCCCCAGCTCGCCCGCTCGCGGGCCGAGCTCCCGGTCGGCGAGCAGTGGGCCTACGAGCCCAAGTACGACGGCTTCCGGGCCATCGTCTTCGTCGACGGGACCGACGTCGTCGTGCAGTCGCGCGGGGCCAAGCCGCTCGGGCGCTACTTCCCCGAGCTCGCCTTCGCCCCGGGCCGCTACGTGATCGACGGCGAGATCGTCATCGACGGCGCCACCGACGGCCGCCAGGACTTCGGCGCCCTGCAGCAGCGCATCCATCCCGCCGAGTCGCGCATCGCCCGGCTCGCCGCCGAGACCCCGGCGCGCTATATCGCCTTCGACCTCCTCGCCCTCGACGACGAGTCGTGGATGGGGCGCCCGTTCCTCGAGCGCCGTGCCGGCCTCGAAGCGCTGGTGGCCGCCCCCGTCGGGCTCACCCCCTACACCCTGCTCGAGGCCGAGGCGGAGCCGTGGCTTCAGAACAGCGAGGGGGTGGTGGCCAAGGACGTCACCGCCCCCTATCGCCCGGGCCAGCGCACGGGGATGGTCAAGGTCAAGCGCGTGCGGACGATCGACGCCGTCGTCGTCGGCTACCGCCCGGGCAAGGAGGAAGGGACGGTGGGCTCGCTCATCCTCGGCCTCTACGACGACGCCGGTCGGCTCCACGTCGTCGGTCACTCCTCGGGCCTGCGCGCCGCCGAGAAGCGCGCGCTCGTCGACCGTCTCGAGCCCTACGAGACGGGCCACCGCGGCCACGGTGACCCGAGCCGGTGGAAGAACGAGAAGGACCTCGAATGGATCGAGCTGCGCCCCGAGCTCGTCGTCGAGGTCACCTTCGACCATGCCAGCGGCGGCCGTATCCGTCACGGGACGAAGATCCTGCGCTGGCGCGAGGACAAGGCGCCCGAGGCGTGCCTCATCGCGCAGATGACTTGATCGGCGCGTATCCTGCGCCCATGGCGGTGGCTGCGTGCGGTGGGATCGACCTCGGGGGGACGAAGATCCAGTGCGTGATCGTCGACGCCAAGCAGAAGGTGCTCGGCGAGGCGCGGACGGCGACGCCCACCGTCGGCGGTCCGGCCGCGGTGGCCGACGCCATGGCCACGGCGCTCCGCGAGGCGGCGACCGGGGCCGGGATCGCGAGCACGAGCGAGCTCGCGGGCGTCGGGGTAGGCTCGCCCGGGGCCAGTGACGAGAAGACGGGCACGGTCTCGGGGGCGGGCAACCTTCCCGATTGGGGAGGCTCGTTCCCCCTCGGCCCGACGCTGACCGACGCGCTGGGGACTCCGGTGAGGGTCGGCAACGACGTCGGGGTGGCGACCGATGCCGAGGTCGTCCTCGGCGCCGGGCGCGAGGTGTCCTCCCTGATCGGCGTCTTCTGGGGCACCGGCGTGGGTTCGGGGATCATCCTCGACCGCCGTCCCTGGCACGGTCGCGGCGCCGCCGGAGAGCTCGGGCACACCGTCGTCAAGCTCGGCGGCCGCCGCTGCCTGTGCGGCCGGCGGGGCTGCGTCGAGGCCTATTCGGGTCGTGCGGCGATGGAGGCGCGGGCACGCAAGCTCCACGCCGAGGGCAAGCCCACCGACCTCTTCAAGCTCATGGAGAAGCACGGCCGCACCCGGCTCACGAGCAGCATCTGGGCGCGGGCCCTCGAGCGCAAGGACGGCCTCGCCCGCGAGCTCATCCACGACGCCATCGAGGCCCTCGGGGCCGGCATCGCCTCGGCCGTCAACCTCCTCGACGTCGAGATGGTGGTGATCGGGGGCGGCCTCGGCATCCGCCTCGGGCAGCCCTACGTGGACCGCATCGAGGCCGCCATGCAGCCCCACCTGTTCGTCGACGAGCGCCCGCCCGCGGTCCGCCTCGCCGAGCTCGGCGACCTCGGCGGGGCGATCGGCGCCTCGCTGCTCGTCAAGCCGGCCAAGAACGCGCCCAAGCGCTCGCCGAGCCGCGCCCAGCGCGCCGCCTAGATCCGCGCGCGGCCGACCGGGGTGACCGCCGTGACGGGGATACCGACGACGATCCTCCTCGCCCCCGACTCCTTCAAGGGAACCTTCAGCGCCGTCGAGGTCGCCGCCGCCATCGCCCGCGGGCTCGAGGCGGCCGGCTGGCCCGTCGATCCCTGCCCCGTGGCCGACGGCGGCGAGGGCACGCTCGCGGCCCTCCTCGGCGCCCTCGGGGGCGAGCTCGTCCACGCCGCGGTCGAGGATCCCCTGGGGCGGGTCGTCGAGGCGTCGTTCGCCCTCACCGGCGGCGGCGCCGGCGCTCGCGGGGCCGAGCCCGTCGCCGTCGTCGAGACGGCGAGCGCCAGCGGCCTCGGGCTCGTGGCCGAGACCGACCGCGATCCGGTGGCCGCCTCCACCCGCGGCACCGGGCAGCTCATCGTCGCCGCCGTCGAGGCCGGAGCGCGCTCGGTCCTCCTCGGCGTCGGGGGCAGCGCGACGACCGACGGCGGTGCCGGTGCCGTCGCGGCGATCCGCGAAGCGGGCGGGCTCGCGGGCGCGCGGCTCACCGTCCTGTGCGATGTGCAGACGCCCTTCGAGGATGCCGCGCGCGTCTACGCGGCCCAGAAGGGCGCCGACCGCGACGCCGTGCGCCGGCTCACCCGGCGCCTGGGCGACCACGCCCGGCGGCTCCCCCGGGACCCCCGCGGGGTGCCGATGACCGGCGCCGCCGGCGGGCTCAGCGGCGGCCTGTGGGCGAGCTTCGGCGCCGAGCTCGTCGCCGGCGCCGCCTTCGTCCTCGACACCCTGGGCTTCGACCCGCGCATGCGCGCGGCGCGGGCCGTGGTCACCGGCGAGGGCCGCCTCGACCGCCAGAGCCTGGCCGGCAAGGCCGTCTCCGAGGTCGCCACCCGCGCCCGTCAGGCCGGCGTGCCCTGCCACGCCATCGTCGGCGAGGGCCGGCTCGACGCCTTCGGGGCGCGCATCCTCGACCTCCAGGCCATTCTCGAGGCTTCGACGCTCGCGGAGATCGAGGCGGCGGCGGTTGAGCTCGGGGCGCTGCTGTGAACGAAGCCGCAGACTGAGCACCCTCAAGTTCACGGTGACGGAGCCGCGACGCCGGGCGGGTGCGGCCCGCCGCCCAGTACGCTCGCCATCGCCCATGCCCCTCGCCCCCCGTCGCTCCATCCACCTTCCCGCCCCCGGCTCGCGCCGGGCGGTGGTCATCGGCGCGGGCTCGTTCGGGACCGCGGTGGCCGTCCTCCTCGCCCGCGGAGGCCTGCGCACCACCCTGCAGACCCGCACCGCCGAGCAGGCCGAGGTGCTGAGCGAGGACCACGAGAACCGGGTGTACCTGTCGGGCGTCGAGCTTCCCCGCGAGCTGCGCATCGAGCACGTCAGCGCCGGGCTCGCGCGGGCCGACTATGTGTTTCTCGGGGTGCCCTCGGACGGCCTCGACGCGGTCATCGAGGGCCTCGAGGCCGCGGGCCTGCCCGCGCGCGCATCGGTCGTCTCCCTCGCCAAGGGACTGGTACCACCCCATGGCAGCCCCCCCACGGCGCTCCTCCGCGAGCGCTTCGGCGAGGACCGCATCGCCTGTGTCGGGGGCCCCGCGCACGCGCGCGAGATGGTCAGCGAGGGGGCGGGGCTCGTCGCCGCCTCGACCGCCGAGCCGCTCGCCACCGCCCTCGCCGGGGTGTTCATCCGCGCCGGAGTGGTGTGCGAGGAGTCCAACGATCCCGTCGGGGTCGAGCTCGCGGGCGCGGCCAAGAATGCCGCCGCGCTCGCCGCCGGGGCGACCGAGTCCCAGGGACTGAACGCCGCCGGTGCCGCGGCCGGGCACATCTTCGCCGAGGTGTGGCGTTGGGCCGAGCGCCAAGGGGCGCGGCCGGAGTCGTTGATCGGGCTCGCGGGCACCGGCGACCTCGTGGCCACCGCGCTCGCACCCCAGAGCCGCAATCGCCGCGCCGGGGAGCTCCTCGCCCAGGGCGTTGCCGCCGGGGAGATCCCCGGGCGCGTCGGCCAGGCCGTGGAAGCGCTGCAGACGGTGCCCCTCCTCGCCGGCGCGCTCGCCGGCGCCGGGATCGACGCACCGGTGACGGCCGCGCTCGGGCGCCTGATCGCCGGCGAGCTCCCGCTCGAGCAATGGGTGGCCCTGGTCCGCGCGACGGTGCCCCCGCCGGCGCGGTGGCGACCCGCGGTGCGGCTCGGGTTCTGGCGGCGGATGCGCGAGCGCGTGCGCGGGCCGGCTCACACCACCTGACCGCGAAATCTACGAGATGTTTACTACCGCGTGATCCGAAACTGTCACCCTAGAGGGGAAGAAACGTCCAGAAGGAGGAAGCGGTGCCTCAGATAATCGTGCTTGCCGATCCGGCCCGCCAGCAAGGGGAAGAGGCTGTCATGTTGCGTGAGCGGGTGAGCGTCGCCGATCTTGAGTCCGACCACTTCGCCGCCCATCTCGTGGAGCGGTTGGGATGGGCGGTGGGCGACGCCCACGAGCTCGAGCGCGAGTCGCTGGCTAGCGACGCTCAGCCAGCGTTGTGATCACCGCCTCGTAGACGCCGGTCCCGTAGGCGCCCTCGGCGAGCCTGATCCCGGGCCGTCCGGCGATCTCCTCGGCCATCCCCGGGTCGCGGCGCGGCGCATTGGCCACGAGCCAGAAGGTGTCGACCACGCTCGCCGCCTCGAGGTCCTCGCGCGAGTCGCCCACGGCGATGCACTCCTCGCGCGCGTAGCCGCGGGCCTGCATGTGGCGGGCGACGCCGCGTGCCTTGGAGGCCCCGGCGGGGATCAGGTGGTAGGCGTGGACGATGGGGATATCGCCCACCGCCTCGTGAATGACGCCGTTGTCGACGACCCGGAGCCCGAGCGGGCCCACGAGCTCGTTCGCCTCGGCGGTGTTGACCTTGCCGCGGAAGAGGTGCGAGACCTCGCGTCCGAGGTGCCAGGGGGTGTGGTACTCGAGCCGCCCCGCGAAGCGCTCGAGGAGGAGCGCCGGCGCCCCGGTGGCGGTGATCTGCTCGAAGATCGTCTCCCCGGCGCGCGGCTCGAAGCCGTCGGTGAGCCACTGGAGCTCGCCGTCGAGCACGAGGCCGCAGCCGATCTCGAAGATGTACGCGGTGCTGCCGATCAGGCGGGCGCTCTCGAACACCGAGCTCTGGCGCCGGCCCGAGTAGATCACCACCTCGACCCCGGCGCGGTGACACGCCTGCAGCGCGCGCACGCCGTCGAGGCTGAAGCGGTCATCGGCGTCGCGCAGGAGCGAGGCTCCCGGGCCGAGCAGGGTGCCGTCGAGGTCGACGTAGAGCGCGCGCACGCCGCCATACTGAACGAGGTGACTGCAACGCGCTCAGCCGAGCCCTGGGCCGCCCTCCTCGACGACGAGCGGGTGGTCCATCGCGATTCTTATGGGGCGCGCTCCGCGCGCTTGGTTTCTGTGCCTGACGATCTCGACCCGCGCGTTCTCACCGCGCTCGAGCGGGTGGGGATCTCGCACCTCTATCGCCACCAGGAGGCTGCGCTCCGGGCCGCCTTCGAGGGCCCGACCATCGTCACCACGGGGACCGCGTCGGGGAAGTCGCTGTGCTTCCAGCTCCCGACGCTCGAGGTTCTCTCGGGCGACCGCTTTGCCCGGGCCCTGTATCTCTACCCGACCAAGGCGCTGGCCCAGGACCAGGCCCGGGCGCTCATGTCGTTCGGGATGGGGGCGGCGATCCGCCCGGCCATCTACGACGGCGACACCCCGCGCGAGGAGCGCGCGGCCATCCGCAAGCGCAGCAACCTCGTCCTCACCAACCCCGACATGCTCCACGTCGGCATCCTCCCCAACCACCCGGCGTGGGGGGAGCTCTTCGCCAACCTCGCCTTCGTGGTCATCGACGAGGCCCACGTCTACCGCGGGGTGTTCGGCTCCCACGTCGCCAATGTCCTGCGCCGCCTGCGCCGCCTCGCCGCGCGCTACGGAACCGAGCCCCGCTTCCTCCTCGCCAGCGCGACGATCGCCAATCCCCTCGAGCTCGCCGAGCGGCTCACGGGCTTCGACGACATCACCGTCATCGACGTCGACGCGGCGCCCACGCCCTCGCGCTCGGTGGCGATGTGGAACCCGCCGCTCCTCGACGAGGCCCTCGGCGTGCGCGCCTCGGTCCTCGCCGAGGCCGCCGAGCTCGTCGAGCGCCTCGTCCTCGAGGGCGCCCGCACCATCTGCTTCATGAAGTCCCGGCGCGGGGTCGAGCTCATCCTCCGCCTCGCCGCCGACCGCCTGCGCAGCTCGGACCGGCCCGAGCTCGCCGACCGCATCGCCCCCTACCGCGCCGGCTACACGCCCCAGCAGCGCCGCGAGCTCGAGCGCCGGCTCGTCGCCGGCGAGCTCCTCGGCGTCATCGCCACCGACGCCCTCGAGCTCGGCATCGACATCGGCGCCCTCGACGCCGCCATCTGCGTCACCTTCCCGGGGACGGTGGCGAGCCTGCGCCAGCAGTGGGGGCGGGCGGGCCGGCGCGGGCATGGCCTGGCCGTCTTCCTGGCCGGCGAGGACGCCCTCGACCAGTTCTTCTGCCGCCATCCCGATGAGTTCCTGGGCCGGCCCGTGGAGGCCGCCATCCTCGACCACGAGAGCCCCCAGATCTACGGTGAGCACCTGTTGTGCGCCGCCCACGAGGCGCCGCTGTCCGAGGTCGACGCCGACATCCTCGGGTCCGACTGGCACACCTACGCGCGGGAGCTGGCCGACGCCGGTTTCCTGCGTGAGCGGGCGACCGGCTTCGTCCCCAAGCGCGCCGATGACTACCCGGCGGCCCGGGTCGCGCTGCGCTCGGCGTCGCCCGACAGCTTCATCCTGCTGGACGGCGGCTCCGGTGAGGTGCTCGGCACGATCGAGGCCGGTCGCGCCTACTCGACCGTCCATGAGGGCGCCGTCTATCTGCATCTCGGGCGCTCCTACCTCGTGCGGGAG
>DASZKU010000174.1:0-27218 GCA_035552815.1 Solirubrobacteraceae bacterium | reverse complement strand
GCCCACCCCCGCTCCCGTTCCCGCCCCACCCACCGACCCCTCGGGCGCGCCGGTCTCCCCGGACCCCGGCACGCCTGCCGGCCCGGGCCCCGGCCCCACCGAGGGCTCGACCACGGCGACCCCCACGGCTCCCGCGCCGCCCGCCGGCGACAGCACCACCGCCACCCCGGTCGGCGCGGTAACCAGCACCGGCGCGGCCTCTCCTCAGAGCTGAGCGGCCGCCGCCCGTGACCGGGATCGGTACGGTCCCCTACGCCACCGTAAAGACCAGGAGGAATCACCCATGGCAAGAACCCCACGATCGCTCGTCGGTAGCGTCGTCGCGATCACCGGAGGCGGCCGCGGCATCGGCCGAGCCACCGCCGTTGCCCTCATCGCCCAGGGCGCCCGTGTCGCCATCGGCGACATCGACGCCGCGCTGGCCGAGCGCACCGCCGAGGAGCTGGGCTCGGGGACGATCGGGCTGGCGCTCGACGTCACCGATCGCGCAAGCTTCGCAGCCTTTCTCGATCAGGCCGAGGAGCGCCTCGGCGCCCTCGACGTCCTCGTCAATAACGCCGGGATCATGCCCATCGGCCCGTTCGTCGAGGAGAGCGACGCCACCGCCGCGCGGATCATCGACATCAACCTTCGCGGCGTGATCTTCGGATCCAAGCTCGCCCTCGAGCGCTTCTCGACCCGCGGGAGCGGCCATCTCGTCAACATCGCCTCGACGGCGGGCAAGCAGGGCGTCTCCAGCGGCGCCACCTACTGCGCGAGCAAGCACGCCGTGGTCGGGCTCACCGAGGCCATCCGCCAGGAGATCCGCGGCTCGGGGATCGCCGTCACCGTGGTCATGCCCCACGTCGTCAACACCGAGCTCGGCTCGGGCCTGGCGGGCATGCACGGGATCAAGCTCGTCGAACCCGAGGATGTCGCGGACGCCATCGTCGGTGCGCTGCACACCGGCCGCTACGAGGTCTACGTGCCCAAGCCGATCGGGCTCCTCCTGCGCAGCAAGGCGCTTGTCCCCGTCACCGTGGCCGAGTTCGTCGCTCGCCTGATCAAGGGCGACCGGGTTCTCGACAACCCCGATCACAACGCCCGCGCCGCCTACGAGGAGCGCATGGCGCAGACCATCGCCGAGGCCCAGCGCCCACCCGAGGCCGCGAGCCCCGACCGCGAGGCCAAGGTCGCCTAGCCGGGGTTAGGGTCCGTCGACGATCGTGCGACCCGCGTCCGAGGCCACCGTCACGTCGATGGTCGCGGGCTCCCGGGTCCAGGCGATCAGGTTCAGGGCCTGGAGGCGATCGAGCATCGCCTGGAAGGCGGTGGCCTGGGCCGTGCTCGCGTAGCTGCGCTCGATCTCGAAGCGGTACCCGGAGGAGGCGAGCGAGTACCCGCTCGAGCCGCCGAGCGCGTGCTCGTAGCTTCCGTCGGTAACCGCCTGGGCGACGATCAGCGGTGCCTTGGTGCCGCTCAGGGCGCGGACGCGCGCGGCGAGCTCGATGAGCAGGTCGAGCGCTGCCGGGCGCAGGCCACGATAGAGGGCCCGGGACTGGCCGAGGCGCGGGGCGAGCGAGCCCAGCGCCGGGCCGTAGGCGAGCCCGAGCTTGGCGGGATCGGAGGGGAGAGGTAGCACCTGGCGGGCCGCGTAGGCCGAGGCCAGGTCGTCGGGTGTCGCGAAGGTGGTCGTCTGGTTGGGGGGATGGAGCACCTCCCCGTCGTCGAGGCCCGAGGTCTCGAGCGTGTTCAGACGGGCGAGCGCCGCCGGGTCAGTTCGGTACATGGACATGATGTTCTCGGCCGCGAGCACACGCCA
Source organism: Solirubrobacteraceae bacterium (assembly GCA_035552815.1). Taxonomy (GTDB): domain Bacteria; phylum Actinomycetota; class Thermoleophilia; order Solirubrobacterales; family Solirubrobacteraceae; genus Palsa-465. The sequence goes on along the minus strand of DASZKU010000174.1, from coordinate 25,417 downwards.
GTAGTAGAGCGAGGAGTCATCGCCGAACCCCTGGAGAAGGGCGAAGGCCCCGGGGTGGCGATCGGGGGCGGTGTCGAAGAAGAGCTGGGCGTAGGGGACCGCCTGACCGCCGTTGTAGTCGTGGAGGACGTTCTGGAGATTGCCGATCCCCATGTGGTAGGAGACGACGGCGAGGTCTCCCCGTCCGAGGTCGCGCCTGGCGATCTCCAGGTAGCGGACGGTGGCGGCCAGCGCCGTGGCGGGATCGAAGCGGTCGTCGATGCGCGCGCGCTGGCGCTGCAGACGCGCCATGCGCGCGGCGTCGCCGGAGGCATAGGCGTTGGCGATCTCGTTGGTGAGCTTGCGGCTCCGCGCCAGGTCGATGTGCATGCCGAGCAGCCCCGAGCCGGTCTGGGCGAGGATCTGGGTCAGGCCGGCGGCGTTGGCGGCGTCCGACCCGGCGAGGGCGTTGGGGTCGCCCGCGCTCTCCAGGAAGACGATCCCCTCGAGCACGTTGGGATCGATCGTCGTGCCCTTGGTGGCGGCGTCGATCGCCGGCCGGAAGGCCGCCACGCGGGCGGCGGTCGCGGGCACGCCCCCGGGGCTCTTCTGGAAGAGGACGTAGGCCTCGCCGGCGCGAGCACGCGCCTCGAAGCTCGCCTGGCGGCTGGCCACCCAGGCGAAGGGATCGCCGGGCGGTGCCGGGCGCCCGATCCCCGGGAGGGGCAACGGCGGCGGGCCCGAGGACTGCAGCACCGCGAAGAGCACGGCGACGACGAGGACGACGGCCGAGCCGGCGACGGCCAGGCGCGAGCGAGCGCTAGCCCGCCGCGGGAGCGAACGCATCTGCGTCCCTCATCAGCCGGCGGCGGCCTCCGTGGTGGAGACCAGGCGCCGCGCGGCGATGGCAACCGCGCTCTGGCTGTGATCGACGAGCACGAACCGGCGACCCTGCGCTGCGCATACGGCACCGAGTGTCCCAGATCCCGCGAAGAAGTCGAGGCACCAGCCGCCCGGGCGCGAGGAGGCGGCGACGATGCGCCGTACGATCCCCTCGGGCTTCTGGGTGGGGTAGCCGGTCTTCTCGCGGCCGTTGGTGGGAACGATGGTGTGCCACCAGGTGTCAACGGGCATCTTCCCGCGGCGCGCCTTCTCCGGTGTTACCAGGCCGGGAGCCATGTACGGCTCGCGCTCGACGGCCTCGGAGTCGAAGTGGTGGCGCCCGGCGGCACGGACGTAGACGAGGATGGTGTCGTGCTTGGCGGGCCAGCGACGCTTGGGCTTGCCGCCGAAGTCGTACGCCCACACGATCTCGTTGAGGAAGCAGTCGCGACCGAAGATCTCGTCGAGCTCGAGCTTGCAGTAGTGCGCCTCGCGGTAGTCGAGGTGGAGGTAGAGGGTGCCGTGGACGGCGAGCAGGCGGCGGGCGTGTTCCAGCCGCGGGACGATGAAGTCCAGGTACACCCGGCGCTCGTCCTCGAAGCTCATGTCCGCGAGCAGCGTGGTCCGGTAGCGCCTGCCACCGAAGCCCACGCGCTCGCCCTCCGCCTCGTCGTGCTCGACCGACACCGTGCGCTTGCGCTGAAGGCGCCCGGTGTTGAAGGGCGGGTCGATGTAGATGAGGTCGAAGCTCGCGTCAGGGAGCTTGGGGAGCACGGCGGCGTTGTCGGCGTGGATGAGGAGGTCCTCGCTCAGCTCGATGGCGCCGGCGGCTCGGACCTCGTGGGCGTGCACGAGGCGCACGGCATGACGGTAGCGTCGGCGCCGGTCATTCCCGGCCCGTGATCAGGGGGACGAAGCGCACGGGCTCGAGCGTTGTCGCCTCGAGGCCGCTCGCGCGGCGGCGGATCAGGGTCAGCCGCTGGCCTTCGAGCCCCACCGGGGCGACGAGGCGCCCGCCGGGGCCGAGCTGCTCCTCGAGCGCCGCCGGGACGCTCGATCCCGCGGCGGCGGCCACGTTGATGGCATCGTAGGGTGCGTGCTCGGGCAGGCCGGCGGCGCCGTCTCCGACCGCGAAGTGGACGTTGTCGATCCCCAGTCCCCGGATCGCCCGCTCGGCCCCGGCACTGAGCGTGGGGTGGCGCTCGATCGTCCACACCTCGCCGGCCAGGCGCGCGAGGAGCGCGGCGTGGTACCCCGAGCCCGTCCCCACGTCGAGCACGCGGTCGTCGTCGCGGAGTTCGAGGAGCTCGAGCATGCGCGCGACCACGAGCGGCTGGGAGATCGTCTGCCCGCAGGCGATCGGGAGCGCGACGTTCTCGTAGGCGCGGCCAAGCTCGCTCGCCGGGACGAAGCGGTCGCGGGGGACCGAGGCGATCGCTCCCAGCACGCGCTCGTCGCTGATCACCGGTCGCAGGAGCTCAGCGAGCGCAGACGCTTGCGTCATCTGTGCATTCTCGCGCGCCGTCACGGCCGCCCCCTGGCGCTCAGCCGTCGTCGACGAGCCCGGCCAGGGGGCCGAGCAGGCGCCGGCTGCGCTGGGAGACCCCGGGCAGGGCGATCACGTTGCGGGTCGCCTCGCCGCCGTCACGTTCGCGGTCGAGCTGGGCATGGGCGATGGGGATCCAATGCTCGTCGACGAGGGTGCGCGGGTCGCGGGCCCGGACCTCGTCGAGATCGAGCTCGAGGTGCTCGGCCCACAGCCGCTCGCGCGTGTCCCGCGCCAGCGCGCGGTCGTCGGTGGCCACGTTCATCTCGGTGTCGTTCATGAGCGAATGGGCATTGAGGTTGGCGCTCCCGATCGTCAGCCAGCGGTCGTCGACGACGGCGACCTTGGCGTGGACGTAGAGCGGGTCGGTCCGGGTGCCCGTGCGCGAGCGCAGGGCGGCCGCGAGCAGCCGGTCGTTCCCGTCGTCGGCGGCGATCAGGCGCCCGAGCTGCCCCTTGGTGTCGTCCTGGCCGTTGTTGGCGCGCCGGGGGAGGAGGACGACGAGGCGAAAGTCCTCAGAGGGAGGGTTGCGAAGCTTGCCGGCGAGGATGTCGACGATCTCCGGCGCCCACAGGAACTGGTTCTCGAGGTAGATGTACTCGCGGGCCGTGCGCAGGGCGCGCAGGTAGCTCTCGAGGATGCGGAACTCGCCATCGGGCAGGGACTCGTACATCGTCTCCGCCACCGTGCGGATGACCTGCACGGTGCTCGGCCCGGCGGGAGGCGGCGGCTCGGGGACGGGCAATTGCTCGCCCGTGAGCTCCCGCCAGCGCATGGCGAAATGCGCGGCGACGTCGGCGACGACGGGGCCGCGCAGGCGCGTCCCCACGTCGTGCCATCCCAGGCGCCGGCGCGCGGGGTGATCGTTGACATCGAAGCGGTCGCCGGCGAGATCGGTCATGTCGATCCCACCGACGAAGGCGACCTCGCCGTCGACGACGATCGTCTTCTCGTGATGGCAGTGGAAGGGATGCTCGCGCGGGTCGGCCTCACAGCGGATCTTCGTGGCGCGGACGAGCCGCTGCACCTCGGCGTCGACCTCCTTGCGGGTGGGATGGAAGAGGGGCACGGGCGCCCCCGCCCACACGAGGACGCGGACGTCGAGGCGCTGCGCGAGCTCGGCGAGGAGGGCGCCGAGTACCACCGGGCGCTCGCCGCGGACGAGCTCGAAGTGCGCGGACAGGTGCCAGCCCGTGATGTGGATGTACGACTGCGCGCCCTGGAGGGCCTCGGCGATGGCGGGGAGCGCCTGGGCGCCGTCGATGAGGACGTCGAGCTGGTTACCGGGACGGGGAGGGGGATCGCCCATGGCCCATGTCCCATCCCCGTCGTGCCCGAGCACGGCGGCGTGCCCGAGGCGGCGCAGGCGCCGGCGGTGATGACCTTCGACGGTGAGCTCGATGGCCCGGCCCAGGGCACCGTCGATGCGCGCAAGCGGGTCTACTGACACGGTTGCCAGCCTCCCCGCTCAGGCCACCACTCAATCAGACGGTGCGTCGCTGAGCTGCCGCCAAGGACGGGCGTCGAGGAGCCACACCGCGGCGCCGGCGAGGAGTACGCCACACAGCGTCCAGCCCAGCGCCGTCGTCCCCACTCCCACGTACTTCAGTCCCGAGGCGAAGATCACGAAGGCGATCGCGGGGCGGATGTAGCGGTCGGGAACGGTCGAGGAGAGCAGCGAGCCGACGATGACGGCGGGGACGCTGCCGAGGATCAGCGATCCCGTCACCGAGAACTCGACATGCCCGAAGGCCAGCGCCCCGAGCGCGGCGGCGACGGTGAGCGGTACTGCCTGGCTGAGGTCGGTGCCCACGAGCTGCTTGGCTCCGATCGTCGGGTAGAGGAAGAGGAGGAGCACGATCATCAGCGACCCCGAGCCCACCGATGTCATCCCGACGATGGTCCCGCCGACCATCCCGATGACCACGGTGGGGACGCGGCGTACGGTGATCTCGTGGACGCGGCCGGTGCGCAGCTGGCTGGCGCGGCGGTCGAGGGCGAAGCGCAGCACCATCGCCGCCGCGCCCACGAGCAGCGCAGCGCCGAGCGCGGTCTCGATGTTGTCCTGGGCGGACTTCGCGTTTCCCAGCACATGCAGCAGGTAGGCGCCGAGGAAGGCGCACGGGACCGAGCCGAGGACCATCCACCCCACCAGGCGCTTGTTGACCGTCCCCGCGCGGAGGTGGACGGCAGCGCCGAACGGGCGCATGACCACGGCGGCGACGAGGTCGCTCGAGATCGCCGTCGACGGCTTGACCCCGAAGAGGAGGATGAGCATCGGCGTCATCAGCGCCCCGCCCCCCGCTCCCGTCATGCCGACGAGGAGGCCGATGACGGCACTCCCGAGGACTATGTAGGGATCGATGTGCAGTTATCGCGCCGCCGCGCGGGCCCAGGCGATGAGCACTCCCTGCAGCGGGATGCGCGCGAGCAGGGCCGGGCGCCCGCCGGGAACCTTGTGCTCCCAGCGCTCGGGGTGGAGGGCCATCTCGACGTGAACGGGGCTGACGCCCAACAGCGTCGCCATGTTCAGCCAGCTCGCGAGCCTGCGCGTGCGCGGGCTGAGCGCGCCAAGGCCGCCGACGATCTCCGCCACCCCGCTGGCGTAGACCAGCGTCCGGCGCGCGGGCAGGTACTCGGGGACGATCGACTCGTAGACGCTCGGGATCACGAAATGCAAGGTCCCGGCGACGATGAACAGGGGTCCGAACAGGCGGCGCATGGAGCGCCGATTCTATTGCTCCTGCTCGCGCTCTCGGAGCTCGCGCTTGAGCACCTTGCCGGTGGCGTTCCGCGGCAGCTCGTCGAGGATCTCCACCTCGCGCGGCACCTTGTAGCGAGCGAGGCTGCTGCGGACATGGTCCTTGACCGCGTCCTCGGAGACCTGTGCGCCGTCGCGGGCGACGACGAACGCCTTCAGCCGCTGGCCGAACTTGGAGTCCGGGACCCCGATAACGGCGGCCTCGACGACGTCGGGGTGGCCGGCGATGGTTTCCTCGATCTCGGCCGGGAAGACGTTCTCGCCTCCCGAGACGATCATGTCGTCGTCGCGGCCGTCGACAAACAGGCGCCCGCCCTCGTCGAAGTGGCCGACGTCTCCCGTGGCCATGAGCCCGTCGATCATGTCCTTGGTGCCGCCGCCCGTGTAGCCCTCGAAGAGCATCTCGTTGCCGACGAAGATGCGCCCGCTCTCGCCCCGGGGGACCTCGTTGGTGTCGTCGTCGTAGAGCCTGATGATCGTCCCCCGTGGCGGTTTGCCCGCGGTGCCCGGGGCGGCGCCGAGATCTTCGGGGGTGGCGATGGTGGCCCATGCCACCTCGGTGGAGCCGTAGAGGTTGTAGAGGACGTCGCCGAACGCCTCGAGGCCGCGTTCGACGAGCTGCGCCGGGAGGGCCGACCCCGACAGGGCGATGATGTGCAGCGAACCCGTGTCGTAGCGGGCAAGCTCGCCCGGGTCGAGCTCGAGCATGCGCTGGAGCATCACCGGGACCATGACCAGGGCGTCGGCCCTATGCCGGGCGACATCCTCGAGCGTCATCTCCGGGTCGAACTTGCGCCGCAGGACCAGGGTGCAGGACATGGCCAGCGCGATGAGGAAGTTGGCAAAGCCCCAGGCGTGGAACATCGGGGGCGCGTTGACGGTCACGCAGCGGGCGCGAAAGGGGATCTTCGAGAGCAGAGCGCCGACCGGGTCAAGGCCCGACACGGATCTGCTCGCGCCCTTGGGCGTGCCCGTGGTGCCCGAGGTGAGGATCGTCGTCCGTCCCTGCTCCGCCGGGGCCACCACGTTGTCGGGATCGCCGACGGCGATGAGATCGTCGAGGGTGGGCTCGGGCAGGTCCTCGTCGACGTCGCCGCGCCAGGCGATGAAGCGCTGGTCGCGGCGCCCGGTGTCGCCGATCAGGGCGGCGAACTCGTCGTCGTAGATGAGCGCGGCGGCGTCCTCGCGCTTCACCACCTCGGCGATCTGCGGGCCCGCGAAGCCGGTGTTGAGGTAGAGGACGTTGGCTCCGAGCTTCGAGCACGCCACCGTCGCCTCGATGAAGCCGCGATGGTTGCGGCACAGCAGGGCCACGTTGTCGCCCTCCCCCAGCCCCTGATCGGAGAGCGCGTGCGCGAGCGCGTTCGTTCGCTCGTGGAGCTCGCGGTAGCTGAGCCGCCCGCGCTCGTCGATGACCGCGAGCTGGTCCGGATAGCGCGCCGCCGAGGCCACGCACGCCGCCGCCGGGGTGGGCCCGAAGCGCCATAGCGCGATCCCCGCCCGGGCCAGGCGATCGGGCATCGTCGGCCCGAGCAGGCCCGACTCGACGATCCGGCGCAGGGTGTCGAGCTTGAGCCCGACGGCGCGGGCTCCGGCCACCGGGTCGAGCTTCATTCGCCGCTGCCGAGCTTGGCCAGCGCCGGCGCCAGTCGCTCCTTGAGCTCCGCGGGCTCGGCTCCCCGGGCTTCGAAGCGCGCGCGGCGGCGGTTCGTGCTCAGGGTCAGCCGCGAGGACCGCCGGCGCAGCACCCGCCCGCGCCCCGGCTGCACCTCGACGCCGCGCAGCTCGCTCCACGTGAAGCTCGCGAGCGTCGCCCGGTCGCCTTCGCCGGCCGGGAGGACCTCGAGACCGTCCGCGGAGAACACGAGCTCGAGATCGCCGTGGCCCTCGAGCTCGGCCAGCCCGTCGAGATGGACGACGGTCACGGAGACCGGCAGGCGCCCGGGCTCAGATTCCGCGGCGGGCGCGGCCTCGGCGGCGGGCTCGGACTCGGCCGCGGGCGCGGGCGCGGCCTTGCCTTCGCGGTCGGTTTCGGTTTCGGTTTCGGCTGCGGTTTCCGTTTCCGTTTCCGTTTTCGAGCTCGTGCCTGGTGCCCGTCCGCCCCCCGGCGCCGGCGCCTTGCCCTCGGCGATCGCCGCCAGGCCCTCCTCGTAGGACGGCGCTCCCACGATCTCCTGGGCCCGGGCCACGGCGGGATGGCCGAGCGCCTCGCCCAGTGAGGTCCCCAGCTCCTCGGTGGCCACCGAGGCCAGCGCGCGGCGCCACTGGAGCCCATCCGCGCGATCGGCGGCGTCCGTGACCATCCGCTCGAGCCGCTTCTCGTCGAGCTCGAGGACGTCGGCGTGGGCGGCCGCGGCCTCCTCGAATGCGCCCCGGAGGCGGTGCAGGAGCGCTTCCCGTCCCTGCTCGGCGATCCGCTGCGCGCTCGCCTCGAGCGCACGCTGCGCCTCAGCCATCGACCAGCAGCTCCCGAGGTCGCTCGAGCAGCTCCCGGATCCGCGCCAGGAACTCGGCCGCATAGGCGCCGAAGACGATCCGGTGGTCACATGTCAGCGTCAGGTTCATCTCGCGGCCCGGCACGATATCTCCGCCTCGTACCATCGCGACTTCCCGCACCGCCCCGACGGCGAGGATCGCCGCCTGCGGGGGGAGCACCGGGGCCGAGAAGCTGGTCACGCCCAGGCCCCCGAGGTTGGCCACCGTGAAGGTGGCTCCGGCGAGCTCGGCCGAGGTGATCGTTCCCGCGCGCACACTCGCCGCCAGCGCCCGGAGCGCGGCGGCGATCTCGAGCGCGCTCTTGGCGTCGGCGTCCGCGACGGTGGGGACGACGAACGCCTCGCCGCTCGTGACCGCCACGCCGATGTTCACGCGGCCGTGGAGCTCGTAGTGGCCGTCCCGGTAGGCGCCGTTGGCGCGCGGGTACGCGCGCAGGGCGAGCGCCGACGCCCTGACCACCACCGCGGTCACCGAAGTGGCCGCCTCCGGCCCCGTCGAGGCCCGGAGCTCCCGGAGCGCCTGCGCGGTGGCCGACATGTCGACGACGGTGGCAAGCTCGAACTCGGGCACCGTCGCGCGCGACTCGGCCGCCCGGCGCCCGATCGCGCGCTCCGCCCGGGTGGGCTCCTCGATCTGGAGCTCGCCCTTCGCCGTCTTCGGAGTGTTGCTCGTGGAATCCATGTCAGTGCGGACTAGTCCGGTGCCCGGTCGGCGCCCTCCCAGGCGGTGATGAAGTCCTCGGCGCCGAGCTGGGCGAGGTCGGTGCGCAGGGCGCGCAGGAGCCTGGCGGCCTCCTTGGGTGGGAGTACCCAGAAGAGGACCACCTCACCGTCGTCGATCGACACCACCTCGATCCGGTCAAGGCGCCCGGAGTCGGCGAGGAACGCCGGTTCCAGGCCCTCGCGGCTCACGATCAGGTGATAGGCGCGGTTGGCCTTCACGGCGCCAGCTCCTGCGCCGCCTCCTCGATCGCCTGCGCGCCGTGGTAGACGCGCTCGCCCACGGCGACGGCGGGGAGGGCGTGGACCCCGGCGGCCCGCGCCCGCCCGCTCGCCTCGTCGAGGGCTTGCGCGACCGAGCGCATGCCGATTCCTTTGAGGACGGCGGCCGGGTGCATCTCGCAGGCGGCGGCGGCGATCAGGATCGTGTCGGCGTCGCCCAGGTCGCGCCCGCCCGCAAACGCCTGGCGGAAGGCGGCCAGGGAGAAGGCAACGGCGCGCCCGATCCGCTTGGCGTAGGTCGCCGCGAGCATCGCCGTGCGCGCCTGCGGCGGCCACGGATCGGGCCAGCGCAGGGGCTGGAGGTCGAGGGCGGCGGCGGAGCCTTCGATCATCGCGCGATCGGGATCGAGCACGGGGTTCCACAGGACCGGCTCCCACTCGGGTACCACCGGGAGCTCGGCCATGATCCGCTCGGCGGCCAGATAGCAGGCCGGGCATCCGAGGTCGTAGTAGAAGATGGGCTGCGCATGCCCCGCCACGGAATCGGCGCCGACGCCGATTTCACCTAGCCGTGGATCAGCCACCCGTCCGCTGCCCGGGCCGCCTCCATGATCGCCTCCGACAGCGTCGGGTGGCCGTGGATCGTCCGCGCCACCTCGGGATAGCCGCCTTCGAGCGAGCGGGCATTGACGAGCTCCTGGATGAGCTCGGTCGCCCGCGTCCCGACGATGTGCCCTCCGAGCAGCTCGCCGTACTTCTTCTCGCCCACGATCTTGATCAGCCCCGTCCGGTCGCCATACACGGTGCCCGCCCCCACCGCGCCGTACTGGACCTTGCCCACGACGACGTCGTAGCCCTGCTCGCGCGCCTGCGCCTCGGTGAGGCCGAAGCTGCCCACGTTCGGGGTGCAGAACGTCGCGCGCGGGATGTCGATGTACTCGATCGGATGGGTCTCGAGGCCGGCGGCGGCCTCGACGGCGAGCACGCCCTCGTCGGAGGCCTTGTGGGCCAGCGCGGGACCGGGGACGATGTCGCCGATCGCGTACACCCCGGGGACGCTCGTCCGTAGCGCACCGTCGACGAGGACCATGCCGCGCTCGTCGAGGGTGACGCCGGCGCGCTCGAGCCCGAGCGCGGCGACGTCCGGCCCGCGACCGGCGGCGATGACGAGCCACTCGACCTCGCCCTCGCCGGGGCCGAAGGTGAAGCGGACGCTCTCCTCGGTCGACTCGATGTCCTGCACGGGCATCGAGGTATGGACGGTGATTCCCTGCTTCTTGAATCCGCGCTCGGCGAGCTTGGAGATGTCGCCGTCCTCGGTGGGGAGCACCCGGTCGAGGGCTTCGAAGAGCAGCACCTCGCTGCCCAGGCGCGCGTAGGCCGAGGCGATCTCAGCGCCCGAGGCGCCGGCGCCCACCACGGCGAGCGAGTGCGGGAGCTCGGTCAGGGCCCACGCCTCCTCGGTGCCGATCACCCGGCCGCCGAACTGCGCTCCAGGAATCGGGCGCTTGACCGACCCGGTGGCGAGGATGATCGTCTTGGCGTCGATCTCGGAGCCGCCCACGGAAACGCGACCGGGGCCGGCGAGAGCGCCTTCGCCCTCGATGACGTCGATCTTGTTCTTCTTGAACAGTCCCGAGACACCACCGGTCAGGGTCGAGACGACCTTGGCGCGTCGGGCGCTCACCGCCGCGAAGTCGACCTCGGGCGCGCCGACCTTGATCCCGAAGTCGCCCGCCTCGCGGACCTCGGAGAGGATGTCGGCCGAGCGCAGGACGGCCTTGGCGGGAATGCACGCGTAGTTCAGGCACCGCCCGCCCACGCGGTCCTTCTCGATCACCGCTGTCTTCATGCCCAGCTGGGCAGCGCGGATCGCGGCGACATAGCCGCCGGGGCCCGAGCCGATGACGACGCAGTCGTACGCGTTTTCCGGCATATCTAGCCAGCCTAGCGGAGTCGCCGACGGCGGCGATCCCGTCCTCAGCGCCGCTCTCTGACGGGAACTTGCATGCGCCCCATGGCCCTGACGAGCTTAAAGAAGAGGATGCCTCCCACCGTCAGACCGACCACGCACACGGCGAGACCGGCGAAGTTCGACACCTTTATGAGGAGGATCGCCAGGGTGAGGAGGACGAGCACGAGCAGGGCTTGAAAGCCGAGCACGGCCCAGTAGCGCATGCGCCACATGCCGCCGGCGCACACGAACATGACGAGCGCGAAGAGGAGAATCCCGGGCGTCCCCGGCTTCTGCCCGCCGACCTTGAGCTTTGCGCCGATGAGCAGCGAGACGAGGTTGAAGGCGCCGAAGACCGTCGCCACGATCGCGCTCACCACGATCGGCCACGGCCGCTCGCCCTCGGCGTAGGGGGTGAGGGTCGCGCGCGCCGCCTCGTTGCGGGCCTCGGAGCGGGCGTAGGGGCGGGCCGGGGCGGCCGCGGGCGCCGCGCCCGCGCGCTTGACCGCACCTGCGCCTGCGGTCGCGCCCGTACGCTTGCCGGCGCCCGTGTCAGTGCCCGCGCCCGCCGCGGTGGCCTTCTCGCGGCGCCCGCGCTTGCGGCTACGCTGCGCCAACGCCGGCCTCGGTTCGCGTCGTGTCCGCCTCGATCGCCGCGCGCAGCGCCCGCGCCGCCGACGCCGGATCCTCCGCTTCGGTGAGCGCGCGAACGACGGCGATGCGCCGCCCGCCCGCCGCCCTCACCTCGGCGGCGCCCGCCGCGTCGATGCCGCCGATGGCGAAGAAGGGAACGGTGGCGTGCGCGGCGGCGTGGCGCACGAGCGCCAGCCCCACGGCGGGGCGTCCGGGCTTGGTCGGCGTGGCGTGGACGGGGCCGACGCCGATGTAGTCGACCCCGGTGGCGGCGTCGACCTGGGCCGGGGTGTGGGTCGAGAGCCCGACGAGACGGTCGGGCCCGACGAGCGCGCGCGCGCTCTCCACCGAAGCGTCATCCTGACCCACGTGGACCCCGTCGGCGCCGAGCTCAGCGGCGAGGTCGGGCCGGTCGTTCAACACAAACAGGGCGCCGTGCTCGGCACACAGGCGGGCATAGACCTCGCCGGCGCCGAGGATCTCCTTCTCGCCCGCCCCCTTCATCCGCAGCTGGACGATGTCGACGCCGCCGCGCAGGGCGCGTTCGAGAAACGCCCGGGGCTGCGCCTCGCACACCAGGTAGAGCCGCGCGGCGCGGAGACGGTGACGACGGTCGCTCACACCGCTGAGTGTGCCATGCCCGCGGCGCTACCATTGTCAGCAACGGGAGCCCAACCCTTGGGCTGAGAGGGCGGAAACCACGATCCGCCGACCGTCTGAACCTGATCGGGGTAATGCCCGCGCAGGGAGGAAGCGTATGCACGACGACAATGGAGCATCGCCCGATCCCGACGTTCTCGTGATCGCCGATCACGACCCGCACGATCGCCGCGCCCCGCGGCCCGACGTCGTCGTTATCGGCGGCGGAGCGATCGGCCTCGCGGTGGCCTGGCGGGCCGCCCAGGCGGGGCTCGAGGTCACCGTGCTCGAGCGCGGCCGGCCCGGCGGTGAGACGTCGTTCGTGGCCGCGGGGATGCTCGCGCCCATCAGCGAGGCGACACCCACCGAGCGCGGCCTGCTCGCCCTCGGGCTGCGCAGCGCCGCGCACTACCAAGCCTTCGTCGCCGAGCTCGCCGACGCCTCGGGCCGCGACCCCGGCTATCTGCCCTGCGGCACCCTGGCGGTCGCTCGCGACGGCGATGAGGCGCAGGCCCTCGAGCGCGAGTTCGAGATGCGACGCGGCCTCGGGCTCGAGGTGGAGCGCCTGCGCCCAAGCGCCGCCCGGCGCCTCGAACCCGCCCTGGCGCCGACCCTCAGGCTCGCCCTCGAGGTCCCCGGTGACCACGCCATCGACCCGCGTACGCTGACCGCCGCTCTCGCCGAGGCGGCGACGCGCGCCGGAGCCACGATCCGCTCGGGAACCGAGGTCGCCGAGATCGTGGGCGATGGCGATGTGGTCACCGGTGTCCTCCTCGCCGGCGGCGAGCGCGTCCTCGCCGAGCACGTGGTGGTGGCGGCCGGGCCCTGGTCGGCTCAGCTCGCGGGGGTGCCCGGCGCCGCCCGCGTGCCGGTCCGGCCCGTCAAGGGCCAGATCCTCCGTCTCCACGATCCCGCCGGGCCCGGCCTCGTCGGGCACGTCCTGCGCCTGGGGGGCGGCTACGTCGTCCCCCGCGGCGACGGACGCTACGTGCTCGGCGCCACCACCGAGGAGCGCGGCTTCGATCGCAGCGTCACCGCCGGCGCGGCGTTCGAGCTCCTGCGCGAGGCGATCGAGCTCGTCCCCGGCTTCTCCGAGCTCGAGCTCGACGAGTGCTCGGCGGGCCTGCGCCCCGCCACGCCCGACGGCGTGCCCGCCATCGGCCCCGGTGCCGTCCCCGGCCTGCACTGGGCCACCGGGCATCACCGGGGCGGGATCCTCCTCGCGCCCCTGACCGCGGAGCTCGTCCTCGCCGGGCTGACGGGTGCGCCCGCCTGCGCCGAGGCCGCGTCGGTGGCACCGACCCGCTTCGCAGCGGTGGAGGCGCACTCGCGATGATCGTCGCCGTCAACGGCACCGCCACCGAGCTCCCCGACGGCGCCACCCTCGCCGGCGTCCTCGCCGAGCTCGAGGTCGAGAGTGCGGCTCGCGGCGTCGCCGTGGCCGTGCAGGGAGAGGTCGTGCCTCGACGCCAATGGATGAGCCTGGCGCTGCGCGACGGCGACCGCGTCGAGGTCCTGTCGGCAATTCAGGGAGGATGACGCGGTGGACGACGAACTCGTCATCGCCGGTCGCTCGCTGGGCTCGCGCCTGATCCTCGGCACCGGCGGCTTCACCAACCACGACATCCTCGCGGCGGCGCTCGAGGCATCGGGGACCGCGCTGTGCACGGTGGCGCTGCGGCGCATCGACCCCCACTCCGAGGGCGGGATCCTCGACGTCCTCGACGCGGCCGGCGTCGCCGTGCTCCCCAACACGGCAGGTTGCTTCACCGCCCGCGACGCGGTGATCACCGCCAAGCTCGCTCGCGAGGCGTTCGACACCGACTGGATCAAGCTCGAGGTCATCGGCGACGATCGCACCCTGCTCCCCGACGCTCCCGAGCTCCTCGAGGCCGCCGAGGTCCTCGTCGACGACGGCTTCGTCGTCCTTCCCTACACCACCGACGACCCGGTGCTCGCGCGCCGGCTCGAAGACGTGGGGTGCGCGGCGGTGATGCCGCTCGGGTCCCCGATCGGGAGCGGCATGGGGATCGGCAATCCCTACAACCTGTCGATCATCGTCGAGCGCGCCGGCGTCCCCGTGATCCTCGATGCCGGCGTCGGCACCGCCTCCGACGCCGCGCTGGCCATGGAGCTCGGGTGCGACGCCGTCCTCTGCGCCAGCGCCATCTCCCGCGCTCACGACCCCGTCGCCATGGCCCGGGCGATCGCCGCCGCCGTCGAGGCCGGGCGCCTGGCCCGCGGCGCCGGGCGCATCCCCCGCCGCCGCTACGCCGAGGCCTCCACCACCGAGGAGGGGGTGGCAGACCTGAGCGTGGCCGGGCCGGGTACCGTGGGCGCCGAATGAGCTTCGAGGCGCTGATCGACCGCTGGGAGGCCGCGTGGTCGAGCAAGGACCCAGAAGCCTTCGAGGGTGTGTGCTCGCCCGAGGTCCACTACGAGGATCCCACCACGGCGGAGCCGCTCGAGGGCCTCGAGGCCCTCGCCGCCCACGCCGAGCGCCTGTGGGCGGCGTTTCCCGACGCCCGCCTCGACCGCACCGGCGAGCGCCTCTGCAACGAGCGCTTCTTCGCCGCCCCGTCCAAGCTCCTGGGCACCCACCGGGCCGCCCTCGAAGGGCTTCCGGCCAGCAACCGCTTCCTCGTCGTCCACGCCGTCGTCTACGCCGAGGTCAAGGACGAGGTGATCTTCCGCGCGCGCGTCTTCTTCGACCTCTACGACGCCGCCGTCCAGCTCGGAGTGCTCCCCGGCCATGGCACCCTCGGAGAGAAGGCGCTCCTCATGCTGCGCGGGTTCGGCCTGCGCGGACCGGGACGCATCACCGGCGGCGGAGACTAGTGGTCCCAAGCCGCGCGGGCCGCCGTACACTCCCGCGCTTGACTCGTCACTTCATCACCGGAGAGGAGCTGAGTCCCGACGAGCTGACGTCGCTCATCGATCGCGCCCTCGAGCTCAAGGCGGCGCCCCTGAGCTCCGATGCGCTCGTGCGCCGCACCGTCGCGCTGATCTTCCAGAAGCCCTCGACGCGGACGCGCCTGTCCTTCGAGGCGGGGATCGTCGAGCTCGGCGGCCACCCGCTGGTGGTGCGCACCGACGAGCTCCAGCTCAGCCGCGGGGAGACGGTGCGCGACACCGCGCTCGTGCTCTCACGCCACGTCGCCGCCGTCGGGATCAGGACGGGCCCCGACGAGTTCGTGCGCGAGTTCGCCCGGCACGCAACGGTGCCGGTCATCAACATGCTCACCGCCGGGCACCACCCCTGCCAGGCCCTCGCCGACCTCCTCACCCTGCGCGAGGCGTTCGGCCGCCTGGAGGGATTGACGCTCGCCTACGTCGGCGACGGGAACAACGTCGCCCGTTCGCTGGCCATCGTCGGAGCGATGGCCGGGGTCAAGGTGCGCATCGCCTCCCCGCCAGGATTCATGCTCGAGCCCGTGGCCGGGGCGGAGCTCTTCACCGATCCCGCCGAGGCGGCGGCGGGCGCCGACGCCGTCTACACCGACGTATGGGTGAGCATGGGCGACGATGCCGACAGCGCCGAGCGGCGCCGGGCCGCGCTCGCCGGCTACCGCGTCGACGACGCCCTCCTCGACGAAGCGGCGCCCGATGCCATCGCCCTCCACTGCCTTCCCGCGCACGTGGGGGAGGAGATCACCGCCGAGGTTCTCTACGGGGAGCGGGAGCGGATCTGGGATCAGGTGGAGAACCGGCGCCATGCTCAGAAGGCGCTCCTCGAGCTCCTCCTCACCTGACGGCGACATGGGCGTGTAACGCGCGCGTTAGCCACGCATAACTGCGCGAGGTCGAGTAGGCTCGTCGCAGAGGAAGGAGAGGATGCCAGCACCAAAGTCCAAGCCCGGATCTAGCGGCTCGGGTGCCTCCAAAGGCCAGCGCGCGCCGTCCTCGGGTGCACCCAAGCGGCCGAGCACGGACGGTCAGGTGCCGTCCTCGCGGGGGCGGTCCTCGCGGGGGCGCGAGCGCGGGCTCTCGAACCCGCTCGACCTCGTCGTGCTCACTCGCGAGCGGATCCAGGACACCCTCGACGAGTTCGCCGAGCGCGGTCGCGTGACCCGCGCGGATGCCAACGACCTCGCGGCCGAGCTCGTCCGGCGCGGGCGCGAGCAGACCGACGACATCCTCGACGAGTTCGAGTACCTGCTCGACCGCGGCCGAGACCAGCTCCAGACGGCGACCAAGAAGGCCCGCCGCGCCGAGCCCGTGGACCGCATCGTGCGCACCGCCGACCGCGCACGGCGCACGATGGGGGTCGGCCCCGCCTTCCCGATCCTCGGCTACGACGAGCTCACCGCGGGCCAGGTCAACGAGCGCCTCGCCGGTCTCACGTCGCCGCAGCTGCGCAAGGTCCGCGACTACGAGCGCCGCCATGCCAATCGCAAGACGGTGCTCGAAGCGATCGAGAAGGCGCTGTAGCCGGGGCCGAGCCGGGCACGGTGACGCGACGCCGTGCGAGCCCGTTAGGTTAGGCTGCGCGCCTATGCGATGCCGGATCGCCGCGTGGGCGGCTTGCTCACTGCTCGTTGCCTTTGTGCTTTCCGCGTGCGGCGGCGGCTCCTCGGGCAACGGCGTCGCCTCGAAGTCGGCCAACGAGATCGTCACCTCGGCGCTCGCGGCCATCAACACCGCGAAGTCCGCTCACATCGCGGGCAACGTGGTGAGCGGAACCTCGCCGATCACCCTGAACCTCGACCTCGTCTCGGGCCAGGGCGGCAAGGGTCAGATGTCCGAGGGCGGCCTCGGCTTCCAGATCGAGGTGATCAAGCACGAGGTCTACATCAACGGCAGCCCCGCCTTCTGGAAGCACTTCGGGGGTGCCGCGGCCGCGCAGGTGTTCAAGGGCAAGTGGCTCAAGGCGCCGGCGAGCGGTCAGTTCGCCTCCCTCGCTCAGCTCAGCAACCTCCACGCCCTTCTCGCCACCGTGCTCTCGACTCACGGTGCCCTGACCAAGACGGGAACGACGACGATCAACGGCGTGAGCGCCGTCGGCGTGCGGGACACGACGAACGGCGGCACCCTCTACGTCGCCACCACCGGCCAGCCCTACCCGATCGAGATCCTCAAGCAGGGCGGACAGGGCGGCCGCATCACGCTGGGCAACTTCGACCAGTCCGTGTCGCTGAGCCCCCCCGCCAACGCGATCGACATCTCGAAGTTCAAGTAGTCGCGTCGAGCACCGCCCGCTTGGCGCGGCGCTCCGCCGCCTCGCGCTTGAGCTCGGCCTGCTTGCCGGAGATCATCTCCGCCTGCGCCGCCCGCCGCTCCGCCGAGGTGAGGCGGTACTTCACCGGTTGCACGGACACGGTGACCTTGTTCTTGGCTGCCATCTGCTCTCCTTGATTGGTCCCGGCCACGGTGAAGCAGAGCGCCAGGTGAAGCTGCGGGCCCGGGTCGGGGGGAAGGGGCCGTCGTTGACGCTCGCCTTACAGGCTATAGGAGTGGGGGTAATGCGGGCCCGGGCCGCGCCCGCGCCGCCCGCGCCGCCCCGCCCGCCCGCGCCGCCCGCGCCCGCCCGCCCCCGCGCCCGCGCCGCCCGGCACTAGCCGATCCCCAGCCCCTCCCGCAGCGCCCCGAACTCGAGCCGCTTCCCGGTCAGGTCGCGTAGGAGCTCCTCGGGCGTGAGCCGTTGCCCGTCGTGCCACAGGGTGCGCAGGGTGGCACCCGCCTCGGGGTCCTCGAACCACGCGGGCCCGAACCGCCCGCGCAGGTAGCCTCGCAGCTGCATCTCCAGCGCCCAGGCGCGCAGGTAGGCGGCGCAGTAGAAGGCGGGATCGACGTCGGCGAGGAAGGTCTGGCGCGGCCAGGGGACGCGAACGGCGGCGGAGAGGAGCTCGCGGTAGCGCTCGGCGAAGGCGTCGAGCCCGTTCTCGCCCGCGCCGTGGAGCTCGAGCTCGTAGGCGAACTTGGCCGTGTAGCGGCGCAGGTAGACGAGCCGGTTCGCCCGGGCATAGGCGGCGAGCGCGCCGTCGTCGTCGACCCCGAGGCGGCGCCGCAGCCACTCGGGGTCCTCGGTCAGGTGCTGGATGAGGAAGGCGTATGCCTCGGTGATGGCGTTGTCGCCGAGCATGCGGAACTCGAAGGGGAGGGCGGGATCGACATTGGCGAAGTGCTCGGTGTGGCCGCCCTCGTGAAACAGGGCGGCGAAGTCGTCGCGCCCGCCCACGGGGGCGATCACCAGGTACACCTCTCCGGGGACCCGCACCGGGGCGCAGAAGGCCCGCGGGGACTTCTTCGGGCGTCGCTCGGTGTCGAGGATCACCCCGGATTGGGCGCCGACGTCGATGCCCAGTCCGCGGATGGTCTCCACGAAGCTCTCGGTCAGGCGATCGGCCGGGAAGCTCGCGTCGGCGTCGGCGTCCCGGAAGAAGCGCGGCAGGTCAGAGCGCTGGAGCTCGTCGAAGCCGATCCCGAGCGTACGCCGGAGCTCGGGCTCGACGATGGTGGGATAGCTCGTCTCCGTCGCCGCGGCAAAGGCCTCGGTCTGGCGGTGCAGGGCCCCGAAATCGAGTCCCTGGAGCGCCTCGCACATGTCGCGGTAGCTCGGATAGCCGAGCTCCCGGGCGAGACCGTGATGGTGCTCGATGACCTCGCGGTACAGGGGATTGAGCTCCTCCTCGGTGACGCCGAGCCTGGCTTCCTCGATCCGCGCCCGGCGCCCGGCGTCGGGCTCGTTGGCCTGGGTGACGGCGGACTCCCGGAAGCCGATGCGCTCGCCGTCGACCTCGATCGAGAGCTCCGCCTCGCGGCGCGCGAGCTCGGCGTCGAGCGCTTTGGTGGCCTGTCCGAGGTGGCCCTCGACGGCGAAATCGAGGAGCATCCGCCGCCGCCGGCGCTCGTCGGTACCCGGGGCCGGCACGGCAGCCTCCTCGCGCAGCTCCTCGACCCCGGCGCGGGTGAACAGGCCCTCGTGGCGGGCGTAGATCCCTTCGATCTCGAACTCGTTCTTGAGCCCGGCGTAGTGGCGGTAGTACTCGGCGGTGAGCGCCGAGAGGAACTCCTCGGCCTGCTCCCGGTATGCCTCCAGGTCCATGCGCCTGCCATCCTAGACGTGGTGAGTACCGAGACAGCACCGACCCCCAGGCCCGCGCGCGGCGACGAGCTCGAGCTGACGATCGACACCCTCGCCTACGGCGGCGCCGGCGTGGCGCGCCGCGACGGCTACGTCGTCTTCGTCCAGGGCGGGATGCCCGGCGATCGGGTGCGCGCCCGGGTCGGCAAGGCCAAGCGCGCCTACGCGGAGGCCCGCGCGCTCGAGATCATCGAGCCCGGCCCCGACCGCATCGCGCCCCTGGCCGAGCATCCGGGGGCGCCGTGGCAGGTGCTCCGCTACCAGCGCCAGCTCGAGGTCAAGGAGGCCCAGGTCGCCGAGGCGCTGACGCGGCTCGGCGGCCTCGGAGAGGTCCAGGTCGACCCCATCGTCCCCGCCTCGGAGACGTGGCGCTACCGCAATAAGCTCGAGTACTCCTTCGGCGCCGAGGACACCGGTCGCCTGATCTGCGGCTTCCACGCGCCCGGGCGCTGGGACGAGATCGTCGAGGTGACCGACTGCCTGCTCGCCTCCGAGGCGGCCAACGCCGCCCGCGAGCGCATCGTCGCCTGGTGCCGGGCGCAGGGCTTGGCGCCCTACGACCGCCGCACCGGCGCGGGCCTGCTCCGGAACCTGGTGGTGCGCGAGGGCCGCCGCAGCGGCCAGCTCCAGGCCCGCCTCGTCACCGCGCCGGGGACCCTCGACACCGAGGCGCTCGCCGAGGCCGCCGCCGTCGACGCAGTGATGTGGACCCGGACCGACAGCGTGGGCGAGACGACGGCGGGCGGAGACACCGACCTGATCAGCGGTGCCCACTACCTCGACGAGGAGATCGGCGGGCTCCGCGTGCGCATCTCGCCGGAGGCGTTCTTCCAGACCAACACCGAGATGGCCGAGCGGCTCTACGCGATCGCCGTCGAGCGCGCCCAGCTCACCGGCTTCGAGCGCGTCTACGACCTGTTCTGCGGGATCGGCACCATCGGCCTGCTCATGGCCCCTCGCGCCGCCGAGCTGTGGGGGCTCGAAGTCGTGCCCGGCGCCGTCGCCGACGCCATCTCCAACGCGCGCCGCAACGAGATCGAAGGCGCACACTTCTTCGCCGGCGACGTGCGCCTGGCCCTCCGCGACCTCGTCGAGCGCGCCGGCCGCCCCGACGTCCTCGTCGTCGATCCGCCCCGCGCCGGCCTCTCGCAGAAGGTTGTGCGCCGGATTATCGAGGCCGCGCCGCGCCGCATCGTCTACGTCTCCTGCAATCCCACCACGCTCGCGCCCAACGCCGCCCAGTTCGTCGAGGCGGGCTACGCCCTCGGCCCCGTGCAGCCCGTCGACATGTTCCCCCAGACGCCGCACATCGAGTGCGTGGCCGTGCTCGACCGGCTCGGGCCCGGCCCGGCGTCGCCCGTCTCATAGAATCGCCGGCGCGATGCGAGCGGCGACCATCCGCGACGGGGAACTGCACGTCCTCGAGCACCCCGACCCCGAGCCCGGGACCGGGGAGGTCCTCGTCCGCGTCCACGCCGCGGGCCTGAACGGCGCCGACATCCACCAGCTCGCGGGGCGCTACCCCGCGCCGCCGGGTGACCCGCAGGACATCCCAGGGATGGAGTTCGCCGGCGAGGTGACCGCGCATGGCCCCAAGGCGATGCGCTTCGCCGCAGGCGACCGGGTGATGGGCATCGTCGGCGGGGGAGCGCAGGCCGAGCTCGTGCTCGCCCACGAGCGCGTACTCACGCCCGTCCCCGAGAACCTGTCGTGGGAGGAGGCGGGAGGCGCCCCCGAGGTGTTTACCACCGCCCACGACGCCCTCTTCACCCAGGCGGGGCTCCGGCCCGGCGAACGCCTGCTCGTGCACGGGGCCGCCGGCGGGGTGGGGACCGCCGCCGTCCAGCTCGGTCGCGCGCTCGGCGCCCGCGTCACCGCCACCGTGCGCCGCGAGGAGCTCCGCGACGGCGTCGCCGCCCTGGGCGCGCAGGTGATCGCCTGCGAGGGGTTCGGCGAGCACGGCCCCTTCGACGTCATCCTCGAGCTCGTCGGCGCTCCCAACCTGCCCGAGAACGTGAACGCGCTCGCCACCGAGGGCCGGATCACCGTCATCGGCATCGGCGGCGGGGCCAAGGCCGAGCTCAACCTCGGCGTGCTCATGATCAAGCGCGGGAGGATCTTCAGCTCCACGCTGCGCTCGCGGCCGCTCGAGGAGAAGGCCCTCACCGCCCGCGCCGTCGAGCGCTCGGTGCTCCCCCTCCTCGCCGCCGGCACGGTCAAGGTCCTCGTCGCCGCCACCTATTCGCTCGACCAGGTCGCCGAGGCCTACGAGCGCTTCGTCGCCGGCGGCAAGCTCGGCAAGATCATCATCCGCGTTCCCTAGGCGCCGAGGGCGTCGGGCTAGACCCTATGGCGTGGGTCGGCCGTTGCAGGGTTGACCTGGGGGCTGGTTGGCCGGACGCTCCGCGGCGGGGATTTGTCTGGCCGGAGAGTGGAGGCGTCCGGCCATGGCTGGAACGATGGGCGTGGGTTGGGTTGGATGTCCGTGGGCGGTCGACGCAGCCCTGGGGTCGATGACTCTCCGCTGAGCGCCGGGGACCGAGACGGGTCGTCGAGACCTAGCTCGCTCGGCACCGCCATGAGGCAGGAATAGTGGGCCGGGGTGGCGACCCCGAGTGCGAGCCAGACGACAGCCCTCTCGGCGCGGCTAACTGAGTTCCGACGACGGCCACAGCTGGGGGAGTCGTGCGTGGTGAAGGTGCGTATTGTTCTCGATGCCAAGCCCATCGGCCACGAAGCTCTGGGCCCCGGTGTTCAGCGCGTCGTCTGGGAAGAACATCATGATCCACGCCCAGCGATAGTCCTCCGTGGAATTTGCCGGTCCGCCGTGCACTACGCAGCCGTCATGGACGGTCGCGTCTCCAGCTTTCAGATCGTGTGCCGGCGACCATTCGTAGAGCTCGGTGAGCTTGGGATATTCCTCGGTCACGTCCGAGAATTCGGCGCGCCCCATCCGTCCCAGCGGACCTTCGCGGTGTGAGCCGGAGAGGAAGCGCATGGAGCCGCGTTCGGCGGGAACATCGTTTAGAGCCACCCAGAGATTGAGCGAGCCCCGGCGATCGAACGGGGTCCCTGGCCAGTCCTGGTGGTAGGGCGTCGCTTCGTTGCCGGGCATCCCGGCCGGCGCCTTGCAGGTGAGGGTCTCCGATCCGAGCCGGACCGGAATCTGGCGGTCGGTCAAGCGAGCGCGATTCATCATGTCGTGGGCGGCCTTGCTCAGGTTCTTCGACAAGAGCATCGAACGGAACGGCTCGGCCTTGTCGTCCAACGCCACGCGTCGCCGGCTCGACCACCAAGCCTGGAGGTTGGCCTCCTTCATCGCGTCCTGGTCCTTGCCCTGCTCCATCAGCTTCTTGCCGCTGTCCAGGAGCTCGGCCGCCAGAGCCGGATCGATGAACTGGTCAAGCTTGACCCAGCCGTGGTCGGTGAAGTGGGCGACTTCGTCAGCCGTGACCTCCCGCGGTTCAACCGTGATCGTCGTCTGATCGCTCGACATCTTCTACGCCTCCATCATTGCTTGCTCGCCGTGCGCGGTCGCTACACCGACCGATCGGTCTATTCTGGATTTATATCACAGCCGCCACTTAGCGAGGCTGGCCTATGGCAGGCCTAAGCCACCACTACTTCGCCGCTGATCAACTGCTCTCCGAGCTCGGACATGTGTTGGTGGTGGTCGCCGTAGTAGCCCTGGAGCGCCAGCGCATGCGTGTAGTACGAGCCCAGGCCGAACTCGCGTGTGAACGCGATGCCACCATGGACCTGGAGAGCCGCCTCAACCACCTCCCGCGCCGCCACCGCCGCATAGGCCTTGGCGACGTTCGCCACGCGGCAGAAGGCTCCGCGGGCCCCGTCCGCACGCTTGAGCGCGGCCTGGCACATGGCCTGGAGCGACAGCGTGCGCACCGTCATGTCGGCAAGGATCTGTTGGATCGCCTGAAACGAGCCGATAGTCCGGCCGAACTGCCGGCGCTGGTGCGCGTACTCGACACTCATGTCCAGAGCACGGGCCGCCAGCCCTGACAACTCACATGAAGCCAACAGGCGGGCTGCGGCGCGGAGATCCGCGACCAGCGCTTGCGCCTGCGCCCCCGACAAGACGATCTCGCTGGCCGCAGGACGCAACGCGTCGAAGCGAAGGGCGGCATAGCCGCTGTATGGATCGAAGCTCGGGCGCAGGCTGGCCTCAGCGGCCGAGCTGCGCGCGTCAACCACTGCGACCTCTGGGCCGTTGCCGCGCCGCACGTACGCGACGAGCAGCCAGCGCGCGCTGGTCGCGAACCTGACCGCAGGCAACTCGGCGGTGAGGACGCCGTCGTCGCTGACCAGGAGCCGGTCGCCAGTGGCAGCCGAGTCGACGATGGCGAGGGGGGCGTGAGCGAATTGGTGGAGCAGGTCGACGCGGTCCGGCGCGTGTGTGCTGATGGCGCGAAGGGCCGCACCGTTCTCGATCAGCGGCCCACCGAACAGGTGGGCTCCCGCCTCGGAGAGGATCGGTGCGTAATCCTGGAGCCCGAGTCCAGCGCCGCCGGCGGACTCTGGAACGAGGACCTCAAGCCAGCCGCCGTCTCGTGCCGTTGCCCAGGCGCTGTCGCTGTATCCGCTGGCGGCGAGCTCCGGGCGCGTCCCCGGCCGAGCCAGGATCGCATTCATCGAGTCGCGCACTACGCGGCGGAACTCCGTGGCGGTGTCGGAATCGAGCGCCACGCTATCGCGCCTTCGGGAGTCCGAGGAGCCGCTCGGCGATGATGCTGCGCTGGATCTGGCTCGAGCCGCCGTATACCGATGCCGCGCGCCCGTAGAGAAGACCCTTGGTCCACACCTCAGCGTCGGGTATGGAGCTGGCATCCGGAACCACGCGGAGAGCGCCGAGCAGATCAGTCGCCGTCTCGTACAGGAACTGCTCGGTTTCGGTCAAGAGGAGCTTGTCGACCGAGTCATGAGGGGAAGGGACGTCACCATTCGTGAGACGCTCGACTGTGACTTCGACATTGGCGTCGAAGACCTCGAGCCTCACGTACAGCTCCCCTAGGGCTTTCGCGTGCGCCGCAGAGAGCTCGGAGTCACAACCACGTACAACGTCGATCAGGTCGAGGAACGCTGTTCGGTTCTCCATGCCGCGTCGAATGGCGTATCCGGCGCGCTCGTGACCAAGGGTGTCCATGGCCATCGTCCAACCCTCACCCGGACCGCCGAGAATCTGCGACCGCGGCACATGCACGTCGGCGAAGAAGATCTCGCAGAATTCGCGCTCGCCGGTGAGCTGGGTGATCTCTCGCACCGTGACGCCGGGGGAGTGCATGTCGACCAGCAGGTAGCCGATGGCGCGGTGTGCGTGCGCATCCGGGTCCATGCGGGCCAGGACGGCGCACCAGTCGGCGTCTGTGGCCCAGCTCGTCCAGATCTTCTGTCCGTTGAGGACCAAATCATCGCGGTCTTCCAGCGCGGTTGTCCGGAGGCTGGACAGATCGGATCCGGCGTCTGGCTCTGAGAACCCCTGGCACCAGAGCTCCTCGCCTGCGAGCAGGCGTTCGAGGAAGCGCTCGCGCAGCTCGTCGGATCCGTAGCGAAGGATCGTGGGACCAACGACTTCGAGCCCGATCGCCCCGACCGGTTGAGGAGCTCGTGCGCGCACGAGTTCCTGCGTGAACGCGATGGTGTGCGCCATGGTCAGACCCTGACCGCCGTACTGGCGAGGCCAGTGGATCCCGACCCAGCCCCCGTCATACAGCCGTCGTTGCCACGCCCGACCAGACGGTGGCGCACCGGCCTCACAGGACAGTTCGGCTTTCAGCCATTCGCGAGCTCGGGCGCGATATGCCTCGACAGGCTCGGTCGTCAAGCTCGCATCGGTCGACGGCGGGAGCACCGCTAGCTGCCTGAGTACTGGGGCTCACGCCGCTCGACGACAGCGCGGAGGGCCTCTTTGGCGTCTGCATGCCCGGAAAGCTCTCCGGTGAGGGACTGCTCGAACGCGTAGCCGTCCTGGAGCGGCATCTCCTCGACGCGGTTCAGCGATCGCTTCGCGAACCTCAGCACGACAGGGCTGTGCCGCGCGATCGCGCCGGCCCGTTCGTATGCACGCTTCATCAGCTGTTCGGCGGGGACAACCTCGAGGACCGACCCGAGGCTCGCGAGCTGCTCGACCGCGAGTGGCTCACCCGAGAAATACATCCATCTCGCGAGTGGCTGCGGGACGAGTCGCATCAGGTGACGGGCGCCCCCCATGACTCCGACCGAGATCTCCGGGCACCCGAGGCGGGTACCTGCGGCCGCGACGACGAAATCGCATGAGGCGGCGATCGCGAGGCCGGTCCCCAGCGCGGCCCCGTGGACAGCGCCGATGACGGGGACCGGGGCGTCCTGGATGGCGAAGAAAGCCTCGCGGACCTCGAGCATCCGGCCCGGCGAGTTCTCCGGATCGAGTGATTGGAATTCAGGTAGGTCGTTGCCCGCACAGAAATGTCGCCCCCGGCCGGCCAGGACCACGACACGTACATCCTTG